>JAAAOQ010000036.1 GCA_009908845.1 Gammaproteobacteria bacterium
ACCAAAAACACTCTGGATCGGACTACAGCGAGTTCCGGATTTTGTGCTCGCGTTGGAGGCTCAGCGCAGCGTGGGGGCGACTTATGGGTAATGGCATGGATCAGGCCGTGAAACCGTGAAACTACCTCGGCTTATGTGTCATGCCGCACCGACTGTATCCAGTTTCACGCGTAGTCTGTGACTTGAGCGATGGGTAATAGCACCCTACGCGGGTCCACAATCCACTGAACGTATCGGAGAGTCTCATGAACAAAAAGCAAGTCAAAGGCCATTACGAAGAAGCGAAAGGCACGGTGAAGGAAGCGACCGGCAAGATGACCGGCAACGAGGAGTTGGAGCTGAAGGGCAAGATCCAAAAGGAAGCGGGCAAGGCCCAAGCCGTTGTTGGTGACGTTGAGCAAGAGGTCAAGGACAATCTCTAGCGAAGGTTGCTGATCTGAACACCCGTCTTTTTGTCGTCAACACAGAGAAATAACCATGAAAAAGAGAAGCCGTTCTCTAGTCAGCCCTGTGCCTGGCTCGGCGCCAAGTGCATTACAGAGCCTTTTCCTGTTGATCCTGCTGTCTGCTGTGTTCGGAATCGCAGGCTGTGAGCAACAGGGACCGGCCGAAGAAGCCGGGCAAAAGATCGATCAAACCGCTGAAGATGCAGGGGACAAGATGGATGAAGCGAAGCAGTCGCTGACCGAGTAAGCCGACCACCAGAGATCGCCTAGTCGGCTGGAATGGGCGGATGCCGACAGCCAGGTCCGGAGACTGCCCAACCTTTATAGCCCCTTGATCGCCTGTTGATGGCCGGTGACGGCCATGAACCGTCGTTTCAGGGGCGCTATTTCCGCTGCTGATCGACGCAAACGGCGCCGGATGGCCAATCGGACGCTCCATCAGGCCTGTTTGGTCTTTAGCACTCAATCAAGTTTATAGGGTATTGCAATGAGCATCCGTCCACAGTCTAGGGCAACGGCAATCGCACTGGGGCTGCTCATCGTCGGAGCCGCACTCACGCCAGCCAGTGCAGAACAGGCGATGGAGGCGAGCGCGTCGACCGCTGACGAGCGATCGATGGTGGTCGCGAATGAAGGGGGTATTCGCCATGTCTCGGGCGGGGTTGGCGAGAACGAACGGACAGAGCTCGAGGCCATGGCCAATGAATGCAACCTCCATCTGATGTTCGCGACACAGGGCAGTGGTGAGTATCTCTCTGCGATTCAGGTCAATGTGCTGGACGCGAAAGATGGCCCCGTGCTGACGGCCCTCTCGAAAGGTCCCTGGTTTTACGCGCAGATGCCACCTGGAGAATACTAGGTGGAAGTGACGCCGACGGGTGTCCGAGGCGATGAGCTGACCCAGCGTAAGGTCGTGCGTCTCGATCGCTCTCACCCATTGCAGCCGGATTTCTATTGGAAAAATAGCCGCGAGCAGCAATGGCTAGACGGCTTCTTTTCGGCACAGAGTTAGGCGCTTTCCTGCAGGAGAGCGAATGAGATTGCGTCAATGCAGACAGATCGTCGAGAAGGAGGTCTCCACCGTTGAATTCAGTTAATCCAGCGACCCTTGCCGGCCCGCGCAACGCTTGGTTGCGGCTGACCGGTCGCCTTCAGGGTGAGGATTCCATTGCTGACGAGCCACCCTTGCGCTCGGAATTGTTCAGCACCCTCCAGATGGAGCAGCACGGCAAGGATCTCGCGAGCGCGCATCGGTTGATGCCCGGTCATCCGCCCGATCGGCTCTTAGCTCGGCTCACCGACAATGAAAACGTCCTGGTGGATGTCTGTCGGCTGCTCATGGTGGCGGTCACCGAGAACCGACGGATTGCGCCGGCCGGCGAGTGGCTGCTGGATAACTTCTATTTGATCGAGGAGCAGATCCGCACCGCCAAGCGGCATCTGCCCAAGGGCTACAGCCGGGAGCTGCCGCGTCTCGGCAACGCGCCCTCGGCCGGTCTGCCGCGGGTCTATGACCTCGCGCTGGAGATCATCGCCCACGGCGATGGTCGCGTGGACCCCGAGAATCTGAGTCGGTTCATTGCTGCCTATCAGGATGTCAGCGTGCTGCGTCTCGGTGAGCTGTGGGCGATCCCGATCATGCTGCGCCTGGCGTTGATCGAGAATCTTCGCCGCGTCGCGGCGCGGGTGGCTGTCAGTCGCCGGGATCAGAACCTGGCCGACGGTTGGGCCGATCGCATGCTGGCGATGGCCGGCAGTGATCCGAAGAATCTGATCCTGGTGATCGCCGACATGGCGCGCTCGAAGCCGCCGATGTCGGGCGCCTTCGTGGCTGAGCTGGCGCGCCGGCTGCAAGGGCGCAGCGCCGCCCTGGCCCTGCCGCTGACCTGGATCGAGCAGCAGCTTGGCGCGTCCGAGCTGACCATCGAGCAGCTGGTCCGGCTGGAGAACCAGCAGCAGGCCGCGGATCAGGTCTCCATTGGCAATAGCATCGGCAGTCTGCGCGCCCTTGGGGCGATGGACTGGCGCGAGCTGGTCGAGACCATGAGCCTGGTTGAGCGCACCCTGCGCGATGATCCGGTGGGCATCTATGGTCGAATGGATTTCGTGACCCGTGACCGCTACCGGCATATGGTCGAGCGCATCGCCAAGCGCGGTCGGCTGTCTGAGCCCGAGGTGGCGAGCGCGGCGATCGCGCTGGCGCAAGATCAAACCCAAACCCAAACCCAAACCCAAGCCCAGCCAGACGCCTGTGCGGCGCATGTCGGCTATTACCTGGTCGATCGCGGTTTGTCACAGCTTGAGCAGCAAGCTGGGGTGGCGCGATCAGGCCTGGCATCGCTGCGTAGACCGGCAGGGCGGTCGGCCTTGGCTACCTACCTCAGCGGCATCCTGTTGCTGACGAGCGTCTTTTCCTTGGGCTTGCTGACCCAGGCCGAGGGGGCTCCGAGCTGGCTGCTGCCCATCCTCGCGGTACTGGCCGTGCTCGGCACCAGTCAACTGGCGGTCGCGCTGATGAACTGGCTGGCGAGCCTGCTGGCCACCCCGCGTGCGCTGCCACGTCTGGACTGTTCCGCCGGCATCCCGTCGGAGGCGCGCACCCTGGCGGTGACACCAACCATGCTCAGCAGCGCAGGCGGGGTCGAGGCCCTGCTAGAGGCGCTGGAGGTGCGCTTCCTCGCTAATTGCGACGCGCATCTGCACTTTGGCCTGCTGACCGATTTCCGAGATGCGCCGAGCGAGATGCTGCCGGGCGATCAGGCGCTGGTCGATCAAGCTGCGCAAGGTGTCACTGCGCTCAATGCCAAATACCCGCACCCGAACGGTGATTATTTCTACCTGTTCCATCGCCCGCGTCGTTGGAATCCCCAGGCTGGGGTGTGGATGGGCTACGAGCGCAAGCGCGGCAAGCTCATGGACCTGAACGCCCTCCTGCGCGGCGACACCGTCGTCCAGCGGCCGGGGCCAGCAACGCTCGCGAGCAAGCGCTTCTCGCTGATCATTGGTGACCCACTGATCTTTCCCAACCTGCGCTATGTGATCACGCTGGACACCGACACCCAGCTCCCGCGTGATGCCGCTCGGGAGATGATCGGCGCTATGGAGCACCCGCTGAATCAGCCGCGCTTCGACCCCGCGCTGGGGCGGGTGCGTGCCGGCTACGGCATCCTGCAGCCGCGCGTGGCCGTCAGCCTGCCTGGTGCCAATCGCTCGCGCTTCGCGCGGATGCACGGCCAGGACGCGGGTATCGACCCCTACACTCAGGCGGTGTCGGACCTCTATCAGGACTGGTTCCAGGAAGGCTCCTTCATCGGCAAGGGCATCTATCAGGTGGGGGCCTTCGAGGAGGCGCTTGACGATCACTTCCCCGAGAACCGCATCCTCAGTCACGACCTGCTCGAGGGTTGCTATGCGCGCTCCGGGCTGCTCTCCGATGTGCAGCTGTACGAAGACTATCCGGCCAGCTACAGCGTCGATGTGAGCCGCCGTCACCGTTGGATTCGCGGCGACTGGCAGATTGCCCAGTGGCTGTTCCCGCGCGTGCCGGGTCGGGATGGCCGCTCGCGCGTCAACCCGATCTCGGCGCTGTCGCGCTGGAAGCTGGCCGACAACCTGCGCCGCAGCCTGGTCCCCGCAGCCCTCACCGCGCTACTGATGCTCGGCCTGCTGGTGCTCGCCAAGCCCGGCGTCTGGACCCTGGCGGTGCTCGGCATCCTGTTGATTCCGGCGCTGCTGACGGCGATGCTGGGCGCGCTCAGCAAGCCTGGTGATCTGCGCTGGCCGGCGCATCTGGCCGCGGCGGTCCGCGCCGCTCGGCAGCGATTGGCGCAGGCGCTGTTCAACCTCGCCTGTCTGCCCTACGAGGCCTACTTCAGCCTGGATGCGGTGATCCGCACCCTGTGGCGGCTGGGTGTCAGTCGGCGCGGCCTGCTCGAATGGACCGCGGCGGGCGATCTGGTCCGCAGGGATCAAGGGCTCGCCGCCATTTACCGCAGCCTGTGGATCGCGCCGGTGTTGGGGTTGATCGCAGGTGCCGGTTTGGCCCTGCGTGCACCGATGGTACTGCCGGTGGCTGCGCCGATCCTGCTGGCCTGGCTGGCGGCACCGCTGCTGGCCTGGTGGCTGAGTCGTCCGCTCAAGCCACGTGAAGCGTATCTGAATGCCGAGCAGACCGGCTTCCTGCATCATAGCGCGCGCAAGACCTGGGCCTTCTTCGAGACCTTCGTCGGTGCTGACGACCATTGGCTGCCGCCGGACAATGTCCAAGAACATCCGGTAGCGGTGGTGGCGCATCGCACCTCGCCGACCAACATGGGCCTATCGCTGCTGGCGAACCTGGCCGCTTATGATTTTGGGTATCTGCCCGCCGGCGGACTCATTGCCCGCACCAGCGCTGCGCTGCGCACCATGACCGGATTGGAGCGCTATCGCGGCCACTTCTTCAACTGGTACGACACCCAATCGCTGGAGCCGCTCGAGCCCCGTTACATCTCCTCAGTGGACAGCGGCAACCTCGCTGGTCATCTCTCGACCCTACAACCGGGGCTGCTGGCACTGATCGACGCGCCAATCCTGAATCCGCGCTGGCTGGAGGGTATTGCTGATACCTGGCAGGTGCTGACGGAGGCGTTGACCGCAGCGACCTCGAGGTTGACCTTGGCTTCTATGACTGGGCGACGGCCAGCGCTGTCGGCGCCGCTGACGCGCTTTGATCAGCAGCTTAAAGCCGCCAGCTTGGCGCCACCGACTCATCTGAACGAGGCGTGTGACTGTCTTGATGCGCTGACCACTGCGGCCGAAGCGGCGGTGCAGGACCTTGATGCTGGCGCAAGCGATGAGGTGGCAGCCTGGACAGGACGTCTGGCTCAGCACTGTCGTGCATTGCTGGATGATCTGCTGGTCTTGGCGCCTTGGTGTTTTGAGCGTGGTCTGGATGAGGGCGACAGGGATGACAAGGACAGCAAGAACCGCAACGAGGGTGACAAGGGCCGTCACGACAAGCGTTCGTTGAGCAATTTGGCTATTACGCTGCGCCAAGTCGCTGCGCTTGAACAGACCGGGGCCGACCGGCCCGCGCTGATCCGCATCCGCGAGATCGAGCAACTGGCGGTCACCGCGGGCAGCCTCGCCCGCCTCGACTATGACTTCTTGTTCGACGAGGCGCAGTCGTTGCTGGCGATCGGCTACCGGGTCGCCGAGCGCCGGTGCGATGAGAGCTACTACGATCTGCTCGCCTCCGAGGCGCGGCTGGGTTGCTTCGTCGCCATCGCCCAGGGCCAGTTGCCGCAGGAGAGCTGGTTTGCGCTCGGCCGTCTGCTGACCCGCGCCGTCGGCAACACCACCCTGCTGTCCTGGAGCGGCTCGATGTTCGAGTACCTGATGCCGCTGCTGGTGATGCCGAGCTACGACAACACCCTGCTTGATCAGACCTATCGCACCGCGGTCGCCCGGCAGATCGCCTATGGCAAGGAGCGCGGCGTGCCTTGGGGCGTGTCGGAGTCCGGCTACAATGGCGTCGACGCCCAGCTCAACTACCAGTACCGCGCCTTTGGCGTGCCTGGGCTGGGGCTCAAGCGCTGGCTGGCCGAGGATCTGGTGGTCGCGCCCTATGCCTCGGCGCTGGCGCTGATGGTGGCGCCGGAGGCGGCCTGCCAGAATCTGCAGCGGCTCGCCGCGATTGGGCTGGCGGGGCCTTATGGCTTTTATGAGGCGATCGATTACACGCCCTCGCGGTTGCCGCGTGGGCAGGCGAGTGCGGTGGTGCGCTCGTTCATGGCCCATCATCAGGGCATGACCCTGTTGTCGCTGGCGCATCTGCTGCTCGATCGCCCGATGCAGCGTCGCTTCGCCGCCGTGCCGTCGTTTCAGGCCACGGCGCTGCTACTGCAAGAGCGCATCCCCAAGACCACCGCCTTCTATTCCGACACCCACGGCGAGATCACCAGCGAACGCGCCAACGAGGGCGCGCTGGAATCGCCGATCCGCGTCCTCACCACGCCCAACAGCCCGCATCCCGAGGTGCAGTTGCTCTCGAATGGTCGCTACCACGTCATGGTGACCAATGCCGGCGGCGGCTACAGCCGCTGGCAGGATCTGGCGGTGACCCGCTGGCGCGAGGACAGCACCCGCGATCATTGGGGCAGCTTCTGCTATCTGCGCGACCTGGACACATGTGCCTTCTGGTCGAGTGCCTACCAGCCGACGCTGACGACGCCGGACCACTTCGAGGCGATCTTCTCCGAAGGCCGCGCCGAGTTCCGCCGCCGCGATCACGAGATCGAGGCCTATACCGAGATCGTCGTCTCGCCCGAGGACGATCTCGAGCTGCGCCGGCTGCGCCTGACCAATCGCTCGCGCGGGCGGCGGATGATCGAGGTCACTAGCTACAGCGAGGTGGTGCTTGCCCCACCGGCCGCCGACAACCTGCATCCGGCGTTCAGTAACCTATTCATCCAGACCGAGATCCTGCAGCCCGGATCGGCGATCCTTTGCCATCGCCGGCCGCGCTCGCAAGAGGAACGATCGCCTTGGATGTTCCATGCATTGGTGGTGAGGGGGCGCTTGGCGGTTGCTCAAGATGGCGCGCATGATCCCTCTTACGAGACCGATCGGATGCGCTTCATCGGACGCGATCGCACCCTTGCGGCACCCCTGGCACTGGAGTCGTCTGGAACGCTGTCGGGCAGCGCCGGCTCGGTGCTGGACCCGATGGTCGCCATCCGTCAGTGCATCGTCCTGGAGGTGGATCAAACCGCCACCATCGACCTGATCCAAGGCATCGGTGAGACCCGCGAGCAGGCCGTGGGGCTGGTGGACAAATACCAGGACGCGCGACTGGCCAATCGCGTCTTCGATCTGGCCTGGACCCACAGCCAGGTGGTGCTGCGCCAGCTCAACGCGACCCCGGCCGACGCCCAGCTCTATGGCCGGCTGGCCAGCTCCATCCTGTATACCAACGCCTCGCTGCGTGCGGCGCCCGCCGTGCTGGCGCAGAATCGGCGCGGCCAGTCTGGCCTCTGGAGTCACGCGGTCTCTGGCGATGTGCCGATCGTACTCTGTCAGATCGCCGATCAGGCCAACATCGCCTTGGTGCATCAGCTGGTGCAGGCGCATGCCTATTGGCGGCTGAAGGGCCTCACCGTCGATCTGGTGATCTGGAACGAGGATCACGCCGGCTATCGCCAGCAGCTGCAAGAGCAGATCCTTGGTCTGATCGCCGCCGGTGTCGAGGCGCATGTGGTGGATCGTCCCGGCGGCATCTTCATCCGCCCGGCCGATCAGATCTCCAATGAAGATCGGGTGTTGTTCCAGACCATTGCGCGCGCCATCCTCAGCGACGAGCGCGGGACGCTGGCGGAACAGCTCAATCGGCGCGATCCGAGGCAAAAGCAGATGCCGGCCTTCAAACCCAGCGGAGGCGGCCGAGCGCGCGCGCTCCAGCAGGCGACCGTCGCGCATCTCAGGCCACAGCCCGCAACTGCGCCGGATCGGACGCACCAGCAGCCCGCAACCGCGCCGCCTCTCACGCCTCAACACGCCATTGCACCGCATCTGACGCCCCGGCCCGCGACCGCAGCACAGCCGGCGCTGCAGTTCGACAACGGCACCGGCGGCTTCTCCGCGGACGGGCGCGAATACGTCATCACCACCGCGCCCGGCCAGACCACGCCAGCGCCCTGGGTCAACGTGCTCGCCAATGCGCACTTCGGGAGCGTGGTCTCCGCCAGCGGCGGCGCCTACACCTGGAGCGAGAACGCCCATGAGTTCCGACTCACGCCCTGGCACAATGATCCGGTCAGCGATCTGCATGGCGAGGCCTTCTATCTGCGCGATGAGGTCAGCGGTCAGGTCTGGTCGCCGACCCCGCTGCCGGCCGGCGGCACCACACCTTATGTCAGTCGCCACGGCTTCGGCTACAGCGTCTTTGAGCATCGGGAGGCGGGCATCGATTCGGAGCTGTGGGTCTATGTCGACCTGGACGAGCCGGTCAAATACATGGTGCTGAAGCTGCATAACCCTGCCGAACAGGGGGCGGCCAAGCCAGGAGCGGCCAAGCCAGGGGATTCCGGGCCGCTGCGCCGGCTTTCCGTGACCGGCTATGTCGAATGGGTGCTGGGTGATCTGCGCCCGAAGTCGGCATTGCACATCGTCACCGAGATCGATCCCAACAGCGGCGCGCTCTTCGCCCGCAATCCGTACAACAATGAGTTTGCTGATCGACTCGCCTTCTTCGATGTCGATGATCCAAACCGCAGTCTGAGCGGCGATCGCACCGAGTTCCTCGGCCGCAACGGCACCCTGAGCCAGCCGGCGGCGCTGGCGCGCACCCGACTGTCCGGTCGCGTCGGCCCGGCGCTGGATGCCTGTGGCGCCCTGCAGACGCTGGTTGAGCTGGCCCCCGGACAGACCCAGGAGATCGTCTTCCGGCTTGGCGTGGTTGGTCGGCGCGGCGCTGATGATGCCCGCTTGCTGGCGTCATCGCAGCGCGGCGCGGTAGCCGCGCGAGCGGCGTTGACCGCCGTGCAAGATTATTGGACGCGCACGCTCGGCGCGGTGCAGGTGGAGACCCCGGACCCGGCGCTCGATCTGCTCGCCAATGGCTGGCTGCTGTATCAGACCCTGGCCTGCCGCTTCTGGGCCCGCAGCGGTGATTATCAGTCAGGCGGTGCGTTCGGCTTTCGCGATCAGCTGCAGGACGCGATGGCGCTGATCCATGCCGAGCCCGCGCAGGTGCGCTCACACCTGCTGCGCTGCGGCGGTCGCCAGTTCGTTGAAGGCGATGTCCAGCACTGGTGGCATCCGCCCTCCGGGCGCGGCGTGCGCACCCGCTGCTCGGATGACTTTCTCTGGCTACCCTTGGCGATCTGCCGCTACGTCCTGATCACCGGCGATGCTGGGGTGCTCGATGAGATCATCCCGTTCCTGGACGGCCGTCTGGTCAGCGGCGAGGACGATGGCTACTACGACCTGCCCGGTCAGAGCGACGAGTCGGCGAGCCTCTACGATCATTGCGTGCGTGCCATCCTGCATGGACTGCGCATGGGCGAGCATGGCCTGCCGCTGATCGGCTCGGGCGACTGGAACGACGGCATGAATCTGGTCGGCATCAAGGGCCGGGGCGAGAGCATTTGGCTCGGCTTCTTCCTGCATGAGGTGCTGATGCAGTTTGCTGAGCTGGCGCGTGCGCGTGGCGATACGACCGTTGTCGAGCGCTGCGAGCGGGAGACCGCGCGGCTGCGTGAGAACCTGGAGCAGCATGGCTGGGACGACGACTGGTACCGACGCGCCTATTTCGATGACGGGACGCTGCTCGGCTCCAAGACCAGCCCAGAATGCAGTATCGACTCCATTGCCCAGAGCTGGTCGGTGTTGTCCGGGGCTGCTGATCCGGCGCGCGCACAACAAGCGATGGAGTCCCTCAGTACGCATCTCGTGCGACGCGACGCCGGGCTGATCCAGCTGCTTGACCCGCCGTTCGACCAATCGGCACTCGAGCCCGGCTACATCAAGGGCTATGTCCCCGGCGTGCGCGAGAACGGTGGGCAGTACACCCATGCGGCGATCTGGGCGGCGATGGCCTTCGCGCGTCTCGGCGACCGGGCGCGCGCCTGGGAGCTGTTCGACATGATTAACCCGATTAACCACGGTCGCTCAGGCGAGGAGATCGCCACCTACAAGGTCGAGCCCTATGTGATCGCGGCCGATGTCTATGGCGTCGAGCCCCACATCGGTCGGGGCGGTTGGACCTGGTACACAGGCTCTGCGGGCTGGATGTATCGGCTGATCTTGGAGTCGCTGCTGGGGCTGCGGCTGGAAGGAGAGACGCTGCGCATCGAGCCCTGTCTACCCGCAGACTGGGACGGATTTAGGCTTCATTACCGCTATCGGGAAACGCCTTACCGCATCGCGGTCAGTCAGGTTCGCGTCCTTGAGGGCGGTGATAGCCTGGTGACGCAATTGACGCTGGATGGGGTCGAGCTGGAAGGGTCAGTGATTCCAATGGTCGATGACCGGCAGGAGCATCTTGTGCAGGTCAGTCTGGCTGGATAGCCCACCACAGAGTCAGTCATGTTGCAGGGTTCATTGGCACTTGAGTGCTGATCTGTTCGGCCGTGACCGCACCTGCGTTGTTCGGAACCTAGCCGGGCCCGCCTATTCGCTAGCGTACAGATCGTGCGACAATCGGGCCCGATCCGCGCACCGGAAGATTCGGCCAGATGAACGTGGAGCCTCATCATGACCCCCATTCCCTGCCGCCCCGCCGACCAGGGCCCAAGGCAGAATCACCTGCTCGCCATGCTTCCCGACTCCGTTTATGAGCGGCTGTCTCCGCACCTGGAGCCAGTGTCCCTGCCGCTCGGTGAGGTCCTGTACGAGTCGGGCGGTTCGTTGACGCACGTCTATTTTCCTACCATCTCCATCGTGTCCCTGCTGTATGTCATGGAGAGCGGCGCATCCGCCGAGATCGCCGTCGTCGGCAAAGAGGGCCTCGTCGGCGTCGCCATCTTGCTCGGCGGCGGGACAATGCCGAACCGCGCCGTGGTGCAGAGCGAGGGTCAGGCCTATCGGATGAGCTCCCGTCGATTCGAGCAGGAGTTCAACCGTTCTGGTCCGTTGCATCGTCTGTCGCTGCGCTACACCCTGGCGTTGCTGACACAGATGGCGCAGACCGCCGTCTGCAATCGGCACCACACGGTGGATCAGCAACTCTGTCGTTGGCTTCTCCTCAGTCTGGACCGGCTGCCATCGGACGAGGTGCATATGACTCAGGAGCTGATCGCGAATATGCTGGGGGTGCGCCGCGAGGGCGTCACCGAGGCGGCCGGACGCTTGCAGAAGGCCGGCTTGATCCACTACAGCCGGGGCCGCATCCGCGTGCTCGATCGACCGGGCTTGGAGGCGCGGGTGTGCGAATGCTACGAGGTGGTCAAGCAGGAGTTCAATCGCTTGCTGCCCGATATGATGGCGGAGTGAGCAGACGGGCAAGGCTTGGGCCGAGAACCTGGATGCGACCCGGGACGAGACCATTCGCTGTTGGGGCGAGACGCTCTACCGGTGCTTCCGCCCCCATCTCTGGGGCTCGGCCCAGGCCTTTCTGAGCTGCGGCGCGGAGGCCTTTCCGGGGGTATTGGAACGCCCAATCAAATCCGCACCTATTTCCGTGTCGCTCTGTATGCTACCGAACTGAATTTATTCGAGCTCCCGCCTATGCTGGTGGCTGTCGTGACGGACCGATCGATCCACCGCGATGGCTGTCAGGCAGCGCTTGCCTTTTGCTCCGCAAGCCCCCGCGCATGCGGCTCTGCCGCGCTGTGCTGCGGCCGAGTCCAAACCTCCGACAGACATGGAGTAGATACACATGAAAAAGAAAGTCACAATCAGCCTCGCTGCGGTCCTCGTTATCGTGATTGCCGTTCTCTGGCTCTTCTGGGGTGCCGACACCTGGGACGTTCAGGTCTCGGGCGTGACCGGCGATGGCCGGAATGTCCAGTATCGTATCGAGACCGTCCATACAGACACCGCTGACACGTTCATTTTCCGCAACGAGGACGCCGGGTTCATGCCCCCGTACTTTAAGTTCAATTCCGCGGATCTCCAGGCGCTCGCGAGCCGTATCACACAAGACTGCCCGCAGGAACCCGTGACGCTGCATGGCTACGGTATGCGCATTCCGTTTTTGAATATGTTCCCGAATGTCATCTCGATCGACGCACCAGCGCGCTGTATTAATGCGCCATCCAAAGAGGGACCGGCGGTGACCAAAGGCTAGCGAAGCGGGCCTTCGCTAAGCCTGTTGGCTGGCACGAGGGGATTACACGTGGCCTGGGCCTGTTGATCGCTATCTGCGGATGAGGGAGACAGGCGGTCTCGCTGCAAGGCAGTTTGTTTACCATTAAAGAGCTGAAATCAGGTATGAAACAAAAAGCAAGTCTTGTCGATGCATTTGGCGATAAGAGCGTCGATACCGATATTGACAGTCAGCAGCACACCCAACGTGAACGTGAGTTGCAGAATTGGAACGAGGAACAGGCGCGTGGTATCGCCAAGGAAGAAGGTGTCGAGCTTACAGATCCCCATTTTGAGGTGATACAGCGATTACGCGACTACTATCTGGAGAATGGTTCGGTCGAAAGCGGTCGAGAACTCGGCGATATCCTTGACGAGGCGTTTTCTGATCAAGGCGGCCGCCAATATCTGCGACGTCTGTTTCCGCACGGCCCGGTCACACAGGGTATGCGTTTTGCCGGATTACCGGTCCCCGCGCATAGCGAGGATGAGGGATTCGGTACGGCCCGCTAATCAATCCGCATAAGACACGAATCCGCCACAATGATCGGCGCCGCCAGCGACTGCCAGGACCGCGCCGACCCGGTGACTGATGCTATTGAAACCGTCGGTCGGTAGCATGTGGCCTCGCGTCGACGTAGCAGACCGCAGTCCATTGACTCGTCTGCAAACGCTTAGCGGCCTCAAGGGACCTAGGGGGCGGCAGAGCCACGCGGTGGGCGGTCGCGCTCCGGCTGAACCGCGGTTTCGCCCCGAAAACGGCCTGCTCGCTTGCCGCCCGGACCTGACGGCCCGGTCGGCTGGCGGCTCGGTCGCTACTTGCCCACGGGGGCTACGTCCTTTTCGGAGCTGAAATCGAAGAGCGCGTAGGCGGGGCAGAACCGGAACCAGGCGGTGGCGAGCAATACCGCACCGACCAGTCCGGCCACCCAGTGAACGCCGAAGAAAACGCTGGCGATTAGGAGGATGCCTACCGCCGCGCGGATCAGTCGATCGATGTTGCCGATGTTGTGCTTGGTGTAATCAAAGTTCATGACATTGCTCCAGTGGTTGAGGGTCGATCTCTGCCTCGGTGCCGCTTCACAGATCCTTCTTGACGTCCCGGGCGGCATCGCTCACGGCGTCTCCGCCGCTTTGGATATCCTTGCCGGCGCCCTCGATGGTGTTGCAGGCGGACAATCCGCCGATCGCGACCAGAAGAATCAGTGCTACGAGCTTTTCCATCTTCATCACCTGTTATCTGTCTGTGCCATCCGTTGCTGTTGCGCGACCGTCGGTCGGCCCTGTTTCTCGGTTCCCGAGGGGCCGGTGCCAGGCATGTCGGCAGCGACCGCTGCCGGTGATGTAAAATCTACGCCGAACGGACTTCACCTTCAGTGCGCTAGATAACTTAAGAAGCGTCCCACATCACATTTTCGTGCGCCGCGGCGGCGCCCGTGAGCAGCTCGATCAGAGGCAATGCCCGATGGGCGAGGCTGACGTGCTCGCCTTCCTCTGCATCATCCGCTGGGCCGTTTGTTGCGTCCAAGGGCTGGTCCGGTTGCGCCTCGACCGCCGCCTTGAGATGAGCCAGTGCATTTGGCACATCGTCGGCCAGAAGGGCGCTGGGTACCGATCCGCTATGCCCCATCAGCTTGATGAGTGTCACGGCGACATCGCCGAACATGGTGATGTTGGCGTAGGCTTTGGTTTCGAATGTGATCAACATGGTTGCCTCACTCCGGTCTTGAGTTTCTGAACACCGAGAGCTTGATCCAAGCGTCAGGGGCCGTCTGTTCGGTCACCTACAAAAGAACATGTTTGCTCTATGTATGTGCGTTGCCGTACCGACTCCAGCGGGCGCGGGGGGGCAAGCTCAATCGGTCACGGCTTATCACGATTTGGAGTCCGCTCTCATGCCGCTTGGTCTCATTGAACTTCCCTGGTGGGGATACATACTGGTCATCCTCGGCCTGACCCACATCACCATCGCCTCGGTCACGATCTTCCTGCACCGACATCAGGCCCACCATGCCCTGGACCTGCACCCGCTTGCCAGCCACTTCTTCCGCGCCTGGCTGTGGCTGACCACCGGAATCGTCACCCGCAACTGGGTCGCCGTCCATCGGAAGCATCATGCCAAGTGCGAGACCCCGGACGACCCGCACAGCCCGCAGGTCTACGGACTCAAAAAGGTCCTGTTCGATGGCGTGGATCTCTATCGCCGCGAGACCGCGGTGGCCCAGACGCTGGAACGCTACGGGCACGGCACGCCTAATGACGCACTCGAGCGCTACCTCTACGCGCGGCATAGCCAGTTTGGCATCGGTCTCATGCTGGTGATCGATCTGCTCCTGTTCGGTCCCATCGGTCTCACCGTCTGGGCCGTCCAGATGCTGTGGATTCCATTCTTCGCCGCCGGCGTCATCAACGGCGTCGGCCACTACTGGGGTTACCGCCGCTTCGCCCCCAATGACGCCTCCAGGAACATCCTGCCTTGGGGCATCCTGATTGGTGGTGAGGAGCTGCACAACAACCACCATGCTTACGCCACCTCGGCCAAGCTCTCCAATCAGTGGTGGGAGATCGACCTCGGCTGGCTGTATATCCGCCTCCTCGCGGCATTGCGCCTCGCCAAGGTGCGCCGGGTAGCGCCCAAGATACGCCTCGACCCGACCAAGCGGCACTGCGACGCAGGCACCTTGCAGGCCATCTTTACCCATCGCTATGCGATCCTGGCCCGATTTGCCGGCAGCTTGAAGCCGACGGTCGAGCAAGAGGTCCACCAAAGGCAGCTTGGCGCAGCCCTCGGGCTAAATGCGAAGAGGACGTTGCAAACAGTGCAGAGCGGGTTGGAACGGGGAGCGGAGAATCTGCCCGAGAAGGAGCGCCTCACCCTGGAGCGGGCGCTGGCGGCCAGTCCGTTGTTGGACGTGCTCTACAGGATGCGCGAGGAACTGGTCGCCCTCTGGAGCCGCTCCAATGCCTCGCGCGAGCAGCTGGTCAAGCAGCTGGACAGTTGGCTCAAGCACGCCGAGACGAGCGGCGTCGTCGCACTGCAGCAGTTCTCCAGGAGACTCTGCAGCTACGGTTGACGCGTTCCTTACCGCCGATGGCGACGACCCATCGGCGTGACCAACGCTAGCTGCCTTTCACGTTTTCCACCAGCCCCTTCGGCTCCTGCTTGCTCTTCTTCGCGCTCCGCTTCTCCTTCAGCGTGAGGCTGGCTTTCTTCTTCGATTCTTTGTTGCTTTGGCGTTCTTTGGTCACTGACGAGGCTCCGGATGGTGTGGGGTCGGATGGTTGGGGTGGCGTTTTCTGGTCTTCTGCTGCAAGACCCAATGCTGGATGCCTGGAAGATCGATGTTGTAGCCGGCAAGCTCCCGATCGATGTCTTCCAAGCGCCGGTGATCGCTCGCACTCTGGCTGCGTCGATACGCCAAAGCGACGCGACGGCGTTGGTGGATCAACTCCTTTAGGTGAGAATCCATGGTTCGTGCTCCTTAATGGCATCTGCCTTTGTGTGACGACGCTACGTCAAAAGGCCGATTCCTGTCTGTGCGCTTGCGCATATAGCGCAGCAATGCTCAACCCCTGGCCGCCGCGCCAACGCCTTGCACACTGAGAGCGTACGATCGCAATCGATCGGTCGGTGCGCTAGCCAACAGACGTTCGTCAGCCTCGGCGCTATCGTGAGGGAGACACAGTGCCAGAATACAAAGGCGGCCGGAATACAAAGGCGACGCGCATTGTTATCACCATTCCGTGCAGGTTCACTCTCGATTGGTCAATTAGGAGTGTTGATGAACGAAAAACGGCTCACCAGATACGCCGAAGAAGCGAAAGGTCCGGTAATGGAAAGAACCGGAAAGGTGGTGGATAGCGAGGCGCTGGAGATCAAGGACTATAACGACCAGGAAAGGGCCAGGTCTCAGCGAATCATGGAGATGTCGAGGAAAAGATCGTGGCTGCAAATCTACTGAGATGGTCGAACCCGAGCCTGTCATTATTCGCAAGCACAGCCAATCAGCCAATTCATGCGAACGAGTCCTCAATAATCAAGATGCAACGAACCGCTTCACTGCTTATATTTCCTGTACTGCATCTAGCGCTGCTTGTCGCCATGCCTGAGTCTGCATTCGGTCAGGGTGACTCCAGCGGGATTCCCGCGCATGCGAGTGCAAAACGCTATGGCGACGGGTGGGAATGCGACCAAGGCTATCGTGAGGCCGATGGTGCCTGCAGGGCCGTGGTGGTGCCGGCCAATGCCTTTGCAACCAATAGCGCCTATGGACCCGGGTGGGAGTGCAACTGGGGATACCGAGAGAGTGGCAGGCTCTGTGTTGCGATCAAGGTGCCGTCGAATGCGTATATCACTTCCTCCAGGACAGCGAGCTGGGCATGCACTCGAGGCTATCGAGCCGACAACGAGCGCTGTGTGGCTGTTGAGGTGCCTCCGAATGGCTACCTGACGGATGCAACGTACGGGCCGGGTTGGGCGTGCGATCGCGGGTTCCGCGCGAATGAAGGCGCCTGCATCCCGATCAAGGTGCCTGCAAACGGCTACCTGACGGGAGCTTCGCACGGGCCGGGTTGGACGTGCGATCGTGGATTTCGGGGGGGCGAGCATGCCTGCGTCCGCATCAGGTTGCCTGAAAACAGCTATTTGACAGATGTCTCGTATGGCTCCGGCTGGAGTTGCGATCGAGGCTATCGCGCAGAACAGGACATATGCGTGGAGATCGACATCCCTGAGAATGCGCATCTCGATCGTTCCGGAAACCGCTGGGATTGCAACAAGCCCTACCGAAAGCGCGACGGCAAATGTGCGCTTCGTTGAGAAGAACCGCTCAGCGCTCGGTCAGCGCTCGCTGACAGCTGTTAACACTGAGCGTGTCGTGACCGGCCATCGGCCCGAGCCGAGCACGTGCCGGCGCCAAATCGGCATCCTGCCGGCTCGCTCCCCTCGGGAGAAATATGCCTACTGACCCGTATACCGCGTCAGCACACAAGCCCCAATCGCGGTGGGAGCGGCAGTTCCAACGGATGCTGACACCGTTCGACGCCTTCGTCCGCCATCAGGCGACGGCGGGTGTGCTCCTCCTCGTTGCGACGCTGGCCGCACTCGTGCTGGCCAATTCTGGGCTCGAGCAGACCTACTTCGAGCTGTTTCAGGTGCACATCGGTGTCTTCGCCGGTCACTGGCGCGTTGAAAAGAGCCTGCTTCATTGGATCAACGAAGGCCTGATGGCCTTATTCTTCTTTCTGCTCGGGCTTGAGATCAAACGTGAACTGCTGGCCGGGCATTTGCGTGATCCGAAGCGGGCGATGCTCGTCGTCTGTGCCGCGTTGGGCGGAATGCTTGTCCCGGCTGGCGTCTATGCCGTCCTCAATCCGGACGGCGTGGCTGCAAACGGCTGGGCCATCCCGATGGCGACAGACACCGCTTTCGCGCTTGGCGCGATGACGCTGCTGGGCTCAAGGGTGCCGCGCAGTCTCATCGCCTTCCTCGCGGCGCTGGCCATCGTCGATGACATCGGTGCCGTGCTCGTGATTGCGCTGTTCTATTCGGACGCCCTCGATCCGTCCGCTCTGGCCTGGGCTGTCGGGGTTTTTGGGGTGTTGCTGATTCTCAACCGTGCTGGAGTGAAACAGGCTGTGCCCTACGCCATCGGCGGGGTCTTGTTGTGGTATGTGGTCGTGCAGGCCGGGGTCCACGGAACCGTCGCCGGCGTGCTGGTTGCAGCCGCCATTCCGGCACGCGCGAAGCATTCCCCGAGACGCTTTCGGCGTGGGGTGTCGAGCTTGATGGAACGGTTTCGCCGTGGCGATCGCGAGGAGCAGCACGCGATGCTCGACAGCGAGGAGCAGCATCTCATTGTCCAAAAGCTGTATCGAACAGCCAAGCTGGCGACAACGCCATTGCAGCGCTGGGAGGACGCCTTGGGCATGCCAGTTAGTGTCTTCCTGCTGCCGGTGTTCGCTTTCGCGAATGCGGGTGTGAGTTTTGATCGGGTGGCGTTCGACGCGGAGTTCCCGTCTCACATCACCCTCGGTATCGTGCTCGGACTCGTCGTCGGAAAAGCCTTGGGGATTTCTTCCATGACATGGCTGGCGGTCCGAACGGGTCTTGGGCGCCTGCCGGACGACATCGGCATGCGGCATATTCTCGGGCTATCGCTGCTCGCCGGCATTGGCTTCACGATGTCGATCTTCATCGCGCAGTTGGGTTTCGCCGAGTACCCGAATCTTCTCACCGAGGCCAAGCTTGGAATCTTCCTGGCTTCGGTCATCGCCGCGCTGTGCGGCTTGGCTGTTCTCGCGTGGGTGGGGCGAGGCGGTGCCAGGAGGGCATGATCGAGCCGCCCCCTCCGGGGGGGAAGCGCTGACTGCGTGCTAGCGATGTGGAGTAGCCGGGTCGCCTTCCTGCACCAGCGCCAGCATATCGGCATAGCTCAGGCGGCTGCTGTCGTCGGTGCCCTCGAGCAGCGCATCGGCGAGGTCGCGCTTGTTGGCGTGCAGCTGCAGGATGCGTTCCTCGATGGTGCCCTTGGCCACTAATCGATAGATTGTCACCGGGCGCTGCTGGCCGATGCGGTGGGCGCGGTCGGAGGCCTGGTCCTCGACCGCCGGGTTCCACCAGGGGTCCATGTGGATGACGTAGTCGGCCGCGGTCAGGTTGAGACCGGCCCCGCCGGCGCGCAGGCTGATCAGGAACAGCTCGCCGGCGCCGGACTGGAACGCGGTCACCGCTGCGCGGCGCTGCGGCTCCGGGGTGCTGCCGTCGAGGTATTGGTAGCGGATGCCGCGGGCGTCGAGGTGCGCGCGGATGAGCTTGAGGTGATCGACGAACTGGCTGAACACCAGCGCCTTGTGACGGTTCTCAATCAGCTCGTCGACGATGTCGGCGAAGGCGTCGAGCTTGCTGCTGGGCAGGGTGCTATCGGGCAGCGCCAGGCGCGGATGGCAGCAGGCGCGGCGCAAGTGCATGATCTCGGCGAGCAGCTGCATGCGCTGCTGCCCCGCGTTGGCGTTGCGCTCACCGTCTTCGAGGCGGGCGAGGGCCTCACGGCGCACGGCCTCGTACAGGGCCCGCTCGCTGTCGCTGAGCTCGATGCTCAGCGTGATCTCGGTGCGTGGCGGCAGCTCGCTCAAGACCTCGCTCTTGAGGCGGCGCAGGATGAACGGGCGCAGCAGCTGGCGCAATCGTGCACGGGCGTCCTGGTCCTGGTGCTGCTCGATCGGCGTGGCGAAGCGGGCGTTGAAGGACTCCAGCGAGCCGAGCAGGCCCGGATTGATGAAGCGGAACAGGTTCCACAGCTCGCTCAGGTGGTTCTCGATTGGGGTGCCGGTGGTGATGATCCGGAACGCGCCCCGGAGCTGCATGATGGCCTTGGAGCGCTTGGTGAGCGCGTTCTTGAACGCCTGGGCCTCGTCGGCGACGATGGTCTGCCAATGCACGCCGGCCAGGCGCTCGCCTTCGGTCTGCAACAGCCCGTAGCTGGCGACGACGAGATCGAACGGGCCGGCCTGCGCCAGCATCGCGGTGCGGTCACCGGGGCCGAAGCGCAGCGGGCGCAGGGTCGGCGCAAAGCGTTCGGCCTCGTCCAGCCAGTTGCCGCAGACCGAGGTCGGCGCCAGTACCAGCGTCGGCCCCTCGGGGGCGCGGGATAGGATCAGCGCCAGCGCCTGGACGGTCTTGCCGAGGCCCATGTCGTCGGCGAGACAGGCGCCGGCGCCCCAGTGCGCGAGGCGGGCGAGCCAGCGGTAGCCTTCCGCCTGATAGTCGCGCAGCTCGGCCTGCAGGGTGGAGGGCAGCTGCGGGTTCAGCTCGCGGACCTCGGCGAGGCGCGCCAGCAGCTGCTCCCAGGCCGGTGACGAGGCGACCTCCATGCCATCCATCAGCTCGGCGATGGCGGGTGCCGCCAGCGGATGGAAGCGGCCGCGGTCGGTGAGACCGCGCAGCCCGTCGAGGCGACGCCGCAGCGCGGCGCTCAGGCTCAGGATCTCCTGCTCGCCCAGCCGCATGAAGCGGCCCTTGGCCTCGGTGGCGCGGGCCAGCAGCTCGCGCAGTTCCAGAACGCGGCCATCGTCCAGCTGCAGACCGCCAGCGAGCTCGAGCCAGTCCTGTTTCTGGGTCACGCTGGCGCTCAGCTGGCCGACTTGGGCCTGGTCCGTCAACGCGACGCGCTTGCCCTTGGGCCAGTCCAACACCACCGCATCGCCCAGGGCGTGCAGTTGCTCCAGCGCGGTCAGGGCCGCTTCCGGGTCGTCCAGCTGCCAGCTTGACGCGGTCTCGCCGGCGAGCGCTGGGCAGGCCGTCAGCAGCTGCTGTACCGCGTGGCGTTCGGCGCGCAGATCACGGGTGCAGCGCAGGGCGCGGCCATCGATCTCGGTCAACAGGGTCGCGCTGCCCTCGCCCGGGCGCAGCTGCGGGCCGGCGTCGCCGAACGGGTGCACGAACAGCTCCAACTGCAACCCCAGCTCCAGGCCCTGGCCGCTCGGCGTGAGGTGCAGGTGCGGGCGCGCATCGGCAGGCACCTCGGCGGCGCCGCTGCCGCCGCCGATATCCGAATGGACCGTCAACAGGGGTGCTACCGAGGACAGTGTCTTCAGCAGCGCCTGCTGCGATGCCTTGGGCACGGCGAGCCCGTCGGGACCGAGGATGGCCCCGATCTGCCGGTGTGAGTCGTCGAACTGGACCAGCCGGATGCGCTGGCCGCCCTCTTGCACCGGCTGTACGCTGCGTCCCGCTTGGGGGAATGGCTCGATCTGCACCAGGATGTCGTTGCTGCGATCGATCACGCGTAGGGTAGGGCCGGCCGGCACCAGCTCCAGCGGTGTCTCATCGCCGGGGTCGGCGAGCACCAGCGGATGGCCGACAGCGGCCAGCAAGGCGCAGTCCGGGTCCAGGGTGTAGCTCTGTTGCGCCTGGCCACCGAAATAGGTCTGCTGCCGCTCGCGCACGATGCAGGCGCAGATGGCCCGGTCGCGGGCGCTGAGGTGGGGCATCATCTCGGATTCGGTCGCCAGACGCTGCAAGGCCACGGCACGCCCGCGCGTCCAGCCGCCGCTCTTCGTGCGCTTCTGCTCGCGCGGCTCCAAGGTCGCGTAGCTGCCTTGGATCACCAGCAGCCAAACCAGACGCCGATCCTGCGACGGCTGCTCGTCCTTGGTTGCGGCTGAATCCGGCGCGAGCCGTTCCAGCGCCTCGAGCGCCAGTGCCCAGGGCGGTTTGGGCTCAAGCATACCGGTCAGTGCGACCAGCTCGGGCGGCATCGAGGGCGCGGCCGGCAGTGCGCCTTGATAGCCGACGGCATCGAGCAGTGACAGTGCCTCGTTCCGGAACCAACGCCCAGCCTGTTCGGCGTCCTGCTCGCTCTCCCGCCCGATGCTTTGGCCTGTGCCTTGCGCGAAGCCTTGCCCAGCGGCTGGCTGGGAACCTTGTTCTGTGCCCTGCCGGGTGCCCTGCCGGGTGCCCTGCCTGGTGCCCGGCTCGGTGCAGGCTTGGGCGGACGGTTCGGTGCCCGGTTGAGCGGATTGCTCGGCGTACCGGGCAAGCGCTTGCTGGATCTCTGAACTGATCGGCTCTCCAAGCCAATACAGCGCCAAGGCCCGAAACAGCAGGCCCAGCGGTCGCCGCGAGCCGAAGCCGTAGCCGTGCTGGAGCGCGTAGCATTCCTCGGGCTTGCTCTGCCCGGCGAGCACCTGGGCCAGCTCGCCGATGACGCGGAAGGCGGCTTCGAGCGTGTCGGTGACGCTCGCGCGCAGGCAGGTGCGTACCTGTTGGTGCACCCTAGCGAGGTCGTCCGGCTCGCCGCGACGCAGCAGCGCGAGCAGATAGAGCGCGCCGGGCAGGCCGGGCAGGTAGAGGTTGCGCTTGCGCGTGCGTTTGCGCTCCGCCTGGTGTGCCTGGTCGAAGTGGCCGATCGCGCTGAGGTAGTCACCGCGCAGGACATCCAGCCAGCCGCGCAGCGTTAGGGCCTCGGTCGCCGTTCGCTCGGCGAGCGGCGTCTCGATCTTGTCGGCGGGCAGCGGCAGCAGGTCGAGCGCGGCATCGGCATCGCCTGCCAAGGCCTGTTCGATGAGGGCGGTCTGGGTCTCGGTCTGGGTCAAGGTGCGAGCTCCGGCAGCACGAAGTCGAGCTTAGCCAGCCCCTTGCGGAAGGCATTGAGCTTCGTCTCGGGGACACACAGATGCCGCTCACCGGCGCGGCTGCAGTGCGCCGCGGTTGCGGGGTCGGTGCTCAGCATCGCCGCCAGCGCGGCATCGCGGCATTGGATCAGCCGCGCCGGCCCGGCATCGGTCAGCGCGGTGGCGCGCTCGTCGATGCGCGCCAGGAGATCGCTCAGCTCGGCCGGCGCTTCGCCTTCCATTGATGACTCCAGGAACTGCCGACTGCGCTCGCGCTCGTCGGCATCGGTGCCGCGCGCGAGGAGCTGCGCCGGGTCCAGTTGCCAGCGATCGGCTTCCGCCGGCGTTGCGATCTGCTCGAGCTGGAGCTGTTCCGCTGGCTCCGGGGCCCGGAGCAGCTCCAGTTGCAGGTCTGGACCGATACGAAACAACGGCGGCCGCTCCGCGGCCTGGGCGGCATAGTGCTCGGACAGGTCCAGGCAGTAGGCACCGAGCGCATTGAGGCGCAGGTATTGCAGTCCGTCATAGCGGCTCAGAAAGGAGAGGTTGTCGGCTCCCCAAAGATCGTAATAGTCGGGCCGGGCGCGGTAAGGTCGGACATAGGCGACATCGATCAGGCCGAGCGTGGCGAGGTACTCGAACAGATAGGCCAGGGTGTAGCGCGCCTCCAGGACCTCGAAGCTGGCGTTGCCCTCATAGCCGAGCGAGCCGTAGTTGGCCTCTGTGAGATAGAGCTTCCAGGGGTTCCCGCTGATATCGAACCGGTAACCCGCGGCCTTCATCTGCCGGAACAGATCATCGATGGAGAGCCATTCGCCGACCGGGCAGCAGTCGCGCAGGGCATCCTCGATGACAAATCGCCGGTCCACCGGCGCCGTGAGTCTGACGCCCTTGCTGGTCTGTCCCTTGATCAGGTCCACGCGGCGCAGCTCATCCGGCTTGCCCTTGCGCTGCCAGCGCTCGAACAGCTGCTTGACGACCTCGTGGACGGGCTGTGACAGCGCCTTCTTGCCCTTGGCCGTCAAGCCGAGCTTGTTGCCGTCGATCTTGGCGAGACCGCCAGTCTGCAGCAACAGCGGCCAGGCGAAGGGGCGAATCGGGCGGATCGGCCCGCCGGCCCAGCGCGGGAGGTCCGCATCGTCCTCGGGGTCGTACCAATCGCCGCCGAGCAGCACCGACTCGATGCGTCGGATGGCGGCGGCGCTCGCCAGGCCGGTCTTGGCGCCCACGCCGAGGCCGCCTTGCGCGACCAGGCGCAGTACCGCGGGCAGATCCTGATGGACCAGCATCTCGGTGCTCGCGCGCCGCAACGGTTCGGGGTCTTCGCTGGTGGGACGCTGGATGCTGACCGTTTCCGGCAACTGCTCATCGTCCAGCGTCTCGACGCGCAGCGGTGGTGGTGCCGGCACCCGCTGCACCAGGCGTGCGGCGAGGTCGGCCGGGATGGTTTGCTGGTAGAAGAACAGCTTGAGCATGCTGTCTTGACTGTCCTTACGCCGACGACTGAACCAGCTGAGGGGGTCGTAGCTGAACGGTGCGGGCAGCGAGCCGTATTTGGCCTCGAAGCCAACCGCGTGGAAATGGCCGTCCCAGTTGTGGACGGCCTCGGCGACCGCGTTGCGCTCGAGCTCGGTCAGGCCGGCGACGAGCTTGTCGAGTGACTCGGAGAGCAGGTAGCCCTTGATGTCGGCGATCAGCTGGTCCTTGCGGTTCGCGGCGCGCAGGTCTGGAATCTGGCTGCAGCGTTGTTTCAGCTCCGGTACGGTGAGCGAGCTCAGGGCGTCTTGCAGGGTCATGCGGTCTCGTTGGTCTGTGATTGTCTTGGCCGGATCAAACTGTGGGCCCAAACCGTGGGCCGGCTGAGCGACAGCTCCGCGTCTGCTCCGGAAATCGGCTTAGTAAAGAGTTGGTGGCGCTCGGGCGAAGAGCCGGCGAGGATGTCGTTCAGGTAACCATAGTGCTTGATGGCTGGACGCGGCAATCGTCCTTGGGCTGCCGCTTCGTCACCGCTTGCCCAGTTTAGACTGGTGCGCACGACGCAGAACCAGTTCGAGCGTATGCGGTCGCAATTGGCGGCCGCGGCCCGTATCTGCGAAGCGGTGGGCGCCATGGCACCGCGAGATCGACGCGGCGTCGATCCACCCGATACTCAAGAATCGAGGAGAAACCCGTACCGATGCCTACTGCACTCCGCGTCTCGCTGCTATGGGTGTTGATGTCGTTGTTGGCGGCAGGGGTCGAAGCCGTGACCGCCGAGCCAAGCGCCGCCGGAGTGGACAGCGCTGCGGCCGATGGCCCGGAGCCGATCCACCAGGAGCCGATCCAGCACAGGCTCTCGGTGCAGCTCGACATCGACGCGCGGCGTCTTGTCGTCGAGGATCGTATCCGGCTGCCTGCTGGAACGCCGCGCTCGCTGCGGTTTCAGCTCCATGGCGGGCTCGATCCACGAGTCGTCAGCGACGGCGCGATCCTGAAGCGGCTCGATGCGACGCGTCGCGGTGTGCCGGTCGAGACCTGGCGCCTGCGGCTCGAGCCCGATGTGCGCGAGGTGACGCTGCGCTACGGCGGCGAGATCCATCATCCGGTCGCCGAGCTCGGGGCCGCCTATTCGCGCAGCTTCAGCGTCTCGCCCGGGTTGATCGATGCCGATGGTGTCTTCCTCGGCGGCTCGAGTCATTGGGTCCCGGTGTTCGCCGAGCAGCCGTATCTGGCCTTTAGGATGACGGTCGATCTCCCCGCAGGCTGGCGCGCGGTCAGCCAGGGTGAGCGCGAGGGTCGGCAAGTGATGGACGGCATGGTCCGCGAGACCTGGTCTGAGGGGCATCGCCAGGAGGAGGTTTATCTGATCGCGGCGCCGTTCACCGAATACCGGCAGCCCGGCACCGTTGCTGATGCAGTGGTCTTCCTCCGCAAGCCCGATGAGGCGCTCGCGGATCGCTACCTGGAGCTGACCGGCCGCTATCTGGCGATGTACGAGGCGCTGATCGGCGACTATCCCTACGCCAAGTTCGCGCTGGTCGAGAACTTCTGGGAGACCGGCTACGGCATGCCGTCGTTCACGCTGCTCGGCCCGCGCGTGATCCGGCTGCCGTTCATCCCCTACACCTCCTATCCGCACGAGATCCTGCACAACTGGTGGGGCAACGGGGTCTATGTCGACTTTGCATCCGGCAACTGGTCCGAGGGCCTGACCAGCTATCTGGCCGATCACCTGCTCAAGGAGCAGCGCGGCAAGGGTGCCGACTATCGCCGCGAGGCGCTGCAGAAGTACGCCGACTATGTCGGCGATCACGACGATTTCGCGCTGACCGAATTCCGCGGTCGGCACAACGCCGTCACCGAGGCGGTCGGCTATGGCAAGACACTGATGGTCTTCCATATGCTGCGCCAGACGCTCGGTGAGGACGAGTTCCGCGCCGCGTTGCGGCGGTTCTACGAGACGCATCGGTTTCGGGTCGCGAGCTGGTCTGATGTCGCTGCGACCTTCGAGGCGATCGGGGGCGACGCGCTCGACGGCTTCTTCGATCAGTGGGTGAATCGGGCCGGGGCGCCGGCGCTGCGGCTGCGCGATGCGTCGGCCGAGCCAGATGGGGCCGGCTACGCATTGAATGCGGTGCTCGAGCAGACCCAGGACGGCCCGGCCTATCGGCTTGAGGTGCCGGTCGCGATCATGCTGGAGGGCCAGGACGAGGCCGTGACGCGCATGGTCGCGATGGACGGGCGCGAGCAGGCAGTGGAGCTCGATCTGCCGGCGCGACCGTTGCGTATCGCCGTGGACCCGGCCTTCGATCTGTTCCGCCGGCTCTATCGCGAGGAGATCCCGCCGGCGATCAGTCAGGCCCTCGGCGCCGATCGGGTGCTGGTGGTGCTGCCAGCGTCGGCGCCGAAATCGCTGCAGAACGTCTATCGGCAGCTCGCGCAGTCCTGGCAACGCGGGCGCTCGGTGCAGCTCGCGATCCGGCGTGACGATGAGCTCGATGCATTGCCCGATGATCGCGCAGTTTGGCTCCTGGGTTGGCGCAACCGGTTCCGGCCGATGCTCGAACAGGCGCTCGGCGGCTATGCATTCTCCGCCGAGGCCGACCAGGTACGGATCGGCGAGAGCACCCTGAACCGTTCCGACAACAGCGTCGTCGTGCTCGCCCGCGATCCGGCCAACCCGGAGCAGGCGCTAGGCTGGGTCGCGACCGACAACCCGGCTGCGATCCCCGGCTTGGCGCGTAAGCTGCCCCACTACGGCAAGTACAGCTACCTCGGCTTCCGCGGCGATGCACCCGATAATGTGCTGAAGGGGCAGTGGCCGCCGCAGGCATCGCCGTTGTCGGTGACGCTGGTCGCCGATGCACCGCCGCTGAACCTACCGTCGCGCGCGCCACTCGCCGAGCTGCCACC
>JAAAOQ010000249.1 GCA_009908845.1 Gammaproteobacteria bacterium
TCCGGCGCGATCAGCCAGCCGGCGCCGCCGGCCGGGATCGGGGGCAGGGCGCCGGGATAGGGCGATTCCTCGGCGGAATCGGCGATGCACCAGGGGAGCCAAGGGTGGCGGCAGGGGCGGGGAGGATCGGCGCGGTCATCGGCAGCAACGCTCGCTAGCTGGCGTCGAAAGCAGGCTCCAAACCCAACACCCGAGCGGCTTTCTCGAGGCGGCGATCGAAACAGGCGAACTGCACCGGCGCTCGAGTCGCTTCTGACAGCGTTCTGGCTGCCGCCAGTTGGACACTGTCATAGCCGCGCAGCGCGAAGGTATCGGCATAGTCACCAGCAAGCTCCACCAGCGCTTGGGTGACTTCCACGACCACGTAATCGCCCCAGTCGGCTCGCAGACGCAGCCGCACGGCATCAATGACGTCGGCATCTGCCGGCGATTCACGCGAGCGCCTAGCCAACGCCGCCATCGCCTCGGCCCACGCAATCCGACACACTGCCAGTGACGGGGCGGCTGTCGCCGCAGCGAGCATCTCCTCGGTGAACGGCTCACGCACATAGAGCTTGATCAAAGCCGAGGTATCGCAAAACAGGCTCAATCGCGATTCTCCAACACCATCTGGCTGACCGGCGTGCCGTTCGCAGCCAGCTCAAGTGGCGGTTGCAGTTCGGGCTTGCGCTCACTCCAGCTCAAGGCGCCTTGAGCGATCGGTTCACGAAGCTCTTCAGCGGTTTCGGTAGGCACTCCCACGATTCGGGCAATCAGCCGGTTGTGGGAGGTCACCTCGATGGATTCCCCGGCCTGGGCCTGGGATAAGAAGCGAGAAAGCTGAGCCTTCAGATCGCGGACAGCTACCTGCATGGTCGATGACCCTCGATTGTTTGAGACTACATTATAGATCTTTTTTCTTATTTATAGTCACGAAAACGTCATCCAAACACGATTGATGGCCCCTGCTGTCCTTGTCGGCCCGAGTGGGACAGCTTCGACAGCGACTCCGACGACGGCGATGAGCTGCGCTTGGCGAGCACCGCGCCCGTCTGGGTGCGCGAGTGGCATGGGCCGTTTCGGATCGACATCGAAGAGACCGACGCGACGCCGCCGGTTCCGGCAGCGGCCACCTTCGAGCATTGGGTCTACGCGACCTGCCGCCGCACGGTCGCCATCGACACGCCGATCGACGCACTGCAGGCACTCGCCGGCGAGCTGCGCGACGATGAGTGGAGCTACAAGCTCGCCGAGAGTGGCGCGCCCGTTCTGGCCGAACTCTATGACGGCGTTGCCGATCGGCTGCTCTACGACGCCGATGCCCCGCTCCCCGAGATCGCCACCCGGCGACTGCGTGAGAAGCTCGATGCCGCGATGGCCCGCTGCGTTGAAGCGCCCAGCGAGAAAACGCGCCTCATCTTCGAGGTCCTCGGCGGCGTGAAGGGGCGTTTCTTCCGCGATGGCCGACGCGCGCCGCGCCCACGATCGCGCGATCGATGACAGGGTGCGCGAACAGGTCGTCCCTGCCGACGATGCGCTGCAAGCCGATCCCGAGCGGGTCGTCTCGGTCGGCCAGGTCCACGCCCGTTTGGTTGAGGAGGACTGCACGCCCCGCCGCCTTGGCGGGACGTCTTCGTGCCCGAGGTCGACGTCCACCGCGTCGCGCTGTATCGCTGTTGGGCGCTTCCAATTTGTGACAGTCTCAGCGGACAGCGGTCTTGCGTGTGGCGATGCGTACCAGGAACAGCGCGACCAGGCACTGGACAGCGTGAACAAGCCGGGTCTGAAGCTCATCGGCGCCGGCCGAGACACGATCTTGATTTCATTGGGTGCAAGAGTGAAGCAGACCGAACCCGAAACGCCGATATTCAGTCTAATGGCACATCAGAAGCGAGGCTTATCCCTATGCTGACCAGCATCGAAGGCATCTACGAAGACGGCCAGGTTCGTCTGCTGGAACCGCTGCCCGGTGTCGAGCGGGCGCGTGTCTTGATCACGTTATTGCCCGAATCGATGGTGCCAGTCGACGGTACGCAAACATCTGCCGCGACCGTCACCCCCGATCCCGTCGTCGAGCACTTTGAACCGCGCAGCGAGCTGGGCCGCACGCTCTGGACTCTGCGACGCAAGCATGTTGAGCAAGGGGGCAAGCTGCTGACCTCAGAGGAGATCGAAGCGGAAGTCAGGGAGCGGCGTGGCGGTATCTTTGATGACTAAACAGGTCTACCTCGATACCGGCGTCCTGATCACCGCCTGGCGCGGACGCGAGCGCGCTGGGCTGACAGCACTGGAGATGCTCGATGACCCAGACCTGCTGCTGGTGCTCAGCGATGCAGTCTGGCTCGAGGTGTTGCCCAAGCCGCTCTATGAAGGGCGCCACGACGAGGTCGCTTTCTATCAGGCCGTATTCGAACGCGCGGAGCGCCTCCCCTAGTCGCTCGACGTGCTTCGCTTGGCCCAGGATCTGGCCCGTCAACATGGGATCGCGGCAATGGACGCGATTCATGCCGGATTTGCTGTCGGGCATGGTGTCGACGAATTGGTCACGACCGAAAGGCCAGAAAAGCCGCTGTTTCGTATTGAGCAGCTCCCGGTACGCTCGCTTCGTCCCGGTGCTCGATGAGCGCGTACTTCGTTGCAGGGACACGGCATAACATCGGCACGACGGAATGCTCGCTCGATTATCGTCTGCACTCGGGCGCGCTCAGTCAGCCAAGACTACCGGGCGCACCGAAGGAACGGGGTTGGGCTGCGGGACTCCCGCAGCGGCATCGCAAATGGAACCGGGTCAGTGCTCTCGCGCACAAGAATCGCGAAGCCACAGGGCTGCTGTGGTTGCGGGCGTGCGCTGGACGACCAACCCAGCCGGGTGAAAGAGCGTCGCCAACAGTGGGACATCCCACCGGCGCGCATCCAGGGCACCGAGTATCGGCAGCATGAGGTCGAGTGCGCCTGCGGGCAGTGCCACTGCGCGGAATTTCCTGCCGGGATCAGCCCCAATGTGAGTTATGGCCCGCGGATCAAGGCCTACGCGGTCGGACTGACCGAAGGCCATTTTGTGAGGCTGCAACGCACCGCCGAGATCCTCGGCGATCAGTACGGCGTCAGCCCCTCGGACGCCACCTTGCAGAGCTGAATTCTGCAGGCGAGCGTGCGCCTCAACGGCAGGCCAAGCTCGATCACCATCACCCGGTTGATGACGCTGCCGGAGAGGTTCGACAGCAACGTCAGGCTCAGCGGGAGTCCAGCGAGGCGGACGAGCGCGAGCGGCTGGTTCACGCGCGGGCTGTGCGGCGGCTCACTGCGCCGCGAGCACCGCGGTCGCCAATGCCTTCTGGATCGCAGTGACATTGTCGGCGCCACGCAGGGTCTTCTCGATCGGCTCGGCGGCACCCGAGACCCAGACCTTCAGCTCGGCATCCAGATCGAAATGCCCGGCGGTCTCGACCGCGAAGCGGGTGATCGACTTGTAGGGGATGGACAGGTACTCGACCTTCTTGCCGGTCAGCCCCTGTTTGTCGATTAGCAGCAGCCGGCTGTTGGTGAATACGAACTGATCGCGGATCACCTTGAAGGCGACCTCGATCGTTTCCTCGGCGGCGAGGATCGGCTCAAGCTCCTCGGCGAGTTCGGCAGGATCGATGGTTGAAGCGTTGCCGAGTAGGCCACTCAAGAGTCCCATGGGGTTTCTCCATTGTTCATGTTGTCGCGTCACAACTGACACTCACTCAGGCAAGTGCCTGTCATGTTGATACTAACCGTCTATCGGTGCCCATCGGCATCGGCGCCGCTCGCAACCTCGCGCCGCTGCCAATCTATCTCGGCTGCCAAGCGATTCGCATCCCGCGAGACTTCGAGCTGCGCGGTAAGGAAGCGCTGATCCGCAAGGAGGGCGACCGCTTGACCATCGAGCCGGTGCCGCCGCCGAGGCTGCTCGCGGTGCTGGCAACGCTCGCCCCCATCGACAAAACCTTCCCGGATATCCAAGATCCGGTAGCTGAGCCGGTTGCGCTCTAGCCACTCTTCTAATATTCGGGGCTTCGCGGAGCGGCTGCGCAACTCGTCTAAGTGATCACTCGCTTGGCGCCTTGGGGACGAGTCCCCGCGGCGCGGGCCGGTGGGATTCTTCCTTCGCTCCGCGGCCATGGTCACCGAGGCTCAGCGTCGGCTTGCCCCCTACGCGAGCAGGACGGCGGTGCTGTGCGCTGATCTCACCAAGCCGCTGCCGCTGCGCTCGGTCGATGGGGTCTTCTCGACCGCGACCTTCCATTGGATTCACGACCATGAGGCCCTGTTTGCACATCTTGCGGCCGTGCTGCGCCCGGGCGGGCAGCTGGTGGCCCAATGCGGCGGGGCAGGCAACATCGCGCGGGTCCATGCGGCAGCCAAGGCCGCAGGTGTTGATCTCGAGGCGACCCATTTCGCCGCGCCGGCGCGGACCAAGCAGCGGCTCGAGGCGGCCGGTTTCGTCGCGGTGCGCTGCTGGCTGCAGCCCGAGCCAACGCCGCTGGAACCCGGGGAGCCATTCGAGACCTACCTGCGCACCGTCTGTCTGCGCCCGCACCTGGAACAGTTGGCGCCATCCGAGCAACCGGCGTTCCTGCGCAACGTGATGGAGCAGCTTGGGGAGCCGGTGATCGACTATGTCCGCCTTAATATTACGGCGCGCCGTTCCGAGATTGGGCGCGAAGCATGATGACGCTTCAGCATGGGGCCAGGCAACAGGTGAGGACATCAGCATCGGCGTCCACTTCTGGTTCCGGTGATCCCTCTGCGCGCGCGACACCGCAGTAGGCTTCGAGGTTGGGGCGCTTCGATGCGATGGCGCTCTGATCCGAGTTGGCCACAAGGGGTGCGGTAAGCCCGCAATGGGCCAGAAGCGGAACTAGAGTTAGTTGCCGCTCTAGCATGGTCTTCTTGCAAGTGTTCAGAGCGACCAGCTTTCTAAGCCGTTATTCCAGACGGCTGAATAACAAATACATAACGATTGTAGTGCCCAGCCCGGCGCTGGCGGACCAGAACAGGCCCCCGGAATGCCATCCGAGGAATGCGGCCAAACCGCCTAGTAGCAGCCCCATGACGCTACCGCTCAGCCAGTTGGGCAGTAGCCGTAGGATGAAGTTGAGGCCGTAGGTCCCAACGATAAAAAACAGCCACCATCCCCACCAAGGCACCGGAAGCCACTCGGCCTCGGCAACGATCAACAATGGTACGCCCGTACAGACGGCCAAGATCAAGAGTGGCAGATTAGACGATTCCGATGGGCCGCCATAAGCTACCTGATTCCTTCGTCGCTCGGCATCTCGCTCGTTGGAGCCGAGTACGTAACCCAACCCTCCATCACTAAACGATGTGCCCGGCATCCCGTTACGCGCAGCAGCGCGGTCTTTCTCATCAATCACTCCGTCCCTCCTGTTGTTGCTTCAGGGTTTATAACTTCGTTCAATATCGGTTGTTCTTGATCGCGATCGCTATCTGACGTTACCGACGTCGTCGCCCAGAACAACCGCTACAGAGCGACCGTTGGCAGTGGCCTCATGATACGACCAAGGCCGAGCGCAGATTAATTTGATAACAATCATAAAGCTGGTGCTTCTATACGAGCAATAGAGATCGAGACCACGATGCTAGCGTCGCTGCCTGACATCGAGCTAGAAGACCGGTTTGGGTCCTGACTGGGTCTACGTCTATTTGCTGCTGGAGTTTCAGTCGAGCGTCGATCGCCTCATGGCGGTGCGGCTGTTGACCTATGTCGGATTGCTCTATCAGGACCTGGCCGCGCCGCTGGCGAGAACTCCTCTGGAAGCCCGCTGCCTCCGGTGCTGCCGATCGTCCTCTTCAATGGTGAGAAATCCTGGTGGGCCAAGACCAGTCTCGACGACTTGATCGAGCCGGTCAGTGGTCCAACGATTGGGGTCCACTTCAATTCAGGGAGCCCGAACCGACTTTCGTTACGAAACCGTCTCCGTCTGGCTAAGCCGGCAGGCATTAGGTGCTGCCAACCCTGAGTGCGTGTTCCTTGAGCGCCGCGCGGCTGCGGCGTCTCCGGCATTATGTGGCAACCGCCCATGGCGTCCCTCCGCCCCGAGAAGGAAATCCAACGGCGGCCAGGGGCAACAGCAGGTCCGCGTTGTCGTCGATGAAGTTGCGGAGGGCAGCACGCGCATCATCCCGACGCTGGTTCTTACCGGGGACGTCG
>JAAAOQ010000086.1 GCA_009908845.1 Gammaproteobacteria bacterium
GCTTGTATCGTGTGCGAGGACGCGGCGGGCGTTCCCGAGGGCGTGCCGTTCGCGAGCGTGGCCGACACCCGGCAGGCGGCCGGGCCGCTTGCCCAGGCCGTCCGCGGCTGGCCGGCGCGCAAGCTGACCTGCGTCGCGGTGACCGGCACGAACGGCAAGACCACGACGGTTAAGTACTGCGAGGCGATGCTGCTGGCTGCGGGGCGGCGCGTGCTCAGCATCGGTACACTCGGGCTGAGCCTGAACGGCCAGCCCGTCGCCGAGACCGGCTTCACCTCCCCGCCCTATCTCGAGCTGCGGCGCATCCTCAGCGATTACCGGGACCAGGCGGACACGCTGGTGATGGAGATCTCGAGCCACGCGCTGGACCAAGGCCGGGTCTACGCCCTGCCGCTCGACGCCGCGGCCTGGACCAACTTCAGCCAGGATCACCTCGATTATCATGGCGATGAGGCGAGCTATTTCGCCGCCAAGGCGCGTATCCTCGAGCTGCTGAAAACGGGGGTTCCGCTATTGACCAGCAGTGCCGAGGTCGCTGGTCGGCTTCGGGCCCGATTCGGCCCCGGCGCGCCGGTGGCGCGGCTCGAGGTGCCCGAGCTGCCGGCTGCGGTGCTCGCCGAGCGTCCCTTCCTCAGGCTCGGCTACAACCGCGAGAACTATGCGCTGGCGACGGCGTTGGCGACTAGCTTGCTCGGCAACGAGCCCGCTGAGCCTTGGCGCCGGCTGCAGCCGGTCGACGGGCGTTTCGACTGCCATGTCTATCGCAACCGGACCATCGTCATCGATTTCGCCCACACGCCGGATGCGCTCGCCAACATCCTCGGTGCGATTCGCGCGGGGTTCCCGGCGGCCCGAGTGCTGACCCTGTTCGGCTGTGGTGGCGATCGCGATCCGGCGAAGCGCCCGTTGATGGGTGCCGCGGTCTGCCGTGATGCCGACCACGTGATCCTGACCTCCGATAATCCGCGCTACGAGGACCCCCAGGCGATCATCGACGACACACTGAGGGGGATGACCGCGTGCCAGAACCCACCGCAGGTGGTGCCAGATCGCAGCGAGGCCGTACGCGCACTCTTCGAGCTGCTCGCAAGCCGCCCAATGGAAGAACCCTGGGTCGCGTTGATCGCCGGCAAGGGACATGAGCGCTACATCGATCAAGACGGCGTCAAGCGCCCGTACAGCGATCAGGAGGAGGTCGCGCGCAACCTCCAGCGTCTAGGCTGGACCGACGAATGAGGCGATCCTGGTTGGCACGACCGCCGAGCTGGATGCCAGCCTTACGACTGATCGCGTTGCTGACGCCTCTGCTTTCGGGCTGCGCCGGCGGGCCGCCCGGCTCGACGATGACCATGACCGATTGCATGGAACCGCTGCAGGCCGACTCCAGCGATCTGCGCCGCAACCGCGCCCAGATCCGCGGCACCCCGCTCTGCTATCGGCTGCAGCGACTGCACGAGGGTCGATTCCACTGGACCTTCCATATCCTCGAGCATCGCCAGCACCCGAACGGACCCTTCTGGGTGCTCCCGCACGACGACGAGAACACCGCCTTCGATGTCGCCGTGCAGGCCGTGATCGACTACGGCGGCGGTCTGCTCGCGATCGACAGCAGCGGGCGGCGCCACTTCAACGGTCAGGACCCGAACCGCAACTTCAGCCGCACCCGCGCCGAGGCCAATCGCTGTAGCGGCCAGCGCCAGCCAGCGCCCGGCTACGTCGCGGCGGTACTGGACCACTATCGTGGGCGTCAGGGTCCGATCCTGGCACTGCACAACAACCAGGATGGCTGGGGCGGCAATGGCGGCCGCGGCAGCATCTCGCTGCATCGCCCGATACCCGCACATGACCGCTATCCAGGGCACGGCTCGGGGCTGTTACGAGACGAGGACAACCTGATCTTCATGGCCGGCCGGCGCCCACTGCGCGCACATACGCGCATGCGCCGGGAGATCGCCCGCCTCAACACGGCGGGCCTCAATGTGGTCTATAAGCAGGTCGGCCAGCGCAACTTCGACTGCTCCCTTTCCGATTACGTCGCGCTCCATCGGCTCGGTGACTACTTCAATATCGAGGCCCAGCATGGCGCACTCGACGCGCAACAGCAGATGGTCGAACGTCTACTCGAGACCATTGGCATGGCCCCGCTCGATGCAGCCCCGAGCTCGCCGTTTCTGGAGCCTCCTTCCTGAAGGCTGAATCGGATGCCAAGAGCAGCAATGCAGCCAGACCCGATGATCAACCGCGGGAGTGCCTCTTGAGCTGGCGGTCGTTCTACTCAACACCCGCGGGACTCGTCTTAGGCATCCTGCTGGCGATGCTATTCCCGGCCGGCGCGGGCTGGGTCAGTTGGCTCGGCGACATCTTCTTGTCGCTGCTCAAGGTGCTGATCCTGCCGCTGATCCTGGTCTCGGTCTTTGCCGCCCTCGCCAGTGGCACCGATCTGGCCCGGCTCGGCCGCCGCACGCTCGGTTTCTATCTGCTCACCTCGACCTTCGCCGCGGGGATCGGCACCCTGCTCGGCTTCCTGTTCTCACGGACGATCGCGCCGGGCCTGCTCGATCTGACGCCCAGCGCGGACCCAACGGCGGCCCTGGCCGACGGCTTCAGCCTGGCACTGCTGATCGAGAACCTCGTCCCGTCGAACCTGTTCGCATCGCTGGCAGAGGGCAATATCCTGCACATCGTCCTGCTCGCCCTGTTCGCCGCATTGGCCAGCAGGGGTCTCGAGACGACCCAGCGGCAATGGCTTGTCACCGGCGCCGACGCACTGAACGCGCTGCTGATGCGGATGCTTTCGGTGCTCTTGCGGATCGCCCCGGTCGGCATCGCCGCGCTGGTCTACGCGAGCCTGGCCGCCATCGACTGGTCCAACGTGCTTGCGCTGCGGCCATTCCTCTGGGCGGTCCTCTCGGCGGCCTTGGCGCATGCGGTCATCTTCCTGCCAGCGCTGCTCGCTTTCGGAACCGGGCGGCAGCCGTGGCGGTTCTTCCTGCAGGTCCGAGCCGCGCTCGCGACCGCGCTCGCCACTGCATCGAGCGCAGCGAGCTATCCGGTCTCCAAGCAGGTCTTGGAGCGTCGGGTCCGCCTTAGCCCACGCACGACGAGCTTCAGCCTGCCGCTCGGGGCGACGCTGAACATGGACGGGTCAGCCCTCTATCAGTCCATCCTACTGATCTTCATGGCCCAGCTCGCCGGCGCCGAGGTCTCACTCTGGCAGGCGCTGCTGATCGTGCTGCTGACCATGGCCTCAAGCGCCGGCACCGCCGGCATCCCGGGAGGCGGTATCGCGATGATGGCCTTCATGCTGGACCTGCTCGGTCTGCCCCAGACCTATCTGGCGCTCTACCTGGTCGTCGACCGCTTCTTCGATTACCCGATCACCGCACTCAATGTCTGGGGCGACCTGATCGTCGCGGCGCTCGTTGATCAGCAGCCAGATTCAACCTCGAGCACCGATACGAGCCCGCAAGACGGACGTCGTTCTTATTAGAGACGGACATCGTCCTCAATAGAAACGACAGTTGAACCACGTCAGGGTGCGCCCCATCAGCCTTGATCGCGAACAGGCCAGCAAGGCGCACCGAGGTGTAGGATCCCGCTTGCGGGCGACCACTGCGGTTGCAACCGTCGCACCGTCGCCCGCAAGCGGGCTCCTACGGCCTCGGTGACTGTTGCCGGCACACCCGCCACACCACACCGTTCTGGATCATCGACCGGCAGCCCTAGCCGCTCGACCCAACCTCGCCCGGCCGAGGTGCCGCAGATTCAGGGCTCGATCTCGTCGATGATCTCGTTCGAGGTCAATTCAGCGATGCGCTCCGGCGTGTAGCCGAGCGCCTCATAGTCGAGCAGGCCATCGGGCTGGTGGCAGGCCTTGCAGTCATGCCCTTCCCGCTGGATGCCGTGATTGACCATCAGCGTGCCCATCTGGCGCATCCAATGCGGCTCGACCTGCGGCGCCAGCTTGTTGTCGTCGGTGAGCGGATAGATGGTCTTCCAGCCATCGACGCCGAAGTAGGCCATGAACTCGTCCATCATGTAGAGCTTGAAGGGCTCTTGGTACATGCGCCGGACGATCGGGTCCTGGATCGCCTTGACCACCGCCGCGCGCGAATCGCCGGTCTCGTAGTAGGTGGCATAGTCGAACGGCAGGATCATCGCGCCGAACGGTCCCTGGTTGTTCATATCCTCGAACATCATCGCGTTGAACGGCTTGAACGGATAGATCCGGCTCTCGCCCTCTTCCATCGCGGCCTTCAGATTATCGGCGACCATCTTGCGGCGCTTCTCGAGCATCTCCGGTGACAACTGCGAGAGCGGATCGGTCGCCGTCTCGACGTAGCGATCGATATCGATATCCGGATACTGCTTCTTCAGTTCCCGGGCCTTCTCACGCACCGCGGCGATCACGTCCGGATTATCGATCCGGGCAATCTGCTCCATCAGCGGGTTGTAGCTGCCGTCGCCTTCCGGATTGCTGCCGAGCGCATTGGCCAGGAAGGTGCCATTGCCGTTGAACCAGAGGTACATCAGCCCCTCGCCGGGCTTGCCGGAACGGAAGACATCGGTCGGTTCCCAGATCCCTTCTTCGGCGTTCCAGGTTGGATGCACCCAGTCGCGCAGCACGACGTTGTTATCAACGAGATCCTTGATATGGCAGGTTTCGCAGGCGAGCCGCGCCACATGGCCATTGAGCAGAGCCCGATGCTCCGAGACGTTGTGCGGCGTCTGCGAGTGGCAGCTCTCGCAGCTCACCTCTTTGTGCGGCAGATCGCTCGCGACCAGGTCGACGCCCTTGCGGCCGCGCGGGATCTTGTGCCCCTCGGGTACATGGCAGTCGGTGCACTTGATGCCGGCGGCCGCATGCGCATCAGACTGCGGACTGAACGGATTACCCCGCTTGGCGCCGGTATGCAACAGGCGCTGATGCTTATCGCCCAGATGCTTGGCGGCGACGTTATGGATGTAGGCGTCTCCGCCCATGTTGTGCTGATGGCAGTTCAAGCAGTTCTCGTTCGAGGCCCGACCGACCGTCAAGGCCGAGCGCATGCTGCGATCCTGATTCCAGCGCAGACCGTGCTTGTCCTGGATCACATAGCGCTGGTTCATGTCGTACTCGCCGGCATGGCAGATCAGGCAGTCGATGCCCTCCTTCGCCTCTTTCGGCACATCACCGACCGGCATCATCTTCTCGGTCGCCGGGTGATAATTGCCGCCGATGTGACACTGCCCGCAGCCTTCACTGCGCAGTACAACGCCGTCCGACAGCCCTTCTCCATCGCCATGGCCGGTCTTGCCCGGATCGTTCAGTGCGAGCGAGATGCCCTCGACCGTCGCCGGATCGGCTTCGACCGGTGAGCGCTCAGCCGCCTCGTCGAGACCATGCTCGGGACGGCTCGCGACCAATGCCGCCCAGCCAGTCCAGGAGAAGCTGCCCGGGATGCCGCAGGCGCGGTTGATCTTGCCGACCGGGATCTTGCGCGCGCCCTCGGCATTGACCTGACGGCCGTCATAGCCGTAGGTCGAGAAGGCACCGCCAGCCGCGGTCTGGAACTTGAAATGCACCGTGTTGACGATGTCTTCGAGCGTATCGACGGTCTCCACCGTCCCGTCCTCGTGGGTGATATCGATCGTCGCATGGCACTCGAGGCAGGTCTTGGGACCTTCGTACTCGCGGATACCGGCCTCGCGAAAGTATTCGATATGCGGATAGCCGCCCTCTTCGATGAACGATGGGGTGTTCATCAGGATATCGATCTTGACCTCACGCGCGAACGAATCGTCCTCCTCGGTCACGACGGCTTCGGCGCGCTCGCGACGCTTCGCCTCGGTCAGCTCGAGCGCCAGTTGCTCGAACTCGGCCTCTGTCAGCTCACGCGTGTCATAGGTCAGCGGGGCGTTCTCGACCCCGGTGTAGAGATCGAAGAAGACCGGATAGACCACCTTGTAGAGCACCGCCGGCACCAACAGCACGGCGAGCACGATCGCTACACGGCGTCGGGTCTTGGTTGCGAAGAGGGAGCGGATGTTCATGGACTTGGCTCTCGAGAGAAACGCGTTACGGGCCACAGTGAGATTGGACAGGGCGGTCGCGCTGGTGTTGCAGCAACGCGGTTTTGCAACCGCTATGGGTTCGCGGCTGGTCCCCAGCTGGGCGCAGGTTGGGGGCGCGGCAGCCTCACCCGCTCGACTGCTCCTTGTGCCAGCCGGTGACCATCGCCTTGAGATTGGTCGTCGGCGTCTCCCCGGTGGTAATGATGTAGCTATGGACGATCAGGAACAGCGCCAACATCCAGGCCACGACCAGATGGACGATCGCAATGATCCAGACGGTACCGATACCGAACAGGGTTTCCGGCAGCGAGGTCGAGAATAGGAACGCCCAACCGCTGAGGATCAGCACGGGCATCAGACCGTACATGACGCCGACATAGCTCAGGGTCTGCAGGGCGTTGAGCTTGTGCTCGGCGCTGACATGGAACGGATGCGGCGCGCCGACGAAGATACCGTGGAGGTAGTAACGCGTCTGAGCGATCAGGTCCTTCGGCAGGGTGCGGAGATTGATCAGATAGTGCTTACCGTTGCCACCCCAAAGGTTTCCGATCACGAACAGCAACCATGAACCAGTCAGCAGGACACCGGCCGTATTGTGGATCGGCACCGCGACATCGAACGGGATCAGCCAGTTCAGCGTGAAATGCATGCTGACCCCGGTGACCAGCAGCGTCACGAAGATCAGCGCGTTCAGCCAATGCCAGAGCCGCAGCCAGAGCGGGTACAGATAGAACGCGGTCATTTCGAGGTCTCCTGCTCGCGGTGGAAACGGTAGCGGGCATAGCCGTGCGCGGCGACGCCGAGGATCATCAACAGGATCACGCCAAGACCGATCCAGTCCATCCAAGGGTTGCGTGTCATGCCGACGATATAGGCATCGTTGTAGATCGCCTGCGCGAAGAAACCCTTCTCGTCACGCGCCTGCTCGGTGCGATAGTTGTAGAGCTGACTCAGCAGCGCCGACCCTTTGCTGTGACACTCGACACAGAGCTGGTTGCTGTCCTCGGCCGCCAAGACGTTGTGCGATGGGCGCTCCGTGATACGGCCCTCGAGCGGGGTATGACAATCCAGGCAACGGACCGACCCCCAGTGCGCCTGCGGCCTTGGCAGCCACTCGTGCCCTTTTGGCACCGGCGTCAGCAGCTCCGTGTGGCAATCGAGGCAGGTCCCATTGGTCTCGGCCACCACCTGTGCGATGGACTCGCCAGCGCTGACCGGATGAAAGGTATGCGGGTTGTGGCAGGAGAAGCAGGAAAAGTCTTCGACTTCCTCGGTCACATGGACGCTCTTCTCGTACTCGTGATGGAGCCCGACCAGATTCGGTGCGCCGTCGTCCTCACGCTCTTCGTGGCACTCGACGCACTGCAGCGCCTCGTCGGCACTGCTGGTCCGATGTGGGTAGTGAGAATAGCCGCGGTCATGGCAATCACTGCAAGCCAGCTCATGGTGCACTGAATGGCGATAAGCGTCACGATCGATCGACAGGTTGACGATCTTGCCGGTCTCACGGTCGCGGTAGGCCATCGTCTCCATCCAGTGGCAGCGCATACAGTCCCGGCTGTCTTCCTTGAGCAATCCTGACTTCTTGGCGGTCTGCGCGGCGGCGCCGTAGGACGCGGCTGTGGACAGCGCGAACGCTGACGCCGTCAGCGCGAGCAAGGCCAGCAGCAACAGCCGGCGCAGCGCGGTGCCGCACTGGCCATAGGCCAAGCAAGAGAATCCTGAACGGGGATCAGACAGCGGACTGACAAGCATGATGGGGGCCTCTAGACTTGAGGAGACCAGCGAACCGGGGCCGACTTCCACCTTAAGCGCGCTCACCCTGACCGGTGAATGACGCCAGGCAATAAAGGAACCGTATTTCAGTCTTTGCTAATCGAGAGGGCCGCCACCAGCAGGTCCGGTCACTCAGCAGGTCGGCCTCGAAGCGGCGACCCTCGTTGACACGGTTGGCATGGGTGGTGAGCAGGCTGGACATGATGCACTCGCGCCTCGGCTGGATTCAGGGGCCATATTCCGGGGCATCTTCAGGGGCCATGAGACCCGAGGCTTGCGAAACGGCACCGCACCACCGCGACCTCTGCTAGGCTCTCGCACCAAGTCTAAACCGAGTCAGGAGCCCCAGTTAATGAGCAGTGACCATCTCATCGGCCAAAACGAGCGTGCACAGCTCGGCGAGGGCCTGCCCTGGGCGCAGGTGCTGGCGAGCTTGAAGCTCAACAGCGACGGACTCATCCCGGCGATCGCGCAGCAGCACGATACCGGGGAGGTGCTGATGATGGCCTGGATGAACCGCGACGCGCTGACCGAAACCCTGGCCACGGGCCGGGTCTGCTACTGGTCGCGCTCGCGGCAGGCGTTTTGGCGCAAGGGCGAGTCATCCGGTCAGGTCCAACACCTGAAAGAGGCGCGCCTGGACTGCGACGGGGACACCCTGCTGCTGCTGGTGGATCAGACCGGCCCCGCCTGCCATACCGGCCGCAAGAGCTGCTTCTATAACGCGATTCGGGACGAGCGCGTCGAGGTCATCACGGAACCGATCGTCGATCCTGACCGACTCTACAATCGATGACCCCGATGCACTGCACCGCAACGACCTCGGTCACGCTGGCCCCGAGATCATCCGAAGAAGCCCTAACAGCATGACTGCCGGGGCCTTCGAAATCAGACATTTGCGCAAGTCAAGCGGGCGTTTTGATAGCGTTTCTAAACCGATCGACATGAGGAACCTGAGCCAATGACACGATATGCATCCCTTGTCCTGGTTATCCTGACGAGCGTGACGACCCTGTCACTGCTTAGCGGCTGCCCTGCCAGCATGTCGGCCTCCTCGTATACTCGGGATCAGGCTCGCAGCGCGCAGGACGTCCAATACGGCACGGTGCAAAGCGTGCGCTCGGTGCGGATCGAAGGGACCAAGAGCGGCGCTGGTACGCTCGCCGGTGGTGCGATCGGCGGCCTGCTAGGCAATGAGGTCGGCGCCGGTACCGGTCGCACTCTGGCGACCATTGGTGGCGGTATCGCAGGGGCCGTTGCCGGTTCGGCTGTCGAGGAGGGGGTCACGCGCCAGCGCGGACTCGAGATCACGGTCCAGCTCGACAACGGCCGCACGGTTGCGGTAACCCAAGCCGCCGATGACTCTTTCGCACCCGGCGATCGCGTGCGGGTGCTCCGCGATGCGCGCGGAACGGCGCGCGTCGTGCGCTAAAACGAGCCAAGTGGCTGGGGGTGACCCCGGCGCTGCCACAACGGGAATGAGGTCGCCACAATGTGGAGCTGGAGCCTGAATTGGGCCGAGATCACGCCGAGCATTGTCGTTGGCACTTGCCCGATGACACCGGACGACCTCGAGCGCATCCACCATGAGGCGGGATGCAGCGCGGTGCTGTCCGTTCAGCATGATGACTGCATGGCCTACTGGGGCATCGACGAAGCGGCATTGCAGGCGCGCGCCAATGCCCTCGGTATGCAGCGAGCGCGCCGTCCGATGCGCGACTTTATCGTCGAGGATCAACGGCGGCATCTGGTCAATGCCGTCTGCGCGCTTGCAGCGATGCAGGCAGCAGGTCAGCGGACCTATGTCCACTGCACCGCCGGCCTTGGGCGCGCACCGTTGACGGTCTGGTCCTACTTGAGCTGGGTCGAAGGCATGCCGAGCGAGGATGCAGTGGCGCTGATCAAGGCTCGCCGCGCCGGCGCGGTGCCCGCGCCCGAGGCGCACCTGGGCTGCCGCGAAGACCTGCTGGCGCGCTATCGCGATGCCTATGCCGCTGCCGGCGGCCCGGATTGGCCCGATCCCGAGCGCTTGGATGACCCGGCAATCGCCCAGGCCGCGCTGCGCACGCTGTTGCTCGCGGAGCCCTGACGATGCCTTGTGTTCTGCGCACAGGGTTGCGTGGGCCGGCTGGTGAGGACATCGAAAGCGCGTGCGCATCAACGGCTTGACAGTGATCAATGTCAATCTCGGCGGCTTTTGTGAAAGTCCCATGCTTCCTTAGCGCAGTCTCGACACAGGTCCTCAACGAGCATGGCATTAGCGGATCGGGTCAACACCTTCGGCGTCGATCTGCTTCGTCGCTACGGCCACCGGGTACACAAGCTGGCCATCCATGCTGGCTTCACCTGCCCCAATCGTGACGGCTCGAAGGGGCGCGGCGGCTGCAGCTTCTGCAACAATGTGTCGTTCAATCCCAAAGCCGCTGCCAGCTCGGGCTCGCCATCGGGCCGCGGGTCGCGCTCGTCATTGCCTGCAGAGCCGAGCGTTGCAGCACAGATCGAGGCAGGGCGTCAGGTCGTGCGCCGCCGCACCGGGGCGACAAGCTTCCTCGCCTATTTTCAGGCCTATACCAACACCTACGACGATGTCTCGCGTCTCGGCCAGCTCTATCGTAAGGCGCTCGATGAGCCTGACGTCATCGGGCTCTCGGTCGGTACCCGTCCGGACTGTGTGCCTGATGCGGTGCTCGACCTGCTCGCCGGCTACCGCTCCGAAGGCTATGAGGTCTGGCTCGAGCTCGGCCTTCAGTCCGCCTTCGACGCGACGCTCGAGCGAGTCAACCGCGGCCATAGCTTCGCCGACTATCGGCGCGCCGTGCGTGCAGCGCGACTGCGCGGCATCCCAGTCTGCACCCATCTGATCATCGGCCTACCGGGCGAAGACCAGCGCGCGGCTCTGGGGACCCTCGATCGAGTGTTGGCGCTCGGTACCGATGGCCTGAAGCTGCATCCACTGCATGTGGTCCAGCGCACCCTGCTGGCGCACCAGTGGCGCCGCGGCGGTTACCAGCCGCTCGCACTCGAGGAGTACATCGAGACCGCAGCCGACCTGATCGAGCGCACACCGGCGGAGGTGCTCTACCATCGTGTCACCGGGACGGCGCAGCGCGACATCCTGCTCGCACCCGAGTGGTGCGCGAAGAAGTGGATCGTACTCAACGGCATCGAGAGCGCGCTGCGGCGCCGCGGCACACGACAGGGCGACCGGGCGCGCGAGCAGCAGCAATCCAGGGCACCAGAACCGTTGGTCAAGGTCGCCTGAGGACGAGGCACCAGAGCCGGGCAGGTCACAGCGGGCGACCGCGGGGGGAGCGGCAGCCAGGCGCCACCTCTTGGCTGACAACAGTCAGGCGCCAGGCGCTAGCTACCATTTGCTGGGCGCCAGGTGCCAAGCGGCAGGTGCCAGACCGGAGTATCGCCGGCGCAGCACTGACGAGCCTCCGCCTGCGACGGGCTCGACGACGCGGCCGCTAGCGGCTTCCAGATTCAACCCCAGGTTCAACTAATGAGTGATTCAAACGATGGAATTGGTTTGTCCCGCCGGTAACCTGCCGGCTCTGAAGGCGGCAGTCGACAATGGCGCCAATGCTGTCTATATCGGCTTTCGCGACGACACCAACGCCCGCCACTTCGCCGGCCTCAACTTCGCGCCGAACAAGATGGTTGACGGCATCCGCTATGCGCGCAGCAAGGGCGTGCGGGTGTTCATCGCGCTCAACACCTATCCACGTCCGGATGGCTTCAGACGCTTCGAGCAGGCCGTCGATCGCGCCGCCGAGCTCGGCGTCGACGCGCTGATCGCGGCCGATATCGGCGTGCTGGACTATGCGAGCCGGACCCATCCGAGGCTCAGCCTGCATCTCTCGGTGCAGGGCTCGGCGACCAATTACGAGGCGCTGCGCTTCTATCACGAGCACTTCGGCATCCGCCGCGCGGTATTGCCACGGGTGCTCTCGATCAGCCAGGTCCAGCACGTCATCGACCAGAGTCCGGTCGAGATCGAGGTATTCGCTTTCGGCAGCCTCTGCGTGATGGTCGAGGGCCGCTGCATCCTGTCCTCGTATGCGACGGGCCGGTCACCGAATACCTTCGGCGCCTGCTCGCCGGCAAGCCACGTCGAGTGGATCGAGACCGAGGACAAGCTCGACACCCGGCTCGGCGGCGTGCTGATCCAACGCCACGCCAAAGGCGAGAACGTCGGCTACCCGACCCTGTGCAAGGGCACCTTCAATACCGACGGCCAGACCTATCACGCGATCGAGGACGCGGTCAGCCTCAATGCGATGGAGCTGCTCCCGCAGATGGCCGCAGCCGGCGTCAAGGCGGTCAAGATCGAGGGTCGCCAGCGCAGCCCGGTCTATGTCGCCCAGGTCACCAAGATCTGGCGCGAGGCGCTCGACAGCTTTGCGAAGAATCCGAACGCCTTTACCCCGAAACCGGAATGGACCAGCGCGCTGGGGCGGGTCTCGGAGGGTGCCCAGACCACCCTCGGCCCCTATCACCGGCCCTGGCAGTAGACGCCCTGTTGCCTCGATGTCGCCCCGATGCCGCTCCACCAGCCGACGCTCGGCCGCGTCTCCACCAGGCAATCCCTCCACCTTTCTCAAAGCGCGCTGACCGGCCCTGCTGAATGAGAACGGCTCGATAGCCGCCGCGAGAATGTGCCCAGGAACGAATCAAAGATGACCGAGCCACAGCCCCTAACCGCCGCCCCCAGCAGCCGCCGCCCGCGTCTCTCGCTCGGGCCGATCAGCTATTACTGGCCCAAGGCCGAGGTCGACGCCTTCTATGCGATGGTCGCCGAGGCGCCGGTCGACATCGTCTACCTCGGCGAGACCATCTGCTCGAAGCGCAATCAGGTCCGCTTCGAGGACTGGATGGCGATCGCCGAGCGCCTCGCCGAGCACGGCAAGGAGGTCGTCCTCTCGACGCTGGCACTGGTCGAGGCCGAATCCGAGCTCAAGCGGCTGCGCGCGATCTGCGAGCAATCGCGCTTCTTGGTCGAGGCCAACGACATGGGCGCGGTGCAATTGCTCGCCGGGCGCCCGTTCGCGATCGGCCACAGCGTCAACTGCTACAACGATCGCACCCTCGCGGTCTTGGCCGGCCAGGGGCTCAAGCGCTGGGTCTATCCGGTCGAGCTGACCCGCGAGACCCTCGAGCAGATGCAGCGCACCCGTCCCGACGGCGTCGAGACCGAGGTCATGGCCTACGGCCGGCTGCCGCTCGCCTATTCGGCGCGCTGCTTCACCGCCCGTCACAAGGACCTACCGAAGGATGACTGCCGCGACGCCTGCATCGATTACGCCGACGGCCTCGTCGTCAACACCCAGGACGACCAACAATTCCTGGTCCTGAACGGCATCCAGACCCAGTCGGCGCACACCGCCAATCTGCTCGCCGAGCTGCCGGCGATGCGCAGGCTCGGGCTCGACATCCTGCGCATCAGCCCGCAGTCCGAGCACATGGAGCAGATCATCGCGCTGTTCGATCAGGCCCTGCGTGACAGCGTCGACCCGGCCGAGGCTGCTGCGCAGCTCAACGCGCTGATGCCGGTCGGCCCCTGCGATGGCTATTGGCATGGTGAGGCCGGAATGGCCAAGCACGCTATCGCATAGTGTCCGAGCACCAATGCACGGGTTGTACATGAACGGCCCTCAGCCTCCTTCGACCCAACGGTAGCCGAACGAGCACCTGACCTGATCGATCGACCTCAGGCGCCCCCCACCAAACGAACGAACGCAGGCGGAACCGAACGTGACCATACTGAATCTCGGCATCCCGAAAGGAAGCCTGCAAGACGCCACGATCGAGCTGTTCGAGCAGGCGGGCTGGCGCATCAGCAGCTATTCACGGAACTACTTCCCCGACATCGACGACCCGAACATCCGCTGCTCGCTGGTCCGGGCACAAGAGATGGCCCGCTATGTCGCCAACGGGACGCTCGATCTCGGGCTGACCGGGCTCGACTGGATCCTCGAGACCGAGGCCGAGGTCGAGCAGATCAGCACCCTGACCTATTCAAAGACATCGAACAGGCCCAGCCGCTGGGTGCTGGTGGTGCCGAACGCCTCCCCGATCCAGCGCGTCGAGGACCTGCAGGGGTGCAAGATCGCGACCGAGCTGGTCGGCTTCACCCGCCGCTATCTCGCCGAGCGCGGCATCGAGGCAGAGGTGGAATTCTCCTGGGGCGCCACCGAGGCCAAGGCGGTCGAGGGCCTGGTCGATGCCGTGGTCGAGATCACCGAGACGGGCAGCACCATCCGCGCGCACGGGCTGCGGATCGTCGAGGACCTGCTGATCACCGAGACCCGCCTGATCGCCAACCCGAGCGCGATGCAGGATGAGGAAAAGCGTGCGCGCATCGACCAGATCGCGCTGATGCTCCAGGCTGCCCTGACCGCTCGGCACAAGGTCGCGCTGAAGTGCAACGTGCCCGCTCATCAGCTCGACGAGATCGTCGGGATGCTGCCGAGCCTCCACGCCCCGACGGTGAGCTACCTCTACGACCGCGAATGGCTCGCCGTGGAGACCATCGTCGATGCCAACGCGGTACGTGATCTCATTCCCCGGATGCGCGCTGCAGGCGCCGAAGGAATCCTCGAGTACGAACTGCGAAAGATGGTCTGATCGGCCTTCAGGGTCTAGCCGGAAAGATTCACAGCACAGCGCGTGCTTGCAAGACCGCTACAAATGCGCCGGCTACGGCTGGCGTTAGCCGCGGACAGAACGATGGCCAGAAATTAATGAACATACGTTTCTTCGTCGATCCACAGACAGATGCACCGCACATATACGAGCATCGTGTCTCGGAGGACGAAGTCGAAGAAATCCTGCTCTACCCTTCCGAAGACCGGCCAGGTAGAGATGGTTCGCGGGTAGCCCTCGGACGCACTTCCGGGGGAAGATTCTTGAGGGTCATCTACGTACCTGATCCAGAACCAAACAGCGTCTTCGTAATCGCTGCCTACGAACTCAGTGGCAAGCCGCTGATTGCCTTCCGCCGCAGACACCGGAGAAAACAGAGATGAAAGCAAATACATTCCCTCCAGACTGGGACTCAAAACGTGTGAGAAAGGTTCTAGAACACTATGAGACCCAGACTGAAGACGATGCGCTTGCCGAAGACGAGGCAGCATTCGAAATAGATGGTCAAACAATGATAGAGGTCCCAACTGAGCTTGTTCCAGCAATAAGAGAACTACTCGCAAGGCACAAAGCGGCTTAACGGCTAATCGGGTAGGGGCGCGTGTTTAACCCGCCGTCCGGGGCGCCGGAGGCGGTTACCCGCCTCCAGCACCCGCAGAACGTCGCGAGCGGATTTCCCGCACGACCCTCTTCGGGGCCGGAAAGATTCACAGCACAGCGAGTGATTGCAAGGCCGCGTAAAGGCGATGCAGCTTCGGTCGCTGTAACGGAAACCGCTCCTTGATCCGGTGGAAGACCTCCGGCCTTGATCATCGCCTGGCTCAATACCTGGCTTAGCAGTCAGTAATGATCTAATTAATTCTAAAATCAGGCGCTTGCCTTTCTGCTCTTGGTCCGGCCGCTGCAGCTGGACCGGGGCGTGATCAAGGCCAGACCTCCCAAGTGACTTGTCCTTTGCGGCTGCGACGGCAGAGCATCTTATGCCAGTAGCGCTCCACGAACCGATGCAGTGTCTGCACGGCGCGGAAGTTCCCAGCGATGCCATAGGCGTCGTGCCCACGCAGCACGCGGTTGAGGTTGATCACCTGTTCCCGAATGGGCAGGTGGCGCATGCCGCTGGGCAAAGCGGCCGAATTCAACCAGCCGGGTCTTGCTCGGCTCCAGCTGTAGCGCGAACTTGGCCAGGTGTTTACGCAAGACCTCCTCGGTCCTGAGGACATCCTCGCGATACTGGAAGCACAGCACGAAGTCATCGATATGGGGCACCAAGTCGACGGAGTGGACGCCCAAGTCGCCGAAATCGAGCTGTGAAGTCTATTTCCGGAAAAAAACTTTGCAAGGTGCTCGAATCTCGCGGTTGGTCTCGAAAGCGCATGAAGAGCAGTTATCAACATGATCCCGTTTCAGGTGTCAACTTTTTAGATAGTCAACGCAAATTGACACCTTCAGATACAGCCTATTCTTAACCGCGAAGATTTCATTGCTTTCTCCGGCCTTTCGGTTATGCTTAAGTCCGACCGAGCAGCTCGGGCTCTCGAATGCCGCCATTCCACCTTCTTGCATAGGACGGGGATAACATCGCAATGGCATCAAAATATTTGAGAATTCTGATATTGCCTGCGTGCTTTAGCATTTTGCTCGGCGGCTGTGGCGGCCCAGCTGAGGATGAGGCGAAACAGGCCGGCAAGACACCGGCGGACTTTCCGGAATCAGCGGCCGATTATTTTGCCGCGATGGATGGCGGTGATCAGTTCACCGAGGACGAGATCAAGGGCCGTAACACCTGGATGATTTGGACCGGCGGGAATGAGGCATTTTGGGACTACCTGGCCAACAACAGCCTCGGCACCTTCGATCTGCTGAAGACGATCTCGTCCTTTCCCTGCTCCGACGAGCAGCGGGCTTATCTAGCCGGCTCCGGCGCCGAGGCGGCCGCCGATGTGCCCGAGGCTGCCTATAGTAGCGGCTATCAGGGCGGAACCGAGAGCCCGGATGGCGAGGTCCGCAACTATTACGCTTATTACAATCGGGACAACCGGTTCGAATACCTCGGCCTGATGAACGAGCCGGGCTTCCAGCAGCCAACGAAACCCGACAAATACGGCCTCTGCCTCGATGAGGCTGTGGACGTTCAAGACCCATTCGATCCCGAGGTCTACGGCTACCCCTCCGGTGTGCTGGGCCTGCGCCTGTACCCGAATCCCAATTTTGACGACAAGGCGGCTGCCGAATGGGATGCGCTGAAGTACTACACGGATGCGGACTACTACCAGGACCGCGACCTGGTGCGCCCTTATCGCGTCGGCATGGCCTGTTCCTTCTGTCATGTCAGCCATCATCCGACCAACCCGCCGGATGACCCGGAAAATCCGGAGTTCGCGAACCTCTCCGGCACCATCGGCGCCCAGTATTTCTGGTTCGGCCGCATCTTCGCGCCCAATGTGGGCAAACGCAATTTCATCTGGCACATCCTCGCGGCCCAGCAGCCGGGCGCCGTGGATACGTCCTTTGTGCCCAATGACTATATCCTGAACCCACGCGCGATGAATGCCGTGTTCGATGTCGAAGCGCGGCTCGGCGCGGCAGAGCGCTTCGGCGAAGAGACCAGCACCGGCGGCGCGCTGGACCTCCCGGAGGTGGCCGAGAGGGGGCCGACCTTCGGCGTCCCCCATGTCCTTTGGGACGGTGCCGACTCCGTCGGTATCGACGCCGCACTGACCCGCGTCTACATCAACATTGGCGAATACCACGAGGAATGGATTCGCCACATCAATCCGATCGTCGGGCTCAAGCCGCAGTCGCCGATCCGGGTCGAGGACGCCCAGCAGCACTCGGTCTATTGGCAGGCGACCCAGGATCGCGCCGCGAACATGGCCAATTACCTGAAGCGCGCCGGCGCGCCGATGCCGCTCGCCGACGCCCCGAACGGCGCGGACCATCTGCAGGGGATGCGCAGCGATGACGATTACCAGTCTCTGCTCGAGCGTGGCAAGGTCGCCTTCGCCGAGAATTGCGCCCGCTGCCATTCCAGCAAGCTGCCCGAACCGGCGCCGGGACTGGACCAGGCCGTGAACTGCGGCGATGGCCGCGATTATCTGGACTGCTGGAATCAGTACTGGGAATGGACCCAGACCGACGACTTCAAGTCCCGGATGACCGAGCTGGTCATGCGGGACGATTTCCTCGAAGACAACTATCTCTCCACTGACGCCCGTATTCCGGTGACATTGCTCGAGACCGAGGTCTGCTCGTCGATGGCGAGCAACGCCGTCGAAGGCCGGGTCTGGGACAACTTCTCGTCCCAAACCTATAAGGATCTGCCGGGCATGGGCGAGCTGACGCTGACCAACGCCGTTACCGGCGAGGACTTCAGCTGGCAGGCGCCAGCCGGCGGACGCGGCTATCAGCGCGTGCCGTCGCTGATCGCAGTCTGGTCCTCGGCGCCCTTCCTGCACAACAATGAGATCGGCGACTTCCCCAAGGACCCGGCGACAGCTCCTTCCACTGCCGGGCGCATGACTGCCTTCGACGACGCGATCCGCAAACTGCTCTGGCCCGAGACCCGTGATGGAACCGTCCATCGCACCGACCAAACGACCTGGCTGGAGGTGCCCATCGCCGCGCTGCCGGGCGCCGTCGGCATCGTCCTCGGCGACAATCCGGCCTCGGGCGCACTGCGGGGGCTGCTCGGCATCGGCTGGGCGGTCAAGGACGTCGATGGCTCCCAGCGGCTTAGCATCGGTCCGATCCCCCGCGGCACCCCGGTCAATCTGATCGCCAACATCAATATGGAGCTGCACGACGAACGGGTCAGCGGCTGGGACCTGATCGGCTTCCTGCGCAAGGCCAAGGGCCACTTCAAGGCGATCAATCGGATCATCGAGGACGAGGGCCTCGGCCCTGAGGAGCAGAACCGGCTTGCGACCGAAGAGCTCTCCGAGCTTGTCCCGGACCTGATCGCGCTGAGCTCCTGCCCGGACTTCGTTGTCGACCGCGGCCATACCTTCGGCGCGGACCTGCCCGATGCCGACAAGGAGGCGCTGATCGAGTACGTCAAGACCTTCTGACGACATGGACTACGACTACATCGTCGTCGGCTCCGGGGCGGGCGGCGGTCCGTTGGCCGCGAACCTCGCGCGCGCCGGCCACCGCGTGCTCCTGCTCGAAGCCGGCGGCGACGAGCAGGACGTCACCGAACAAGTGCCGGCCTTCCATGCGACCGCATCCGAAGAGGACGGCATCTCCTGGTCCTTCTTCGTGCGTCATTACGCCGACGAGACACGCCAGCAGCGCGACTGGAAATACCGACCGTGCAGCAGCGACGCGTCCCGCGGCGGCGTCTACTATCCCCGCGCCGCGACCCTCGGCGGCTGCACCCAGCACCACGCCATGATCATCGTCCGGCCCCACAACAGCGACTGGGACGACATCGCCGCGGTCACCGGCGACCCGAGCTGGGGCGCCGAGAGGATGAGCGGCTACTTCCGTCGCCTGGAGCGCTGCGAGTACCGGCCTTTCCAGCGTTTCCTGCAGCGTCTTCTGGGCTGGAACCCCAGCGGACATGGCTTCGACGGCTGGCTGACGACCACCCTCGCCGACCCGAAGCTCGTGCTTGGCGACAAGGCGATCCGCGAGATCATCCTCGACTCGGCCCGCTACGCGCTGGGTCACACCCGCAGCCGCGTCCCGCTCTGGATCAACCGCCTGATCCGTACCCTGGTGACGCGGGCCGACCCCAATGATTGGCGCAGCGTGCGCCGCCACCGGGTCGGCGTCCGCCAAGTGCCCCTCTCAGTGGCTCACGGCCGTCGCAACGGTGTGCGCCAACGCCTGCGCCAGACCATCGCGGAGCATCCGGACCGGCTGACCATCCGCTCGCATGCCTTGGTGACGCGGCTGCTGTTCGACGAGGACGAGCCCGACGCGAACCGCGTCGTCGGCGTCGAATATCTGGACGGCGCCCATCTATACCACGCTGACCCGCTGCACTGCAGTGGCGACGCGCCGACCCGGCAGGTCTGCGCCGCGCGTGAGGTCATCCTCTGCGGTGGCGCCTTCAACACGCCGCAATTGCTGCAGCTCTCCGGCATCGGACCGCGGGAGGTGCTCGAGGCCGCCGGTGTGCCACTGCGCCATGAGCTGCCCGGTGTGGGCGCCAACCTACAGGACCGCTACGAGGTCAGCGTCGTCTACCGGATGAAGGAGTCCTTCGCCGCGATGCGCGATGCGACCATGACCCCGAACCTGAACGACCCGCACTTCCGCGCCTGGCAGCGCGGCGAGGGCATCTACACCTCCAACGGCGCCGTGCTCGGCATCATCGACCGCAGCGAGCGCACGACCACCGATCCAGACCTATTCATCTTCGGGCTGCTCAGCGACTTCCGCGGCTATTACCCCGGCTATTCGGCACGGGTCCGCGATGCTCGCCGCTACCTGACCTGGACCATCCTCAAGGCCCATACCTGCAATAGCGCCGGCCGCGTAACGATCCGCAGCGCCGATCCGCTCGAGCCGCCCGCGATCAATTTCCACTACTTCGACGAGGGCAACGCCCCGGACGAGGCCGACCTCGAGGCCGTCGTGAGCGCCGTCCGCCGGGTGCGCAAGATGGTGCGACACTACGAGCACCTGATCGACGCCGAAGAGGTGCCGGGGCCGGCCCACTCCGACCCCGACGACCCGAGCCGCGAATACCGGCTCCTGGCCGATTTCGTCCGCGACGAGGCCTGGGGCCACCACGCCTCCTGCACCTGCGCCATCGGTGCCGACGACGACCCGATGGCGGTGCTCGACAGCCGCTTGCGCGTGCGCGGCACGCAAAACCTGCGCGTGGTCGACGCCTCGGTCTTCCCGCGCATCCCCGGGCTCTTCCTGGTCGCCCCCGTCTACATGATCGCCGAGAAGGCGAGCGACCTGATCCTCGAAGACATCGGTTCCCCCTCAACCGCCCGCTGCGACTAGCCCTTCGGCACGAGGCCCGACATGACCGCCGCCAATCACGAGCGCCATCGCGAGCTGATCTTCAGCCCCCTCGAGTTCCGCAACCTGCGGGTCAAGAACCGCCTGTTCCGCTCGAACCTCGCCGGCATGTTCGACGACTACAACGGCCACGGCGGCAATGCCCGGATCAACTGGGAGGAGCAGTTCGCGCGTGGCGGCGTCGGGACCATCATCTCGTCCTACTGCCCGATCGCGATCCGCGGCCGCATCCTGTACCGCTACGCGACCATCGACCATGACGACAAGATCCCGTTCTGGCGGCTGGTGGCCGAGCGTGTGCACCGCCACGACTGCAAGTTCATCCTGCAACTGAGCCATTCCGGCCGTCAGCAGGACCTCGGCGGCGTCGAGAACGTCTACTACAAGAAGCTCAGCTCCACCGACAAGAAGGACTTCTTCCATGGCCTGCTATGCCAGGCCATGACGCAGCAGGAGATCGATCAGGTCGTCGAGCAGTTCGCGGCCGGCGCGCGCCGCGCCCGCGAGGCCGGGCTCGACGGCGTCGAGCTGCATGGCGCCAACGGCTACCTGATCACCCAGTTCCTGAGCTCGGGGATCAACGACCGCAGCGACGGCTACGGCGGCTCGGTGGCCAATCGCGCCCGCTTCGTGCTGGAGATCGTGCGTGCGATCCGCCGCGAGTGCGGCCGCGATTTCCATCTGCAGATGAAGATCAACGGGGTCGACCACAACGACTGGCTCTATCCCTGGCAGCCCAAGGGCAACAGCCTGGAGGAGTACATCGCGATCTGCCGCATCCTCGAAGACGACGGCAACGGCGTCGACGCCTTCCACGTCTCCAGCGGCAGCACCTTCCCGCATCCGCGCAATCCACCCGGCGACCTGCCGATGCGCTCGGCCGCGCGCTGGTACGACGGCATGCTCTCCGAGGGCGTGCGCACGCGGCTGAACCATTTCATCTTCGGCGACCCCCTGCTCGGCCCGCTGTTCCGCCGCTACTGGAACTACCGCCGGGGGCCCGTGATCGAGGGCATCAACCTGGACTACGCCCGCGCGATCCGGGAGCAGGTGTCGGTGCCGGTCCTCTGCACCGGCGGCTTCCAGCACGCGCAGAACATCGCCGATGCCATCGACAGCGGTGCCTGCGATGGCGTCAGCATCGGCCGGCCGCTGATCGCGAATCCGGACCTGCCGAAGATCCTGGAGCGCCAGGACGGCCCCGACCCGGGCAAGGAATGCACCTATTGCAACAAGTGCCTACTCAACGACCTGGAGAACCCGCTCGGCTGCTATGAGCTCTCGCGTTATGACGGCGCCGACTTCGATCAACGCTACGCGAACATGATGCAGACCGTGATGGCGGTGTTCGAGCCGCCAAGCTCTTCGCGCCTGTCATTCCCTGATTGAGTGCCGCCTTCATCCCGAGCAGACCGGAGCACGAGTATGAGCCGCTATACGACAAACGAGCCGCCCCTCACACCTGTCGAGCAGTACGCCCGCCGCACTCAATGGGTCATCCGCGGCATCCTGCTGTTGCTGATCCTGTGGCTGATCTTCGACTGACGCCGATGCGGAGACGCTGATGACCGCCGCCGAGACCACTCCCGATAGGCCCGAGCCGCAGCGCAAGGCGCGTCGGCGACATCATCTCCTCTGGCTGGGGCTGATGCTGGCCGTCGCGCTCTGCGTCATGATCCTGTATCCGTTGCTCACGCGCACCGAGCCGGTCACCTATTCCGACCCGGTCGAGCACTTCAAATACGGCTCGATCGGCAGCGAGCCCGTGAGCGGCATCCCCTATGCGCTCTGGAAGGCGCTTCCGCTGATGTTCGCCGACAAGCTGCCGCCCGGATCGCAAGCCGACTATAGCGCCTTCGGACTGCTCTACGAGCCCGGCAAGGACCTCCCGATCGGCACCTCGGTGCGCAAGGTCATGGGCATCGACCGGGTCTGGCTGAATTGCTCCGCCTGCCATGTCGGCACGGTACGGAACGAGCCCGGCGCTGAGCGGCAGCTTCTGATCGGTGCGCCGTCGAACAACCTCCGGCTGTTCGACTTCGTCCAGTTCATGCGCGCCGCGGCCATCGACAATCGCTGGGACGCCGATGACGTGCTCGCGAAGATCGACGAGGCAGGGGTCGAGCTCGGCCGCATCCAGCGGCTGCTCTATCGCTTCGTCATCATCCAGCAGGTCCGCGATGGTCTGCTGAGGCTCGACGAGCAGCTGGACTTCCTCGATCGCCAGGAGCAGCTCGGCCACGACTGGGGACCAGGCCGGGTGGACACCTTCAACCCCTACAAGAAGATCCAATTCAACTACGCGATGGACCGCATCCCCGACGCGGAGCTGACCGGCGCGGCCGACTATCCGTCGATCTGGATGCAGCGCCCGCGTCAGGGCATGAACCTGCACTGGGACGGCAACAATGCCTCGGTCGAGGAGCGCAATCTCAGCGCCTCGCTGGGCGCCGGCGTGACCCCGGCGACGATCGACATGGCCAGCCTGGAGCGCATCCGCAACTGGCTCTGGGACCTACCGGCACCGGAGTTTCCGGCCGAGCGGATCGACACCGACGAGGCCGCCGCCGGCGCGCCGCTCTATGCCCAATACTGCGCCGCCTGCCACGGTGCGCCCAAGGCCGACGGCAGCGGCTATGACTACGACCGCAGCCGCTATCCGCGCCTCGGCGAGGTCGAGCCGCTGGCGGCCATCCGCACCGACGCCGGCCGGTGGCGCTCCTACACCCAGGCCTTCGCCGGCGACCAGAACATGCTCTACGCCGGCTATCCCCGCCCATCGGGCGACTGCTCCGAACGTCTCTGCAGCGCGCGCTTCACGCACTTCAAGAAGACCGACGGTTACGCGAACCATCCGCTGGACGGCATCTGGGCGCGCTCACCCTACCTGCATAACGGCTCGGTCCCGACCCTGCGTGCGCTGCTCGACCCGGCTGTCGACCGGCCCGTGACCTTCCACCGCGGCAGTGACGTCTTCGACTGGGAGAACGTCGGTTATCGCACCGAGCGTCCGGCCGACGGGCCGTCGCTGTTGTTCGACACGCGCGTCCCAGGCAATGCCAACAGCGGACACGAAGGGCCGGAATACGGCACCGCGCTATCCGCGGCGGAGAAGGACGCGATCGTCGAGTACATGAAGACCTTTTAGGCAGGCGCCGACCGGTGGGCGCCCTCGCTGGAAGCCACCCCGGCCCTGGCGGGGCTGGTTAGGCTGGCCGGGTCAGGCGGGGCGCACTTGAGGCGGCGTCCGCATCTTGCGAGAGGCCACGGCGTTTGGGCTGCGATTCGATAACGGAGATCCATCCATGTTGAAAACCAAGCTGGCACGCTGGCTGACCGCGGCGGTCCTGCTGATCCTGCTGCTTGCGATCAGCGTCTGGCTCATCGCCTTCCGCACCGTCGCCCAACCGCCGTTCCCGGACATGGCCGCCGAGTTCAACCACGGTTCTATCGGCAACGAGGACGCCCAAGGCATCCCCTACTGGATCTGGCGCGTGCTGCCGACGCTGTTCAACGAGTACCTGCCCGGCCCGACCGCCTACAGCTCCCTGGGCCTGTTCTGGGAGCCTGGTGCCGAGCTGCCGGTGGGCTTCTCGAAGAAGATCGTCGGCACCGAACGGGTATCGATCAACTGCGCCTTCTGCCATCAGGGCAGCTACCGGCTCTATCCCGACGAGCAATCGCGGCTCGTCGTCGCCGGCCCCGGCAACCGCGTTGCGGTGCAAGGCTATCTGCGGTTCCTAGCTCAGGTTGGCAATGATCCGCGCTTCAACGCGGACACCCTCATGGACCAGATCACGCTGATCTACGAGATGCCCTGGTGGCAGCGCCTGACCTATCGCTTTCTGTTCATTCCGGCCACCAAGCGCGCCCTTCAACAACAGGCCCGAGACTTCGCCTGGACCGATGCCAACCCGGACTGGGGCCGAGGGCGGATCGACCCCTTCAACCCCATCAAATACGGCATCCTCGAGATGGGCAATGACGGCACCATCGGGAATTCGGACATGATGCCGTTGTGGCAGCAGGCCCTGTCCGAGGGCGAGAACAGCGCCGGCGAGCCCCGCTCACTGCATTGGGACGGACTCAGCACCAGCCTGCACGAGGTGGTCGTCACCGGCGCTGTCGGCGACGGGATGAGCTATCGCAACTATCAGCGCAATGCCGTCAACAAGCGCATCGCCCGGATCGAGACCTTCGTCCGCGAGCTGACGCCCCCGCCGTCGCCCTACTCACCGCAGCGTGATCCGTCCGACCCGTACCATGTCGATCCGCAGCAGTTGGCGCGCGGCGAGGCCCTGCACCGCGAGCACTGCGCCGTCTGCCACAGCCCCGACGGCGCCCGCTTCCGCACCCCGATCCCGGTAGAGGAGATCGGCACCGATCGTCATCGGATCGACATGTGGACCGCGGAAGCGGCCAGCCGCTACAACGACTACAGCGAGAACGGCAAGGACTGGGGGTTCAGCGGGTTCCGCGACGTCGACGGCTACGTTGCAGTGCCGCACACGGGCCTCTGGCTGCGAGCGCCCTACCTGCACAACGGCTCGGTACCGACCCTGCGCGACATGCTGCGCGCGCCCGAAGAGCGCCCGGAGGTCTTCTACCGCGGCTACGACGTCCTCGATGCCGAGAACGGCGGCTTCATCGCCGACGGCCCGGTCGCTCAGCGCGTCGGCGACCGCTACGACACCCGCGTTCCCGGCAACAGCAATGACGGCCACCGCTACGGCATCGATCTGCCCGAGGCGGACAAGACCGCGCTGCTGGCGTATTTGAAGACGCTCTAGGTCTGGCGAAGTGGTCATTGCTTCCGCCCATCGCTTCCGCCCACTGAACCCGCGAGGAGGTCCCGTTCATGACTGCGCTCTTCGCCGATCCCCGCCGCGCCTTGCCCAGGGTCATCTGGACCGGGATCGGGATCAATATGCTGTTCGTGATCCCGCTGTTCTTCTTCCCGACCACCCTCTTCGCGCTGCTCGGGATCCCGCTGACCGACAGTATCCTCGCGCGCGCCAGCGGCATGCTGCTGTTCATCATCAGCGTCTTCTATATCCCCGCGGCCTGGAATCCGGACCGCTACCGCGCTAATGCCTGGTTCCATTGCGTGCCGTCGCGGTTCTGTGGCGCGACCTTCTTCACGGTGATGGTACTGGCGTTCGGCGCGCCGATCGGCTACCTCTCCATCGCGATCGTCGACGCCGTCTTCTTCGTGCTCGTCTTGTTCCTGCTGCTGCGTCTTACCGCATCCGAACGCGCTGCCGGCAAGCCGATTGGGCTCTACTAATCTCTGCTGGGGCTCGGCGGGGCCTAACGGGACCTACCGCGGGGCGTCTACCGGGGAGTGCTGGGGCCTGCTCGGCGCAACGGGGAGCGATCAGCCGCAACCGGGTGCCCGCGCGGTGAACTCGTTCAAGCTGTGTCTTTCTTCCGCTCGAGCCATCCCGGCGCATCGAGCCTATCGACCCTGAGGGCGATCCTATGAGCAACTACGCGATCATCGGCGTGCACGGTCTGAACAATAAGCCGGCAAATGAGAACCTGACGCAGCTTTGGAGCGAGGCGATCATGGACGGCCTGCGGCGGAACGAGGGACGGACCAGCAATGCCGCACCGACCTTCGAGATGGTGTTCTGGGCCGATGTACTGCACGGCCCGGAACGCCTTGCGGACCAAGCCTATCCGGCCTGGCCGAATCCCGGGCGGTTCCCATCCTATGACGAAGGTTATTGGGACGCATTGCGGGCCGAGCTCCAAGACCTGGTCGACACGCCGCTCGATCTGGCCAAGCGCTGGCTCGGTGCCGACCCGGTGGCCGATGTCGTCCTCAAGCACACGCTCACCGACCTCGGGCGCTACTACAACGAGCCGGCGATCCGTGACGCACTGCGCGGTCGCCTGCGCGCCGCGCTGGACCGGGCGCACGGCGCTGTGCGGCGGATCATGGTCATCGGCCACTCGATGGGCGCTATCATCGCCTATGACACCCTGCGCGCCATCGGCCGCGAGCGGCGCGACCTCAGCGTCGACCACCTGGTGACCATCGGGGCGCCGCTTGGGCTGCCGAATGTGAAGTTCCGCATCAGCCAGGAGCATGACCTGGTGCGCTCGCCATCGATCGTGCGCAAATGGACCAATCTCGCCGAGCGGCGCGACCCGGTCGCGTTCGATACCCATCTCGCCGGCGACTATCGAGCCAACGACAGCGGCGTGCGGGTCCACGACG
>JAAAOQ010000143.1 GCA_009908845.1 Gammaproteobacteria bacterium
AGCTGAGCCCGAGCACCGAGACCGCGGCCCACAGGCCTGGCCAGGTCCAGGTGATCCGCCGCAACGGCAAGGTCACCCATTTCGACCCGAGCAAGATCAAGGTCGCGATGACCAAGGCATTCCTCGCGGTCGAGGGCAGCGGCGCGGCCGCCTCCAACCGCATCCATCATCTGGTCGATGAGCTCGCCGAGCAGGTCGTCGCCGCGCTCACCCGGCGGCTCCCCGGCGGCGGCACCGTTCATATCGAGGACATCCAGGACCAGGTCGAGCTCGCGCTGATGCGCGCCGGCGAGCACAAGGTCGCACGCGACTATGTGCTCTACCGCGACGCCCGCGCCCGTGAGCGGGCCGAGAAGGCCGCTGCTGCCAGCCCTGGTGCCGAGGCGGGGCCTGGTCTCAAGGTTACTCTCGCCGACGGTAGCACCCGGCCGCTGGATACCGAGCGCCTGCGCCGGCTGGTCGAGGAGGCGGCCGCCGGGCTCGATGGGGTCGACGCGGAGGCGATCATCGCCGACACCCTGCGCAACCTCTTCGATGGGGTCAAAGAGGCCGATGTCGGCCAGGCCCTGGTGATGTCGGCCCGCGCGCTGATCGAGCGCGAGCCGGCCTACAGCCAGGCCGCCGCCCGCCTGCTGCTCGACAACTTGCGGCGCGAGGCGCTCGGCGCGATCGGCATGGCGGTCGGCGTCGAAACCCAGGCCGAGATGGGCGAGCACTATGCCGATTATTTCGCCGCCTACATCAAGGCCGCCGGCGAGCTGGAGCTGCTCGACAAACAGCTTCGGCAGTTTGACCTGGCTCGCCTCGGCGCCGCGCTCAAGCCGGAGCGCGACCTGCAGTTCACCTATCTCGGGCTGCAGACCCTCTACGACCGCTACTTCATCCATACCGTGGAGGGCCCGCGCATCGAGCTGCCGCAGGCCTTCTTCATGCGCGTGGCGATGGGGCTCGCGATCAACGAGATCGACCGTGAGGCGCGCGCAATCGAGTTCTACGAGCTGCTCTCGAGCTTCGACTTCATGAGCAGTACGCCGACCCTGTTCAACTCCGGCACCCTGCGCCCTCAGCTCAGCTCCTGCTACCTGACCACGGTGCCGGACGATCTCGACGGCATCTACGGCGCGATAAAGGACAATGCGCTCCTGTCCAAGTTCGCCGGCGGCCTCGGCAACGACTGGACCCGGGTGCGCGGCATGGGCGCGCACATCAAGGGCACCAACGGCAAGAGCCAGGGCGTGGTGCCCTTCCTCAAGGTCGCCAACGATACCGCCGTGGCGGTGAACCAGTGCTTCGCGCCCGAGACCACAGTCTTCACTGCCGATGGCCCCAAAGCCATCGCCGAGGTGAAGGTTGGCGATCTGGTGCTCGGCCAGCGAGGGCGCTACCGCGAGGTCACCGAGCAGTTCGTCTATGCGCAGCAGGACGCGCCCATGGTCCAGATGCGGATCAAGCATTCGGTCAATGACCTGAAGGTCACTGCGGGCCACCCGTTCTGGGCCATACCAGGCGTGCCGGCTGAACAGTCGATCGAGCGGACGCTGAATCAGATCGAGAACGGTCGCTACCGGCCCGACTGGGTCGAGGCTGGAGCGCTCAGCGCTGGCGACTATGTCGCCCAAGTCATCCCGAGCGAGATCGTACCCGTTGAGGGGCTCACTGAGGAGGACGCGCGCTTCTACGGCATCCTGCTCGGCGATGGGCACCTGACCAGAGGTCGGGAATTCGGGGTCTCTGGCAATCCCGCCTCTGATGGCAATCATCTGCAGTTCGTGCGCGAGTATCTGGACGCGCGCGACATCCACTATTGGGAAAACGGCCGTGGCGAGACCTACCTGCAGATCAAGTGGTCGGTCGGCCGTGGCCTTGCGCGCTGTGCAACGACCGGACGCTGGGTCGGCGAAGATCTGGCGCACCTGCCGTTCAGCGAAGAGGACCTCTACGATGCCGCCCGCAACAAGCGCATCGCGCGGCGCTTCAGCCATCTGCCGCCCCAGCAGACGCTGGCGCTGATCCAAGGGCTGCTCGAGACCGATGGCGGGATCAGTCGGGGCAAGGAGGTCTATTTCACCAGCAGCTCGGCACCACTCGCCGAAGGATTGCGCTATCAGCTGCTAAGGCTCGGCATCCCCTGTGCCGGCCAATACCGCGAGCGCGGTGGCGACCATCAGGGTGTGCGCTCGGACGGCAGTGTTGTGGCCTTCATTGGCACCAACCGGGCCTTCGATCTGCGTATTCCCGCCGATCCGCGCATCGCGGCGCTGATGGGCGTGCCGGCGCTGACCAAGCACAACTGGTTCCGACTCGGCAACTGGCTGTTCACCCGCGTCACGGCGGTCGAACCCGTCACGCCGGTGGCGGAGGTCCACGATCTCAAGGTCGAGGGCGACGAGAGCTACATGACCGCCGCGGCCTTGGTGCATAACGGCGGCAAGCGCAAGGGCGCGGTCTGCGCCTATCTCGAGACCTGGCATATCGATATCGAGGAGTTCGTCGAGCTGCGCAAGAACACCGGCGACGACCGGCGGCGCACGCACGACATGAACACCGCCAACTGGGTGCCGGATCTGTTCATGAAGCGGGTCGCCGAGGATGCGCACTGGACGCTGTTCTCGCCCGACGAGACCCCGGACCTGCACGACCTGACCGGCCAGGCCTTCGAGGAAGCGTATCTCGGCTACGAGGCACGCGCCGCGCGCGGCGAACTCAAGGTCAGCAAGCGGGTCAAGGCGGTCGATCTCTGGCGCAAGATGCTGGCGATGTTGTTCGAGACCGGCCATCCCTGGATCACCTTCAAAGACCCCTGCAACCTGCGCTACACCAATCAGCACGTCGGCCAGGTGCACAGCTCCAACCTGTGCACCGAGATCACCTTGCACACCAATGATCAGGAGATCGCGGTCTGCAACCTGGGCTCGGTCAATCTGGCCGCGCATGTGACCGAGCGCGGGCTCGATACCGAGCGTCTGCGCAAGACGGTGCGCACCGCGATGCGCATGCTCGACAACGTGATCGATTACAACTTCTATAACGTGCCGCAGGCGCGTAACTCGAACCTGCGCCACCGGCCGGTCGGGCTCGGGCTGATGGGCTTCCAGGATGCGCTCTACAAGCTGCGCATGCCCTACGCGAGCCAGGACGCGGTGCGCTTCGCCGATCAGAGCATGGAGATGCTCTCGTACTACGCGATCGAGGCGAGCACCGAGCTGGCCGCCGAGCGCGGGCGCTATCAGAGCTTCGACGGCAGCCTCTGGAGCCAGGGCGTGCTGCCGATCGACAGCATCGCGCGGCTGACCGAGGGGCGTGGCGGCTATCTGGAGATGGACACCGATACGACCCTGGATTGGAAGGGACTGCGCGAGCGGGTGCGGACGGTCGGGATGCGCAACAGCAACTGCATGGCGATCGCGCCGACCGCGACCATCAGCAATATCGTCGGGGTCGGCCAGTCGATCGAGCCGACCTATCAGAATCTGTTCGTGAAGTCGAACCTGTCGGGCGAGTTCACGGTGGTGAATCCGTTCCTGGTCGAGGACCTGAAGGCGCTGGGGCTCTGGGACAGCGTCATGGTCAGCGATCTGAAGTACTACGACGGCAGCGTGCAGCAGATCGATCGGATTCCGGATGAGCTCAAGGCGCTGTATGCGACCGCGTTCGAGATCGATCCGCGCTGGCTGGTCGGCAGCCGGCGGCAGAAGTGGCTGGATCAAGCGCAGAGCCTGAATCTGTACATGAGCGAGCCGTCCGGCAAGAAGCTGGACAACCTGTACAAGCTGGCCTGGGTGCGGGGGCTGAAGACGACCTATTACCTGCGCTCGATGGGCGCGACCCATGTCGAGAAGTCGACGATGGATGATTCGAGCCGCGCGAATCAGCTGTCGGCGGTCGGTGGTAGCTATGTCTCGCCGGGGAAGGCGAAGTCGAACGGCGGCGGCAAGCCGGCGGCGGCCAGTGCGGCGCCCCAGGCGTGTGCGATCGATGATCCGGAGTGTGAGAGTTGTCAGTGAGGTCTTGATTGTCGCGTTGGCAGGGTTATCGCAGGCGATCGAGGTTTAGGACTCGAGCATTGCTTTGCCGGTCGCAGGTCGCTGGGCTCGAGCTACGGTGTTGTATTGACTGCCGGGGGTGGTTGGGCTCGGGGTGGCGGCGCAGCGGTGTTCTCGGGCCGTGGTGCCAGGTTCGCGCCGCCACCCCGAGCGGCCGTCGGGCGGACGCCGTGAATACGTCCTTGTAGGCTCGGCGATCGCCATCCTGGCGATCGACGCCGTCCGACGGCCGCTCGGGGTGGCGGCGCAGCGGTGTTCGAGCCTGCAAGGCACTCAGCACCTACAAGGCAGTCGCAGCGGACTGTCCCTATTCCACAACTGCATCAGCTGGATGCGCAGGTTCATGCAATGACCGAGGTGATCAAGCCAGCCGCCGAGTGGGTCGCCGCCTTCGTCGAGGCGGTTGGAGTCGGCATCATCGGCGCCGTCAGCCTGTTCGTGGTCGTGCTATTCGGAGTGCGTTTGCTGCGGCAGCGGTCTGTGCGCTCGGCCTACGAGGAGGTGCGGCTGGTGCTCGGACGCGGGATCTTGCTCGGCCTCGAGTTCCTGGTTGCGGCCGATATCGTGCATACGGTCGCGGTGGAGCTCACCTTCCAGACGGTCGGTGTGCTGGCAATCATCGTCCTCATTCGAACCTTCTTGAGCATCGCATTGGAGTTGGAATTGACCGGTCGCTGGCCTTAGCAAAAAACGAACGAGCCCACTTGAAAGGCACCTTTGGTTCAGCACTGGCCGCTGCAGAATGAAGTCGACGAACCCCAATGAGGTCCGTGGCGATGACCACCCCGGCGTGAGACCCGAGGCGTCGGTGAGTGATTTGCCCCCTGCGGTGGATCTAATGAACCGCGTCGAGGGACGCTTCACGACGCTGCTTGCCGACCCGCCTTGGCGCTTCCAGAACCGGACCGGGAAGATGGCGCCCGAGCACCAGCGGCTGCTGCGCTACCCGACCCTCGACCTAGAGGCGATTAGTGCTCTGCCGATCAATCAGTTATGCACCGAGTCGGCCCATCTCTACCTGTGGGTGCCGAATGCGCTGCTCGCCGAGGGGCTTCAGGTGATGCAGGCATGGGGCTTCACCTACAAGACGAACCTGGTCTGGTACAAGGTTCGCAGGGATGGGGGTCCGGACGGCCGCGGTGTCGGGTTCTACTTCCGTAACGTCACCGAGCTACTGTTGTTCGGCGTGCGCGGAAGTCTCCGCACGCTCGCCGCCGGCCGTACCCAGGTAAACCTGCTGGCAACCCGCAAGCGCGAGCACTCGCGTAAACCTGAGGAGGTCTACGAGCTGATCGAGCGCTGCTCACCAGGCCCCTACCTGGAGCTGTTCGCACGATTTCCGCGCCCACACTGGCAGCAATGGGGGAATGAAACCGTCGAAGCGGCCTCCTCCGAGAGTGTCCCGCAACCGGATGTGATCTCAAGCCTTGACGAGGGATCGCCGTTCCTGTGTCCCTGAACTGCGCGGGGGCGAGCAAATCGCGGATGCCAGCCAACCGATTCACCTTTGCAATCGAGTGCATCACCTATGACGGAGCCGAACGACAATCTGAGCGCCCATCAGGAGCTGCCGACGAATGAACGTGACTTCATCCTGCGCTGGCTGCATCGAATCATGCGCTTGGCAGCCTACCTGCTCGCGATCGCGATGGTTGTGGTCATCCTGGTCGGCGTCGCCAGCGTCATCCACACGATCTACCTGAATCTGGCTACCCCGCCGTACTTCCTGATCCCGGACATCATCAAGACGTTCGGGGCGTTCCTGGCTGTGCTGATCGCCTACGAGATCTTCTCCAACATCACGTTGTACATCCGTGCTGACGTCTTCCCGATGAAGCTCGTGGTCGCCACGGCCATCATGGCGATCTCTCGGAAGCTCATCATCCTGGACATGGAGGAGTACTCGGCCCTGGACCTCGTCGGGATGGGCAGCGTCATCCTCGGTCTCGGCTTGGCCTACTGGCTGATCTCGATCGCCGATGCCCGCGGCGCCAGCGGCAGGGCTGGCTCTCTTCTGAGCGGCGCTCATACCCTGACGCCGAGCAGCAAGACCGACACCCCCTAGCGCCCGATCGCCCTGATCCGCGTGCAACCTCAACCCCGCCACGGAGAACAGAGAATCATGTTGAATTGGGATGACCCACTCGCCACTGCCCGCACTCACAAGCGCACCACCAACGCAACCCCACCGACTGACCTGGCGCCACCGGTCGAGCCCAATGAGCAGGGGTTGAACGATTCAGAGGACTTCGAGCTGTCCGGACCGCACCAAGGCGCAACCCATGACGGTGGGGACCCGGTGCGTCCTGGTGGCGGAATGGTGTCGAATGCCGCCTTGATGGCCACTGCCGGCAGTGCACCAGTCGTGAGTCCCAATCCCGGCCCCCATCAGCCTGCCCTGCTCGACGACGACCCGCCGAGGGCACTCAAGGCCAAGGACGAGTCGGGCGCCTCAGCACAAGCGATGGCTCCGGGGTCCGCGAGTGAGACCCCCGCTGCCGGCGGGGCGACCGGCCTCGAGGATCTGGAGATCGGCGCCGGCCGGGTGCGTGTCGATGACAAGCGGATCATCAACTGCAACGCCGACCTCAACCAGCTCGTGCCCTTCAAGTACGACTGGGCCTGGCAGAAATACCTCGACGCCTGCGCCAACCACTGGATGCCGCAGGAGATCAACATGAACGCGGACATCGCGCTCTGGAAGGACCCACAGGGCCTCACCGACGACGAGCGCACCATCATCAAGCGCAACCTCGGCTTCTTCTCGACCGCCGACTCGCTCGTCGCCAACAACCTAGTGCTCGCGGTCTACCGGCACATCACCAACCCCGAGTGCCGCCAGTACCTGCTGCGTCAGGCCTTCGAGGAGGCGCTTCATACACACGCCTATCAGTATGTCGTCGAGTCCTTGGGGCTGGACGAGGGCGAGATCTTCAACATGTACCGCGAGGTCCCGTCGGTCGCGCGCAAGGCCGAGTGGGCGCTGCCCTACACGCAGTACCTGGCCGACCCGCACTTCCACACCGGCACCCCGGAGAACGACCGCCGACTGCTGCGTGAGCTGATCGCCTTCTATGTGATCTTCGAGGGGATCTTCTTCTACGTCGGCTTCGTACAGGTCTTGAGCATGGGCCGACGCAACAAGATGACCGGCACCGCCGAGCAGTTCCAGTACATCCTGCGCGACGAGTCAATGCACATGAACTTCGGCATCGATGTGATCAACCAGATCAAGATCGAGAACCCGCACCTCTGGACGGCCGACTTCAAAGACGAGCTAGTGACCATGATCCGCGACGCGGTCCAGCTCGAGGCCGACTATGCCCATGAGACCATGCCGCGCGGCGTGCTCGGCCTGAACGCGCCGATGTTCGAGGAGTACCTGCACTTCATCGCCAACCGACGCTGCGCGCAGATCGGTCTGCCCGAGCAGTACCCGGGCGCGACCAATCCGTTCCCCTGGATGTCCGAGGTACTGGACCTGAAGAAGGAGAAGAACTTCTTCGAGACCCGGGTCACCGAGTACCAGACCGGTGGCGCGCTGAGCTGGGATTGAGGTCCATTCGGCTGGTCAGATCGTATCGATCGGGCTGCTCACCCGAATGGGCTCAGCCCGATTGCCGAGCCGCGCATAGCGCATTGTCGTCGAGATATCCGTATGGCCAAGCAAGCCTTGGAGCGTGCGGATATCGCAACCGCTGTCCAGCACATGAATGGCAAATGCATCCCGTAATGCCTGCGCATTGACGCGGGTGTCGATTTGCGCTCTCTGCGCTGCCGAACGGAGCGCGCGCTGCAACGAGGACGCATGGAGATGCGTGCGCCCAACCTGCCCGGACGCCGGATCGCGTGAAAGCTGCGCACTCGGAAAGACATACTGCCACGCCCATTCACGCGCCACCTCGGGTGACTCCTCGGCTACGGCCGCCGGAAGACTGGCCGCAGCAACACCGCTCGTCACATCCTCACGATATTGCGCAGCCACTTCTTGCAAATGCTGCCGCAGCCGCTCATGCAGCGTCTCCGGCAAGGGGACCTCCCGGTCCTTTTCGCCGTTGCGATCACGGACACTGATCGTACATTGCTCGAAATCGATATCGCGCACCCTGAGGCGCACGCATTCCATCAGGCGCATCCCAGTCCCATAGAGCAGATGCGCCATCAGCCCTAGGCTGCCACTCATCGTCTCGAGAAGGCGCTTGACCTCAGCGCGCTCGAGTATCGTCGGCGGCTGCCGCTGTGGCCTCTTCCTGTCGACTGAAGCGCCGTCCAGCGGCTTATCCAAGACGTGTTGAAAAAAGAACGCAACGGCATTGTAGGCTAGGCTCTGGGTCTTCGGCGCCAACCCACATTCTTCTTCGAGATGCCGCAGAAAACGCTGGACATCCGCTTGCTCGATCTGCTCTAGCTCCTTATCGGAACAAAACGCGAGAAACCGGTTACACCAATCGATATAGGACTGCTCAGTGCGCACCGAATACCTGCGCTGCTGAACAGCTGCCGCCAATTCGTTCAAAATCGGAAAGGTCTGTGCAGCGCGCGCAATGCGCGGCGCACCGGTCGCGACTGGCGTATGGGTCTCGGGAGCATCAACCGTTCTTGACGGGGGTGACGCGGTTTCGGGAGAGACCGCACGACGGCGTTCCAACCAGCCTGACCAATCGACCTCCTGTCCGGCCGGCGTGCGCGTCAGTTGCAGCAGTAACAAGCGCAGCGCCCCAATGGCCCGGCGCACCTGCTCGTCCTCGAGATCAGGGCGTTGGCAGAGTCGTTCGAGATAGTCGGTAACCGCATCGGTGGAGAGGGCGTGCAGCGTAGCGGGTCGAAGTGCCCGCAGAAACGCCTCGACCGCGCTGACATACTCCGGGTGCTCCGCCTCGGGCACCCCGGTATCCTCTAGCAGACTGATGTATCGCTGTTTCTGAGATAACGCAACCGGTTCCCTCGAGGGCTGCCTGGCACCGTTCTGTGACATTTTCAGGAAACCTGTTGGACTAAGCTGATGTCAGTCTAGCTCGCAAGCAGATAAACGCAATCGCTCGTCGTCGAGCTTGACATCATGCCAAGCACAGGCAGCGCTGTGCGCTCTCTAGCGCACGGGTCTACGCGTACTGAATCTTGAGGACTGGCTGGCGGCACTCCACTGGCATTGAGAAGCCCTAGCAGAATGACATCTGCAGCCTTCCAAATCGGGGACATTTGTGCAAGTCAAGCGGGCGTTTTGAGCGCGTTTTTAGAGGCGCCGACAGAAGGGATTTGCAGCCACTGCAAATAAGACGCTTAATACAGCCGATACAGATCACGGATCACGATCGGCGCCCGCGGGCGCCGATCCTCGCATTAGCCCCGCGGCTCAATGCGGGCTGTCTCTAGCTGAATACCGATTGGCCCCCGAGGCAGCCATATCTCTTGCAGCTCACCCTCTCGGCGCACTTGAACCGGGACCAGCTCTCCGCTGATCCCATCGCTGGTCGCATTCCGCAGATCGCGTGGATCGAAGATTGCGGTCTCCGCATAGCGCTCGACGACGTCGCCGGGCATCAGACCATTCTGATCACCCGCCGAGCCGGGAATCACTGCGTCGACCAACACCCGGTTATCTGAGCCCGTCTCATAGAGGAACCGATCATAGACCTCGGGGCCCACCTCATCCCGCACCGACACTCGGTCCGCGTTGATCCGCTGCAGCTCTTCCCGATAGCGATCACTGTTGATCCAGCCCTCCCTAATCGCCCGATCGCGGAGCTCCAACCGGCGCAGCGAAACCTCGCTGCGTCGCAAGACCAGATCCTCGGCCACATCGATCGCGACACCCGCCTGGACCAAGGCGTCGCGCTGCTGCTCTGGCGTCCGAGCGCGCCGAGGGCGGTCATCCCCTTCCCGCTCTGCTGCGGCCGCAGGTACCGGTCGACGTTCCAGCATCGCGACCCGCTGACGCAGGTCGGCGAGCTCCGACTGCATTCGGCCCCAGGCATCGCTGATCCGATCGATGCGCTCGACAAACTCTGGCGGCGGTGCTGCGACAGAAGGCTCAACCTCCGGTTCGGCCGTCGCCGCCGTGGCCGCCTCGGTTGATTCCTCCTCGCCAGACTTGACGGTTAACGCTCTCGCTGCGGGCGCTTGCCCTGGGTCAGTTAGCGGCGCTGTCTCGGGCTGTTGCTCGCCGGGCGCTGAGAACACGAGCGCGCCAGCCGTCAGTCCAGCGAAAAAGGTCAGGGTTGGTGTGATCAGGGTAGCGATCTTGAACATAGGCAGGCATCTGAGCGGTTAGATCAAATCGGCGTTTACGATGGGCCCGGTGTAACGGCACCCAGCGACCTCCGAAGCGAGGACGAGCAGGCAAGTCCGACCAGCATTCCAACGGATACGGACCCACTCCGCCCCATTCGATCCCTGTTTGGCCCCTCCGTTCCAGACGCGTCGGCCGCCAGCGAGTCGTCGGAGGTTCCGTCCAGCGCGGCCGAGCACCCGCGCAGCGAGCCGGGGCGAGAGCGCGGGGCCTCTGCGCCCGGCCCGTCAGGCTTAGGAATCCGTCCATCATTTGCTTCCCGGAGCCGCAACGACCGGCGGCTCTACAATCAGGACGTAGTCTCTGGACAGCCACTAGCCTGCCAGACGGTCCAATCGACCCTCCAAGGCCCGATGCAGCGCCTCAATGCCTCGGCCTCCGAAACAACGACGCCGCGGTATCATGGCAAGGTCGATCGAGAGGCAGCACATTTGGAGGAGGGCCCGATTGCCTCGCAATGACCCTGCCCGCCCGGATCATGCCGCCGCCAGGGCCTGATCCAGATCGGCGATGATGTCGTCGACATGCTCGATGCCGATCGAGAGCCGGACCAGATCCTCGGAGACCCCGGCAGACTCGAGCTCCGCAGCCGAGAGCTGCCGGTGGGTCGTGGTCGCCGGGTGGCAGGCCAGGGTCTTCGCATCCCCGATATTGACGAGCCGGACCGCAAGCTTGAGCGCATCGATGAAGCGGGCGCCCGCCTCGCGGCCACCGCCTGATCCGGAACCAGAGCCGCAGCGGATGCCGAACGACAGGATCGAGCTCGCCTTTCCGCCGTCCATGTACTGCTGCACCAGCGGATAGTCCGGGCTGTCCGGCAGGCCAGCATAGCGGACCCATTCCACCTTCTCATGCGCCTTGAGGAAGTCGGCGACGGCCAAGGCGTTCTCGCAATGACGGTCCATGCGCACCGGAAGGGTCTCAATCCCTTGCAGGATCAGGAAGCTGTTGAACGGCGAGATCGCGCTGCCCATGTTGCGCAGCGGCACCACCCGCGCGCGCCCGATATAGGCGGCAGGGCCGAGTGCCTCGGTATAGACCACCCCATGGTAGGAGACATCGGGTTCGTTCAGCATCGGGAACCGCTCGGCGTGCTCGGCCCAGGGGAAGTTGCCGGAGTCGACCAGCACGCCGCCGATGGTGGTGCCGTGCCCGCCCATGTACTTGGTCAGCGCGTGCACGACGATGTCAGCGCCATGCTCGAACGGCCGGCATAGGTAAGGGCTCGGCACCGTGTTGTCGCAGATCACCGGCACCCCCTGCGCGTGGGCCATCTCTGCAACGGCCTTGAGGTCGGCGACGTTGCCAGCCGGATTGCCGATCGACTCGCAGAAGACCGCCTTGGTGTTGGCATCGATCTGCGCAGCCATCGCATCGATGTCGTTGGGCTTGACCAGCCGGACCTCGATCCCGAGCCGCGGCAGCGTATGAGCGAACAGGTTGTAGGTCCCCCCGTAGAGGGTCGAGGTGGCGATAATGTTGTCGCCGGACTGGGCCAGCGTGAAGATCGCATTCGTCACAGCCGCCATCCCGGACGCCAAAGCCAGCGCACCCACCCCACCTTCCATCGCCGCGACCCGTTGCTCGAGCACGTCGCTGGTCGGATTCATTATTCGGGTGTAGATATTGCCTTGGACCTTCAGATCGAACAGGTCGGCCCCGTGCTGGGTATCGTCGAACGCATAGCTGGTCGTCTGGTAGATCGGCGTCGCGACTGACTTCGTCGTCGGGTCCGGTTCGAAGCCGGCATGGATGGCCATGGTCTCGAGTTTCATCGTCTCCTCCAGGAGCTGCGGTGATAGCCTGCTCTGTATTCTGATGCAAAGGCGGCAGGGGGTGGATAGCATAGCGGATCGGGCCGTCGACTCGGATTCGCTGTGAGCAACGGCCACTCACCACCTAAGACGATCAAGCGTGCCGCGGTCGGCAACCACCATCATCCGAGGAGGACACCATGGTCGAGATCAAACACAAAGACACGGGCGAGGTGCTGGCCTCGGTCGAAGGCGATTCGCTCATCGGCGCCGATCTACGCGATATGCGGCTGAACGGCGCCGACCTGCGCGGCATGGACCTGACCGACGCGAATCTCGAGTTCAGCGATCTGGTCGGAGCCGATCTGCGCGAAGCAACCCTTGTCGGGGCCAGACTGCTCAGCGCCCACCTCAACGAAGCGGTCATGAGCGGCGCGGACCTATCACGGGTGCGGGCTGGCTCGGAACGACCGGCGGCAGCCGCTGTACTCAGCCAGTGCGATCTCAGTGATGCGATCTTGGACGGTGCCGACCTGCGAAAGGCCGAGATCCGTTTCGCCACACTGCAGCGGGCGCGTCTGAATGGCGCCGACATGCGCGGCGCCGATTTCTGCCACAGCAACCTCTGTCATGTCACCGCCTCACGCGCGCTCTTCATCCAGGCCAATCTGCGCGAGGCCAACCTGTGCTCGGCCGATCTGCGCGATTGCCACCTCAACGACGCGAATCTGGTCAACGCCAACCTCCGCGAGGCCGATCTGACCAGCTCGCAGGCGGGCGGTTTCACAGTGATCAACCTGGCCAACCTCGAAGGTGCCGATCTCAGCCGGGCCCGGCTACACAACGTCTCGGCACAGGATGTGAACCTCCGCAACGCCGACCTGACCGGGGCCGACCTCACCGGGGCGGTCCTTGGCGGCGCCATCCTGCGCGGCGCGATCGTCACCGATGCCGATTTCAGCGGCGTCCAGCTCGCCAGCGTAACCATGGAGTTCGCCAACTTCTCGAAGGCTCGCAACGCCAAGATCCCGAGCTATAAGAAGAATCTGCGCTGATCCAAGAAGCCTAACAGAATCCCCCCTAGCCAGTTAGATCAGGAGGTTGCGCGAGTCAAGCGGCTGTCTTGATAGGGCACCTAAGGCGCCGGCGCGGATGGCAGCCCATCCGCGCCTGGGAATCGCCAGGGGCTTGTCCATTATTTGCTTCCAGCAGCTGCCGGGACCCGCCTTTGCCTCGGAATCGGGAAGTCATCTGCTGACGGGCACTCAGCCGCCGCACCAACGGACAGTCCGGCAGCACTCGCGTTGTCAACCGCGCGCCGAACGAGCGGCCACGCCCATCTATGAATGCTTGCGCCGCATCACCATTTCTGCGACAAAGCCGGCGCGCTGTTTGAACCACCCCGGCCCGGGCGCCGCGCTTGCCGGCAAGAGCCGCCCGGGGCACCAAGATGGAAAGCTGTGGTATGCCCTACTTCGTCTACAAGATCCGGCCCAACCTCGTCCTGACCCATATCGATACCAAGGACCGCTACCAGGATGCCCGCAGCATCGTGCGTAGCCTCCGCGCCGAGCGCGCCGAAGGCGATGACGCCGACTACCGGATGATCTTCGCCAAGCACCAATCAGAGGCCGAGAAGCTCCTTTCCCGCCCAAAAGACGAGCGCGTCATCGGCGAGGACTAACGCTCGTGGTAGGGCGCCATCCCGGACGATGAATCCCGCATGACTCATCCCATAAAGAGCAGCGGGGCGCGCTGCACCTGGTGCGGCGCTGGCTGGCGCAACGGCAGATGCGACTGAGGAAGACGCCCGGCCGGCGCAGGTCGCGCCGGTCTCAACGCGGTGCTCGATAGGTTTCGCTGCGCCCGCCCGGACGGCTCAGCACCAGCTGCCAGAGATGACCGTTGCGCGAACGGAACAACCCCGTCGAACAATGCAGGTAGTACTTCCACATGCGCCGGAAGCGTTCGTCGTAGCCAGCTTCCGCGAGCGCTGGCCATGCCTGCTCGACGTTCGCCCACCAGGCCATCAAAGTACGCTCGTAGCCCGGTCCGAACGCATGCCAATCCTCGAGCACGAAGCGCGGTCGCAGCGCCTGGGCGAGTCGCTCGGCATTGGGCAGCTCGCCGTTGGGGAAGATGTAGCGGTCGATCCAGGGGTCATTGACCGGAGTGGCGGCGCTGGTGCCGGTGGTATGGAGTAGGAACAGGCCGTCCTCTTTCAGCAGCCGCGCGGCCGTGTCGAAGAAGGCCACGTCGTTCTTGCGACCGACGTGCTCGAACATGCCCTCCGAGGCGATCTTGTCGAAACGCCCGTCCAGCTCCCGATAATCCTGGAGCCGGATATCGACCGGCAGCCCGGCGCAGCGCTGCCGCGCCAACTGCGCCTGCTCGCGCGAGATAGTCAGCCCGACCACCTGCACGTCATAGTGACGCGCAGCGTGCTCGGCCAAGCCGCCACAACCGCAGCCGATGTCGAACACCCGTTCGCCGGGTTCGAGAACGCCGGGAGCGAGGCCGAAGGCGCTTCTGCATCCCGGTTATCGATATCGCCGCGGGCGCATTGAACCAGCGGCGGCCGAAATACCCCAGCCACCCAGCGCGCATTGGACCCCGACGGCTCATCGAAAGCCGCCCGCCTGCCAGTTCCCGGCCCCCGAAGCCCCGGCGGACGGGAATGAGGATGCCAACGACGGCGACAACGGTCACGAGCCCGGGCCCGGGTTCGAGGCCGAGCCGGCCCCCGCAGAAGCCGCTCCCACCGTCGCCACCGACGCCAAGGGGCGCAAGCTGGTCAACGACGCCGTCGCGTACATCCGCGGGCTGGGCGGGCTCTGGCAGGCCAGTAGCCAGTAGCCAGTCCCCGGTCCGACGTGGCGATTCGATGCGGGTGCTCGCCGTCAAAGGCCTCAAGCTCGAGGTCGCGCCCGTCTCTTCACCCGACCACTCGCCATCCGCCAACCCTTCGATGGAGTAACCCATGGCCTATAGCGCATTCCTGACCTACCTCCTCCCTCTGGGCCTGATCATTCTGTCCTTGGGCGCGGCGATCCGCATCCTGCCCGAGTATCAGCGTGGCGTCGTCTTCACGAGAACGACTCAATCGCGACATCCATCGCGACATCCATCGCGACATCCATCGCGACATCCATCGCGACATCCAAAACATCCTCGATGATCAGACCGACGTTTGGGGGATCAAGGTGGTTAATGTCGAGGTCAAGCATGTGGATCTGAACGAGAGCATGATCCGCGCGATCGCCCGTCAGGCCGAGGCCGGGCGCAACCGCCGCGCCAAGGTGATCAATGCCGAGGGCGAGATGCAAGCCTCTGAGCGTCTGCGCGGCGCGGCGGAGGTCATCTCCACGCAACCGCAGGCGTTGCAACTGCGCTACCTGCAGACCCTCGCCGACATGTCCAGCGATCGCGCCACCACCGCCGTCTTTCCGCTGCCGATGGAATGGCTCAGCACCCTCACCGGCGCTCCCGGTACGACGCATTCATCACAGCAAGAAGCCGATTCCGAGGCGTCGGAACGCCCGGCGTGAGGATTTGGCATCATCCGTGCGTTTTCTCGGCCACATTGACCCGCCACATCGACCTGTCGCTGGAGGACGCATGGCAAACGAGCTTAACAACCGGACCATTGGGGTTCTGGTCGAGAATCTCTTCGAAGACCTGGAGCTCTGGTATCCGCTGATTCGAATGCGCGAGGCGGGTGCGCAGACCCGGCTCATCGGCACTGCGAAAACGACCTATCGGGGCAAGCATGGCCTGACTGCTGATGCCGAAGAGGCTGCCGGCTCAGTCCGCGCAGATGAGCTCGATGCGCTGATCATCCCAGGCGGCTATGCCCCCGATCGGATGCGTCGCGACCAGCCGCTGCTCGAGCTGGTACAAGGCGTCTCGGCATTGGAGCGGCCCATCGCCTTCATCTGTCACGCCGGCTGGGTGCCGATCTCGGCGGAGATCGTGCGCGGCCGACGCGTCACCTCGGCACCGTCGATCAAAGATGATCTGCGCAACGCCGGTGCTGAGTGGGAGGACGAAACGGTGGTCGTCGATGGCCCGCTGATCTCGAGCCGGCACCCGGGCGATCTGCCGATGTTCTGCCAGGCCCTGATCGCACAGCTGAGCTGAGGGTCCGCATACAATCGGTTGCCGGGCAAATCACCCAACCGATGGGGGATAGCGCCTTAACGCGATGCTGCCAGTGCTCGCCCCCGGGTCCTCCTCTCCCTCGGTATCGTTATCCGCTGCTGTCCTCCACGGCGCCTCCGCGTTTGTCGTCGGCGCCTCCGCATTATCCGCAGGGTTCACCGGCGCCTCTGCGTGACCTGCAGTGCTGTCTTCTTTGCTCGCCACTCGCCTCAAACCTCCGCACAGGATCAAGCGGCGAGCCTAACATCCTGCGTGCTGAGGTGGCCGCGCACCGCTCAGCGCCGGCGAGATCGAGCTGAGGTGGAAGACGGCACCGCCGAGGATGCCTATTGGCAATTGACAGCGATTGCCAACAGCATCAGTGCGGATGCGATGCCGGCGCTGAGGTCAACTGCATATTGAGCCCGAGCGCATGCGTGGTCTTCACCATCAGCGCAAATGAGGGGTTGCCCTCTACCGAGAGCGCCTTGCGTAATCCTTCCCGGCTCACGCCGACATCACGCGCCAATTCGCTGAGATTCCGGGCGCGGGCGACATCCCCCAATGCCAGCCGAATCAAAGAGCCATCGCCCGGATCATCTTCGACGCAGGCTTCTAGGTAAAGCTGGATGTCTTCATCGGTGTTCAGGTAATCGGCCGCGTCCCAACGGCTAAGCTGCTCAGTCATGGCCTGTCTTCCAAATCACTCGCTAACGCCTTGGCCAGCGCGATTTCTTGTCGCTGTGTTGACTTATCGCCCCCGCACAGCAACACGATGATCGCCACGCCTTGGCGGATAAAATACAGCCGGTAGCCCGGCCCGTAGAAAATGCGCAGTTCTTAAACACCCTCGCCAACAGGCTGCGCATCGCCCACATTGCCAGCGCTGACACGACGCAACCGGGCATTGATGCGAGCTACTGCGCGCCGATCACGTAGACCGCTTAGCCAACGTTCAAAGGTTGCGGTCTTCAGAATCTCAAACATGCTCGAAGTGTCAGCTACAGTGGACCATTTGGCAACTGTAGTTGGCAATATAGGCGCTCAGCTCGCGCCAGCGGCATCTTCCTCACCAGGCGGACAGAGGGCGACCATATTGCACAGGATCGCAAGACCGTCGGCCTCCATCTTCTCCATCATCTTTGCCCGGTGGGTCTCGACCGTGCGCGGGCTGATCTCGAGCTCGCGCGCGATGTCCTTGTTCGATAGGCCTTGGGTCGCCAACGTCATCACCTGCTGCTCGCGTGGGGTCAAGGTCGCGCAGCGCGTGCGCACGGCCTCCACCGCGCTCGCTTCGTCACGGCGTCGGCGGTCGATCTCGAAGGCACGCTCGATGCGCTCGGTCAGCTTGCTCTTGCTGACCGGCTTCTCAAGGAAATCCACCGCGCCCGACTGGACCGCTCGCACCGTCGTCGGCACATCGCCGAATCCGGACAGGAAGATGATCGGCAGGTCATAGCCGCGTTGACGCAGCGCCTGCTGCAGCTCCAGGCCGGTCATCTCCGGCATGCGCATGTCGAGCACCAGGCAGCCGCGATCATCGTCAGAGCAGGAGGCGAGAAGTGCCTTGGCACTGCCGAAGCCCTGCACCCGATAGCCGAGCATCTCCAGCAGCAGCTGCATCGATTCGCGCATGGCGTCGTCGTCATCGACGATATAGACGCTTTGCTCCTCATCCATCATGGTTCTCCTGTCGTGGCAAGCGGCAGCATAAAACGGAACCCGGCGCCCCCGCTCGAGCTTGGATCGCCCCACAGCTTGCCACCATGGGCCTCCACGATGTCGCGGCTGGCCGGCAGCCCCATCCCAAGCCCGGAGCTGCGGCTTGAGGCGAACAGATCGAACAAGGCGCTCTCATTCTCCACATCCAGTCCAGGGCCGGTATCGCGCACCGTGACCTGGACCGTCGGCGAGCCCGCGTCGGTCTGGCCGTCGGTCTGGGCCATGGGGCTGACCTCGGAGGTGCGGGAACAGGTTCAATGGTCACCCGCTGCTCGGGCATCTCTGCTTCATCAATGGCTTGTACCCCATTGCAGATCAGGTTGACCATGACCTGCTCGAGCTGAACCGGGTCACCAAGCAGCCAGAGACCGGACGAGCCCGAGGTAAAACGCAGCTCGACTTGGCGTTGGCTCGCAAACCAGCCGATCAATTCCAGCGTGTGCTCAACCAGGGGGTCGAGCTCAACCGGCTGCATCCGGACCTCCTTATGACGCAAGCAATCACGCAGCCGCTCGACAATGGCACCGGCGCGCTCGAGCTGGGCATCGGCCTTGGCGATCATCGGCTCCAGCATCGCCGCATCCGTGGGGCGCTGCGTCGCATCGGCGCCTTGCAGCTGCTCGAGCGCGACACGCCCGAAGAAGGCCGCGGCGTTCAGCGGCTGAGCCAGCTCGTGCACCAGTGAGGTGGCGAGCACGCCGATCGCATTGACGCGCGCCGCATGGGCCGCGACCTCCCGCGCGATCTGCGTATTCTGTTCGGCGCGCTTGCGGTCGGTGACGTCGATCGGCACGATCACCGCACCCTGCCCTGTCTCCTCGCCCTGAGCCTCATCGCCCTCGGCGTCGAGCGGCGCGGCGGTCAACGCTGGCTCTTAGGAGCGATTCGATACCGACCTCCGGATCTGAAGGCGGATCGGGGAGCTTGGCGTCCTGTCAGTAAGTGCTGCGCAGACCGAGATCATGGAGCCTCCATCGCGACGGGAAGGATGGCCGCCTGGTCGGCCTGATCAGCCGCGAGAACCTGCTCACCTGGCTGTCACTGCAGCAGGGGTCAGCCCATGAGGCCAAGCTATCGGCGCGCAAGAGACTGTCGACACTCGTGGGATAGCTAAACAGCGGTTTTCCTCCGTTTTTCAGTGTTGGCGTTGAAGCGGCGAAGAGCTGCTCACTCCATGACGAAGGTCAATTTCATATCGACGCGAAAGCCGATGATCTTGCCGTCGTTGACGACGACCTTTTGCTCCTTGACCCAGGCCCCTTCGATGTTCTTGAGGCTCTTGCTCGTCTCTTCGATGCCGGTGCGAATCGCGCTCTCGAAGCTTTCGGTCGATTCGGCGGTGACCTCGATGATCTTGGCGACAGACATGAATGGCTCCTCATCCGGTTGTGTCAGTTGCAGGATGTGCCGGGGTGACCGTGACGGAGACTGCGGCACGCTCGCTCTCAGCACGGCGCGTGCCAGCGTCCATCTACCGCGCGCAATCCGTTGATCGGGAAGCGCTCGACGCCGAGCCGACCAAATTGGACTCGCGGAATCCGTCATGAGGTAGCCGCGGGCTGAGTGGCGATAGCGGCTGTCGAGCGGAGCACACGGGGCAAAGGCGGTTCTTTTGACAGCCCCATGGCTCATAGCAACCAGCCATCGCAGGCCCGACCGCTGTCAGACGCGGCTCAGGCCAGGTCGGTCGCTCAAGCTGTCGAAACTCGTCGCACAAGACGACCACAAGACGACGACCGCTCACCCGCCATTGATTCAAGAATCCAAGAGAAAGCCCTCAGAATGGCATATAAATTGCCATCCCTGTCGAGTTAGACCACCGAGGGCGCAGCCGTCTCTGGCCCCGGCCCAAAGCATCAATCACGATCCAGCAGAGAGCTAATGGAAACTGGGATGCACAGCACCCTCGACCTAAGCCCCGAGCGAGACCCGAGATAGCCCTTCCTCGCAGATGGCCAATTCCTACCAACACCCGCCGGAGACCGCGCTCGAGCAGTTCGACAGCGATGCCGACAACGGCCTCTCTGAGGCCGCAGTGCGCGAGCGGCGCGAGCAGTATGGCCCCAATGCGCTGCGCCAGACGCGCTCGCGCCCGGCCTGGCGCATCCTGATCGATCAGCTCACCAGCATCGTCGTGCTGCTGTTGCTGGCGGCCTCTGGTGCAGCGCTGCTGTTCGGGCAGGTCATCGAGGCGATCGCCATTGGTGCCGCGATCCTGGTCAACACCCTCATCGGCTTCGCGATGGAGCTGCGGGCGACGCGTGCGATGGAGGCCCTGCAGCGCATGGGCAAGACCCAGACGCGGGTGCTGCGTGAGGGCCACAGCCGCGAGATCCCGGCCGATGAGCTGGTACCGGGCGACATCGTGCTGCTCGATGCTGGCGACCTGGTGCCGGCCGACCTGCGCCTGCTCGAGGCGAATCGGCTGCAATGCGATGAGGCCGCGCTGACCGGCGAGTCGGTGCCGGTCGACAAACGGATCGAGGCGATCGAGTCCGCATCGGAAGTCAGGCCAGAGGAGAAGGACAACGTAAAGAGCGGCGCCGGGAAAGGCGAAGGGGAAGGCAATAAAGGGGAAGGCAATGAGGAAGAAGATCTCAGGGAAGAGGCAATAGAAGACAGGAAGCTAGGCTCTACGGAAGAAGCGACGGGCAAAGCGCCGCCGCTAGGCGAACGCTACAACATGGCCTACAAGGGTACCGCCGTGACCCAGGGCTCGGGCAGCGGCGTCGTCGTCGCCACCGGCATGGAGACCGAGCTGGGCCACATCTCGGATCTGGTGGCGCAGGCCGAGCAGTCCACGACGCCGTTGGAAAAGCGGCTTGATCGCCTCGGCCGTCGCCTGGTCTGGCTGACGCTGGCGATCGCGGTGGTGGTCGCCGGCGCCGGTCTGATCGCCGGCAAGGATCTGCTCGTGATGTTGGAGACGGCCATCGCACTGGCCATCGCCGCGGTCCCCGAGGGACTGCCCGTGGTCGCGACCCTGGCCTTGGCCCAGGGCATGCGTCAGATGGCCCGGCGCAACGCGGTGGTGAAACGGCTCTCGGCGGTGGAGACGCTCGGTGCCGCGAGCCTGATCTTCACCGACAAGACCGGCACCCTCACCGAGAACCGGATGGTGCTGGCACAGCTCGCCCTCGAGCAAGGCACCCTGTGCTTCGAGCGCCCAGGCCAGACGACGACGGAAGCCACCGAAAGCCGTAGTCAAGACGAACACAGCCGTCATGACGAAGACGGCCGTCGAGATGAGCGCCATCGTGGAGGCAGTGGCGACGGCGAAGTCAGGGCCGGCACCCGGATCACGATCGACGGAGAAACCCTGGATCTGGCCAATGAGCCGGCTGCTCGCGCTGCCCTCGAGACCGGCGCCCTTTGCAACAACGCCGAGCTCGGGAGCCAAGCAATACCCGGTGATTCCGATGCGCGCGCTGGCGCTGGCGACAACGTCGATGTCCCCGCTGGCGGGACTGCGAAAGCCGAGGCTGGTGGCGATGCCAAGACCAACGCCAACGCCAACGCCCATGCTTTTGCTGGCGAGAATGCGAAAGCTGACACTGGCGGCAGCGCCAAAGCCGATGCCCTCTCCAACGCCACCGGTGATCCCACTGAGGTCTCCCTGCTCGAAGCTGCCGCACTCGCCGGCCTGCATCGCCCTGAGCTGCTCGAGCGTTGGCCAGAGCAGCGCGAGATCAGCTTCGATCCCGACCTGAAGATGATGGCGACCGTCCATCAAAGCGATGACGGCTTCCGGATCGCCGTCAAAGGCGCACCGGAGTCGGTGCTCGACGTCTGCGACCAGGTCCTCACCGCGGACGGCGAGACCGCGCTCGATGACGAGGCGCGCGAACACTGGCAGCAGCGCAGCGAGGCACTTGCCGCTGACGGGCTGCGGGTGCTCGCACTGGCACAACGGCAAGCCGAGCGCGAGGACGAAGACCCCTATCAACGCCTGACCCTGATCGGCCTGGCCGGCCTCTACGACCCACCCCGACGCGGCATCCAGGACGTGATTGCGGCCTGCCAGCAGGCCGGCATTCGCATCGTGATGGGCACCGGCGATCATGCCGCCACGGCGCAGGCCATCGCCGCCGAGATCGGCATCGCTGGCAGCGACGAGCCGGCGATCGAAGGCGCGCGGCTCGACGATCTCGAGCAGCTCGATGACGACGCGCGTCGCGAGCTGCTCGAGCGCTCGGTGTTCGCGCGCATCAGCCCCGAGGAGAAGCTGCAGCTCATCGGCCTCTATCAGGACGCCGGCTGGATCGTCGGCATGACCGGCGACGGGGTCAACGACGCGCCGGCCCTGAAGAAGGCCGACATCGGCATCGCCATGGGTCAGCGCGGCACCGAGGTCGCGCGCGAGGCCTCGGACATGGTGCTCAAGGATGATGCCTTCGCAACCCTGGTCGCAGCCATCGAGCATGGGCGGACCATCTTCAGCAACATCCGCCGTTTCATCGTCTATCTGCTCTCTGGCAATCTCGCCGAGATCATGGCGGTGGCGGCGGCGGCGCTGGTGGCCGCGCCTCTGCCCTTGCTGCCACTGCAGATCCTCTACATCAATTTCGTTTCCGATGTGATGCCCGCGCTCGCGCTCGGCCTGAGCCCAGGCGAGCGCGGCGTGATGCAGCAGCCGCCACGCGCACACGATGAGCCCATCCTGATGCGCCGGCATTGGGCCGCTGTCGGCGGCTATGGAGCGCTGATCGCGGCAATCGTGCTGATCGTCTTCGCTATCGCGCTCGGGCCGATGCAGCTCGACACCGCCCATGCGGTGACCATCAGCTTCCTGACCTTCGGCTTCGCCCGGCTTTGGCATGTGCTGAACATGCGTGGCACCGAGTCGCCTCTGCTGCTCAACGAGGTCACGCGCAATCCCTATGTCTGGATCGCGATCGCGGTCGGCGTCGCGCTGCTGATCGTCGCGACCTACATCGCGCCCCTTGCGGCGATCCTCTCGATCCAGATCCCAACCCTTGGCGAATGGCTGCTGATCCTCGGGTTCTCGCTGCTGCCGCTGATCCTGGTGCAGCTCGGCAAGCTGGTGGCGCATCACCTGATCCGGCGTCGGCGCTCGTCCCGATCGAATCACCTCTCGCCAGCGGATCGATCGCACCCCCAATCATGATCGCCTGCCGCAGGTCGGCGATCTCTGCAATCAATACCACGATCGCTTGCTGCGGTCGGCGATCCCCGTAACCAAGGAGCACATCGCGCTATGCCCGCAAAACAGCCTCGACAACGCTCACGCTGGCACCTCGCCCGCGCACACCATGCCGACGAAGTCCGCGCGCGACTCGAATCCGAGGGCGGTGGCGGACACCTCGGCGACGCCGTGTTGGGCGCGATCGATGGCGGCATCACCAGCTTCGCGGTCGTCGCCGGCGCCGTCGGCGGCGGCTTCTCGAGCCTGGTGGTCATCATTCTGGGCGTCGCCAGCCTGCTCGCAGATGGCTTCAGCATGGCGGTCAGCAACTATCTCGGCACCAAGAGCGATGCCCAGGCCGCCGATCAGGCCCATCGTGAGGAGCTGCGGCATATCGAGGAGATCCCAGAGCACGAATGCGCCGAGCTGCGCGAGGTCTTCTCCGCCAAAGGCTTCGAAGGCGAGACACTGGATCGCATCGTTGAGACTCTCGCCGCCGACCCCGAGCTTTGGGCCAAGACCATCACCCAAGAGGAGTTCGGTCTGCAGCCAGGCGACACCGGCCAGCCGTTGCAGTCGGGCGCGGCGACCTTCGCCGCCTTCGTGCTCGTCGGCGCGATCCCGCTGATCCCATTCGCCGTTCCGACCCTCAGTCTAGAGCAGGCCTTCATCGCCAGCATCGTTGCAACCTCGCTGGCATTCCTCGGCGTCGGCATCACCAAGGGCTGGGCGTTGGATCAGTCGCGGTTCCGCTCCGGCGTCGAGACCCTGCTCATCGGCAGTGGCGCCGCGGTGCTCGCCTACGGCGCTGGTTTCCTGCTGCGAACCTGGCTCGGAACGGGCGCGGTTGCCTGATGGACAGCAAGATCGTCAGCCAAGACGTCGCTGTCCGGCGAATGACCGGCAGCCCGAAGATTAGCGCATACCGCATTGGCGCATTGGCGCCCTAGCGCCCGGCGATGGCCGCTTCCAGCTCAGGCATCGCCACCGGCTTGACCGGATGACGATCGATGCCGGCGCAGGAAGGTAGTCAGCGACTCATCGCAGGTGGCCCTTTCGCAGGTCTCCCTGCAGGACATCGTCCAGACCAGAGACACCCGATGGAATCAACGCAGTCGACGTCGGCATAGATCGGCTCCTTACTTCTTGACGAGCCAGCATCTCTTTGCCTGCTGACTGAGGATACGCTTGTCGAGGGATCTCCAGAGACCGAGCGGCTCGTTCAAACCTCCGCGTCAATTCCACCATCAGCGCAGGAAAAAACCAGACGTTTACTGGCTTTGGCCCCGCCTCTGGCTCATCTGGCCTGACTGTCTCGGCAGCGGCCGCCAACGCACCTTGACGCCGCTGAGCGGGACATCTCAGCTCGGTGCTCGCACCCTGTGAACCGCTTACACCGCTGACGCTGTCCTTGGACCGCGAAGACCGCTGTGGCTCAGCGCCTGCTGACTCTGTGGCTCAGGGTTTGCTGCGGCTAAGCATCCCCTAAGGTCGATATCCCCCGCACCTGGTGTATTGCCACATCGTGATTCGCCACCGGTTTAGGAGACCGAAGCCGAAGGGACCAGCGACCGGTCTGTTGTCAGGCCTGCCTGTGGCCGCATCACCATTGGCATCGCACGGCTTAACAGTTGGCACAAGTGCCACCCTCGACTTGACCAACAGTGGGGGCCGAATGCTGGCCGGCTGTCCCCTGGGCGTAACCGCAACCGCCCAAGAGGATCTGCTCGGCCCACTAGCGGGACGCGGATGCCTCATGCTGGCAGACGAGCTGCGTACTCAGGATGGGCGATGCTCCTGTTCCGCCCAGAGAAACTGCAGGACCTTGCGAACATAGTCTTCCGTCTCCGGATAGGGCGGGATCTGGTTACCGTAGCGCTTCACGGCATTCTCTCCGGCGTTATAACCGGCAAGGGCCAACCGAAGATCGTACTCGAATAGATCGAGCAGGAAACGCAAGTAGGCCGCCCCACCCTCGATGTTCTCGGCCGGGTCCCAAATATCGTCCACCCGGAACCGTGCGGCGGTCCCCGGCATCAACTGCATCAAACCGCACGCCCCAGCATGCGACAGCGCATTCGGTTTGTAGGCCGATTCAGTCCGGATCACCGCATGGAGCAGCTCTGGCATCAGGCCATGGCGGTCTGCCGCGCGCTGAATCAGCGACTCATAACGCAGCCGCCGTTCCCACATCGAGCCGGAAACTGCATCGGTTGGCCGCCGGCCAACAATCGCCCCGCCCCCGTCTAGGGCCTGCAACCGCGCCTCCAGCCGGGCCTGCGCCTCGGCCCGCTCTTCTCGAAGCGTCCGCGAGACCTCCCGGTTCTGCGCTGCGAGCCGCGCGGCTGTGCGCTTCCACTCGAGCCTGAGAGTTGGGCTGCTGAGCGGTTCATCGGAGAAGAAGACGTTGCCCTGCGCGTCGACATACTTGAAGACATCGGCCGCCGATCCGAACGGCAACAAGACCAGCGCCGAGCAGAGAATGCGCAGCCGAATCAAACGGATGATTCCGCCGTCGGACAGCTTTCGAAACTTGTGAAGCCGTTCACAGCCGTCAATCCCCTGGCAACCCTGCGGGCCATTGCCAACCAGTAAATGACGCATTTTGACAGCAATCAAAGTTCCTGACCTCAAACAGCCGCTTAACAATTTCCCTTGATGTAGTTTAGAGGACGCACGGCTCGCGTCAACGATTTCGCGAGAGCTGTTGCTTTTGTCGCGTCTCGGCCTATACTCGGGGGCACAACAACAGGCTCGACAATTTTGGGGGGAACTTGTGAACCGACGGATTTTCCTCGGTGCAGCTCTAGCTGCGGCCTCAACTCCAGCCTTCGCTCGTAGTCAACACCGCCGCCAGCAGGACAGGCCTCGTATCCTGTCCTTTCATCATCTCCATACCGATGAACGCCTGACACTGACCTACCGCAAGGGAGACCACTATCAGCGCAGCTCCCTCGAGAGACTCGATCGCTTCCTGCGGGATTTCCGAACGGGCGAGATCACCAGCATCGACCCGAAGCTGTTCGACCTGCTCTTCGACGTCAAACAGACGCTAGGACACGATGACGCGGTGTTCGAGATCCTCAGCGGGTACCGTTCACCGCAGACCAACGCGATGCTCCGGCGCACCTCGGGGGGGGTCGCCAAGCGCAGTCTGCATATGAGTGGCAAGGCGATTGATATCCGAGTTAGCGATATGCCGTCACGCAGCATCCGTGATGCCGCATTGCGGCTCGGACGCGGTGGCGTCGGCTATTATTCGCGCTCTGACTTCGTACACTTGGATACCGGCAACGTCAGACGCTGGGGCGCCTGAAACCGGGTACCAGCGGATCGCGGCTCGGCAGACCACAGTGGCGATCGCCGCCTTCGGGGGTCGTCCGCGAATGACCTGAACAGAGGTCTCTCAACTTTGCGGCTGAGATGGTCTTGTCGGCCCTGCACAGCCTGTTCGCGTCATTTGCGGACGAGCGGTGGGCTGATATGTTTTGACCTGTCAACTATTGGCACCGAATTCTCGTTACGCACCTCTTCTTTCTTTTATTAAACAGTTTGTTGCAGGGCCTGTGGGTA
>JAAAOQ010000129.1 GCA_009908845.1 Gammaproteobacteria bacterium
GCTGTACAAGGATGCGCACGGCGACGCCTATGCGGGTAGGACCATGGAGCTGCCGACCCAGTTGCCTTACAAGGTGGCCTTCTATCCCCAAGGAGCGGACTTCTCCTCGCAGGCTGACAAACACGCGGCCTTGGATTACACGGCCAAACATGCCTTCCTGTCGATCACGGTCCCCGACCCCGTCACTAAGGATTTAAAAGTCGTGCAGGGCCTCAATGACCAGGGGCTCAGCTTCGCGTTGTTGGCCTACGCTGGCACCGAGGGGCCGAAGGATATGGTGGACAAAACCCTGAAAGTCTTGACGGCGATCGATCTCGGCAGCTGGGTATTATCGCAATTCAAGACCGTCGGCGAGGTCAAGGCCGCGCTTCAGGAACAGCCGGTGTTGGTGACGGCGCTGCTGCCGCTGGATCTGTTGAAAACACCCTTTCACTACACGCTGCACGATGCCAACGGCGATTCCATCGTGATTGAATTCGCCAATGGCGAGCAACGGGTTCACGACAATCCGCTCGGTGTCATGACCAATGGGCCGGAATTTTCTTGGCATTTGACGAATCTCGACAACTACACCTATCTCAGCAACGTCGATCACTCCGAGCTGACGCTCAGCGGCGTTCACTTCAAGCAGCCTGACTCTGGAATCGCCACGGCTGGGCTGCCGGCGTCCAATACCTCGGTGGGGCGCTTCGTGCGCGCGGTCTATTACTCGCAATTCGCGGAAAAGGGCCGAACGCCTGATGAGGCGATGACCACCCTGGCGAATGTCATGAACAATTTCGACCGCCCGCGCGGCATTACCATGGATAACCGCTTCACCGACGAGATCCAGGATATGGCGGACCCCGGTGTCACCGGCCACCCCTTTTACACCTCGGAATACACCACTTGGACAGCCTTGTCGGATCTCAGGCGGCTGCGGCTCAACGTCCGCCTGTATACCAGCCTCAACTACGTGAGCTTCGACCTGGCTAGCCTACTGGACGAAAAGGACAGGAAGGTGATGCCGCTGAGCGAGTTTGCCGACAACATCCAAGACGGCACCCAAGCGTTGTTGTCCGCCGATTGAGCGGCGGCCGGAGGCTCGCCGGCGTCCTGAGTTATTGTAGACAGCATGAGTCCAGAACTGCCCTTCTATGGTGCCTACTTCCCCGCTTGGCTGATCAGCGCCACGCTGGGCATCCTGGGCTCGGTGCTGGTGCGCAGCCTGCTGATCCGCTTGGGTGTTGATCAAGGCATCCCGCTGCGGACCCTGGTTTACATCGCGCTCGCCTGCCTGATCGCCTTTGCGCTCTCGGCCAAGGTATTTGGGCGTTAGCCTATGGCGAGATCGGCCTATGCACGCCGCTACACGGTCATCGGCATCCTCCTCGCGGTGGTCATTCTCGGCGGCTCGGTGCTGACCGGTTGGTGGTACTTGCAGCGCGCAGCGAGCAACCCCCTCTCCGAGGATGCCGTGCTGACAGCGAATCTGGTGAACGTCGCCGCCACCATCGCCGGACGGGTGGTGACCATCGCGGTGGCCGACAACCAGCGTGTTGCCAAAGGCGAGCTGCTGTTTGCGCTTGATCCCGAGCCTTACCGCCTGGCCGCAGAGCAAGCCCGTGCCGACCTGCGCGTCGCCGAGGCGACACGCGACGACCAGCGGCGGACGATCTTGGCCGAGCAGTCGAATGCCCTCGTTGCTGAGCAGCAGGTGGAGCGAGCGCGCGCCAACCTGGCTTTGGCCGAGGCGACGCTCGCCCGGCTCCTGCCGCTGGCACCCAAAGGCTACGTCACGGCCCAGCAGGTCGATGACGCGCGCACGGCGCGGGACGATGCGCAGACCAGCCTGGACCAAGCGCTGCGCCAGGCCGAGGCCGCAGAGGCGCTGGTGACGACGCTCGCTGCCTCGGAGGCAGTGGTCGACGCCCGGCGGGCGGCGCTGGCTATCGCCGAGCACGAGCTGGCGGCGACCGAGGTGCGTGCGCCCCATGACGGGCTGGTGGTTGGCCTGACCGTCTCCACCGGCGAGATCGTCGCGCCTGGACAATCACTGTTCACGCTGATCGACAGCGAGCACTGGTATGCCTCGGCCACCTTCCCCGAGACCGAGCTGTCCCGCATCGCGATCGGCGACTGCGCGAGCGTCTACGTGCTGGCCGATCGCTCGCGCCCGGTCGCCGGCCGGGTCGACAGCGTCGGCTGGGGCGTCATCTCCGAGGATTTGGTGAACCTGCCGCGCGGCGTCCCCTATGTTCCGAAGTCGCTCCAGTGGGTCCGCATCATCCAGCGCTTCCCGGTGCGGATCAGGCTCGACGATCCACCCGCGAGCCTGATGCGCGTGGGCGCATCCGCCGTTGCGGTGGTCCGGCATGGCGAAGACTGTCACCATGGTGCAGTTGACTAGCCCGGCCGCTTTATCTGCTGGCCCCTCGCCAGCGCCGTCGCGCTGGCACCAGGTGCTGGAGGACCTGCAACCCTTCCCTGGTCGGGCCGGCCTGACCTGGCGCATCGCGCTGCTGTGCGCGCTGGTGACCGGCGCTGCCATGATGCTCAAGATCCCGGAAGCAGCGATCAGCTGTTATTTGGTGATCTTTTTGATGAAGCCCGATGCGGTGGCAAACATCGGCACGGGTATCGGCTTCCTGGTGCTGTTGCCGGGTCTGATCGCGCTCCTGGTCTGGATCATCAACCTGACCCAGGGCTCGACCCTGCACATCATGTTGGCGATCGTCATCAGCTCCTGCCTGTTGCTCTACCTCGGCGCGGCGACGCAGCTCGGCGAGCAAGGCAGCGTGATGGCGTTGATCATCGCCTTCGTGCTGACGCTGATCGTTCAGGCGCCCTTTGGTGATGCCGCGACCTTCGCCTTGCGCGAGGCTTGGGCCATGGCCGCGCTGCCGATGCTGTTGATGATCGGCTTCAACCTCCTGCTCGGCTTCTCGCCGGTCATGCTGTTGCGCAATAAGCTCCGCGCCCGGCTTGCCGCCGCCGCAGAGGCGCTGGAGACGGGTGAGCGGGCGGCGTTGCGCGAATTACTCCGCGAAGGTAACGCCCCCTTCGAGCCGCAGGTGCTGGCGGCACGGCTGTTGCGAATGGTTCCGCGTATGGACGCACGGCAAATCGCGGCAGACCTGCGCGCCGGCTATGCGCTGATGCTCGCGGTCTCGGCACTTGCGGATGATCTGGACTCGGCACGGCGCGCTGCGCTCGCAGACCACATCCGTGCCGCCCATGCCGCCCTCGGTCAGGGCGAGGCTCCGCCGCACCCGCGATCACCGCCTCGCAGCATCGCCGAAGATCCGCTCGAAGACGAAGACGCGGATGACGCAGACATCGATCCAGCCGAGCGAGCGGCCTGGGATGCCCTCGGCGTGCTCGCCGGAGCGCCCGAGGCCGAGGTCGTGCCGGCACCAAAGACGCCCTTCGTCGCCCCGGACGCGCTGAGCAATCCCGCCTACATCCGCTTTGCACTCAAGACCACGGCGGCCGCGGTCATCTGCTTTCTCATCTATACCGCGATTGACTGGCAGGGCATCCATACGGCGATGATCACCTGCTATGTCGCCGCGCTCGGCACCACCGGAGAGACTGTGCACAAGCTCGCGTTGCGCATCATCGGCTGCCTGATCGGAGCGGCCATCGGTGTCGCGGCGATCTTCTGGGTCATTCCTCACATCGACGGCATCGGCACGCTGATGGCGCTCGTGTTCTTCGGCTGCCTGGTCGGCGCCTGGGTCTCGACCGGCCCGGAGCGCATCGCCTACGCCGGGGTGCAGGTTGCGCTCGCCTTCCTGCTGACAGTGCTACAAGGCTTTGGCCCGAGTACCAGTCTGGACACGGCGCAGGGCCGGATCTTTGGCATTCTGCTCGGCAATCTCGTTGTCTATCTGATCTTCACGCGCCTCTGGCCAGCGCCAATCGTCGGCGAGGCTCGTGCTTTATTCGCGCGCGCCCTCTCGGGGCTGGCCGGGATGGCGCGGCTGGCACCCGCCCTGCGAGCGAACGCCGTGAGCAGCGCCGCCGCGGTCGAATCGCTGGTCGGCAAGGCCGAGGAAGTGCTGCGCCTGCTGCCCTTCGAGCCTCGCGAGCTGAGGCCGGCGCCCGCGAGCGAGGCGGCGCTCCATGGCGCGGTCGCCGAGATCGAGGTGCTCAATCGCGCCCTCTGGCTGAGCCGTGATGCCGACCTCGCGCAAACCGCCGAGCAGCTCGAGCGCCTCGCGGATCGCTTTCACGCACCTGCGGGAGAACGCAGGCTCGGGCCTGAGCCTGAGCCTGAGCCCGATCTCGGCCTCGGTGCCGACCCTGACCCCGCCCTCGCCGCTTCCGCGTCCACGGCTCGGCATACCGGTGCAGCGCTGATCGCCGGCCCCTTCAGCCGCCAGCTCAACCAACTCCAGGCAGCCGCAGCATGACGCACCGCCACGCTTTGTTGCACCGCGCCGGCAGCTCAGTTGTCGCTTGCGGCCGGACTTTCGCGGTCGTTCTGGTGCTGGTGCTGGTGCTGGCTGGCTGCGCCTCCAACGCGGAGCACATGACCTCCCCTTCACCCGACCAGCCTTGGACGCCTCGGGGCGACGAGGAGACAGCCCTTTGGAGCCGCGCGCCCACAAATCAGCCAGCCCCAGAAGAGCCAGTCCCAGAGGAGCCAATCCCAGAGGACAGCGCGGCAAACTTCAGCATTCCCGCCGATTCAGCCCGCGCGCAGCTCCCGCTGACCGAGGGCGTCGATCCGCAGCGTACCTATCGGCTGCCGGAGCTCATCGATCTCGCACAACGGACGAACCCGGCAACCAGAGCCGCGTGGCAGCAGGCACGGCAGGCGGCGCTGGCGGTCGGCATGGTGGAAGCGACCTATCTCCCCGTCATTACCGCGAGTGCGATCGGCGGGTACCAAGATGTGACGACGCCGCTGCCGGACGTGCTGGGCGAGAGCCTCAGTATCGACACCACAGAACAGGGCACCTTAGGCGTTGTCGCGCTGCAGTGGCTGCTGTTTGACTTCGGCCAGCGTCAGGCGCTCTCGACGGCGGCCAAGCACACCGCGATCGCGGCCAACATCCTTTTCAACGGCACGCATCAAGAGCTGATCTTCGAGGTGTCGCAGGCCTATTACCTCTATGGCGCTGCAATCCAGCGACGCCGCTTTGCCGAAACCGCATTGCGCAACGCCGAAGCAGTCCGGACCGCCGTCGAAGCGCGCCAGGCCCAGGGGCTCGCCACCAGCGTGGAGACGGCACAGGCGCGCCAAGCCGCAGTGCAGGCCGAGCTACGTCGGGTCCAGGCGGACGGGGAGGAACGCGATGCGTATCAGAGCCTGCTCGCCGCCGTGGGCGTGAATGCCAAGTTGCAGGTCGATGCGATGAGCGTGGCGAGCCGGCCGCTTCCGGAGCCGGCCTCCGCACCGCTGGAGGCGACGATCCGACGGGCGCTTTCGCAGCGGCCCGACGTTGCGGCGAGCTACGCGGCGATGCAAGCCAGCAAGGCCGGCGTAAAAGCCGCGCAGGCCGGCTATCTGCCTAAGCTCTATGCCGGCGGCAACCTCGCTTCCGGCACGGGGGATTTCGATGTGTCCGGTCTGCCCACCATCGGTCAGCAGGGCTCAGGCAACGGTCTGCTGGTAGGGGTGACCGTGCCACTCTACGATGCCGGTCTGCGGGAGGCTCAAGTCAGAGAAGCCGAGTCCCAGGCCGAGATGGCCGCCGATGAATTTCACCGGGTGCAGACCGCTGCGGTGACCGAAATCGTTGCAGCCCGAAATGCGCTGCGCACCGCCCTCGAATCGCACCGCGCCGCCGCCGCCCTCGTCGAGGCCGCTGCGACCACCTATGATGCCGCCTTAGCGGCCTACCGCAATGGCGTCGGCACCGTCGATGCCGCGACCGAGGCGGACACCGCGCTGCTCGATGCGCGCCAGGCTCAGGCAGAGGCGCATGCGGCGACGCTGATCGGCGCAGTGAATCTCGCCTTTGTCGTCGGCTCGCTGACCTCGCGGAACAGCTTGCCCTGATGCGCCCTCCTGCCCAAGTGCGATGCGTGCCGATGCTTACGCCCGCCTAGAAGGGGCCTACCTCTGACCGCAGCAACGCGCGGCGATTCGCCTGCCGGTGCTCCTTGCTGCGCG
>JAAAOQ010000101.1 GCA_009908845.1 Gammaproteobacteria bacterium
GCCGGACAGGGCGACGGTCAGCACCGGGAACAGCGCGATGTTGATCTCATGGACGCTCGGCTCGTCGGTCGTTGCCGGGAGCTCGCTGCGGGCGATATCGACCCGCTCGCGCACATCGGCTAGTGCCTGCTTGCTGTCGAAGCCGGCCGCGAACTCGAGCTGCACCGACGCCTGTCCTTCGCGCGCGGTGCTGGTCATCTCCTTGACGCCCTCGATCGACTGCAGCTCCTTCTCCATCGGCCGCACGAGCAGCCGCTCGGCGTCCTCGGGCGAGATCCCGTCGTGGGTCATCGAGACATAGATGATCGGGACCTTGACGTCGGGCTCGGCCTCCTTCGGGATCGCCTGATAGGCGCTGACACCGGCCGCCAGTACGAAGATCAGCGTGAGCAGGACCGTGCGGCTGCGGGAGAAGGCGAGATCGATCAGTCGGCTCATGCGCGGCCTAGGTTCGGTCCTGGAGCGTTGATCCTGGGGGAGCAGTCACCGGGTCGACCCGCTCGCCCTCGGTGACGAACCCCTGTCCCTGGGTGATGATCCTTGCGGTCATCGGCAGACCGGAGACCCAGACCCCGTCTATCTGAGTGCGGACCAGTGAGATCGGGTGGAAATGCACCCGATCGTCGGTATCGACCGTGCGCACGCCAATCCGGCCTTGGTCGTCCAGCGTCAGCACTGCCGGCGAGACGAAGTGCCCGCTCTCTTCGCCGACCTTGATGCTGAGCTCGGCGCTGACACCGCTTCCCAGCGCCCGATCGGGATTCGGAATCTCGGCCTCGACCCGGAAGCTGCGTGTTTGCGGGTCGGCGACCCGCGCGACATAGGTCAGCTTGCCCTCGGCGCGGGAGCCGTCGAGCAGCTTGACGACCACCGCTTGCCCGAGCTGCAAGGCGCTCGCGCTCTGCTGCGGTACATGCCCAACCGCCTTGAGACGGCTGTTGTCGACCAGCTCCAGCACCGGGTCGCCGCGTTGGAGCAGACTTCCGAGCTCGACCTCACGCGTCTCGACCACACCGCCGAAGGGTGCCCGGATCTGCAACCGGTCGAGATCGACCCGCAGCCGCGCCAGCTCGGCCTCGGCCGTCGCCAGGGCGGCTTGCGTGGACTTGATCTGGGTGCGCGCCTGCATACCCTGGCTGCCGAGCTTCTCGGAGGCGGTCAGCTCGAGCCGGCGCGCGGCCACCTCGGCCTCGGCGCGGGCCAATTGCTCCGGACGGTCGTCTTCCGCCAGCTCCACTAGCAGCTCGCCAGCCTCCACCAGCGCCCCCTTCTCGACAGGTAGCCCGATCACCTGACCCTCGGTCTCGGCGCGCAGCGTCACCCTCCGCTCGGGCTCGAGCTCGCCTTGGACGACGATCTCGCGGTCGATACGCGACGCCTGGCTCTCGGTGACCAATACCGACATCCGCCGCTCCGGCTCGCTTGCAGCGGACGGGGCCGGGGTGGGCTGAGTGCTGCGGGAGGCACCGACGAAGGTCCCACTCAGCATCCAGAGCACCACCGCAAGGGTGAGCCCGAGCGACAGCGCCCACGAGCGCCGAGTCGGCAGGCGCGTTGGCCGCCGTTCTGGCCTTTGGTCTGGCCTTTGGTCTGGCAGGGGATCTGACTGGTGAGCCTGCCGGGATTCCGGGTTCAAGATGCGTTTCATCGCTGTCCAGTCTCCTGTCCTTGTTCACAATTGCTTGAGAAGCGTTTGGGTTCAGCGTAACGGCCCACGAGCGCTGCGATCACGAAGTCCCTCACGGCCACGATCACGGTCTCTTTATCGCCGAGCGGGCACCAGTCCTCGGATGACCAGATCATCGCGATCGCACCCTTGAACGCGGCGCTGATCCCGAGCATCAGGTGATCGACCGGCCTCGGCTCGATCAGGCCCTGCTCCATCCCAGACTCCAGGATCGGCGAGGCCCAGGCCATGAAGGCGTGATCCAGCTCGAGGAAGTCCTGTTGCCAGCGCTGATGGGCACGCTCCTTGAAGTCGATGCGATCGCAATAGGCGACGACATAGCGGTACTCGCGGTGGTCCGCGTGATACCGGAGCGCACGCTCGACCGCGGCGCGGAGCTGTTCCAGCGGGCTTCCTGGTGGGTTCGTTGGCGGGCTCGTGGACTGCCTCGCTGGAACGCCTTCGACGGGGCTCTCTGGGAGCCGGAGACCCGTTGACGAGCCGCCGGACAAGCGCTCCAGTAGGCTGATGGGCGAGTACTCAGCCGGTTGCTCAGTGCGCAGGATGTCCAGCAGGCCGCGATAGAAATCCATCATCAATCGGAACAGCAGCTCGTCCTTGCTGGCGAAATGTTTGTACAGGGTGCCTTTGCCGACCTCCGCGCGGCGCGCGATCTCGCTGACGGTCACGGTCTCCCAGTCCGGGGTCGAGCAAAGCTCGAGTGCGGCCACCAGGATCTCCCGCTCACGGTTCACGAACTGACGCTGTTTTCGATCCTGTAACGGCATCGGATATCCCACTCGACTCGAAATTCATGACCCACGGTCAAATTATGACTACTGGTCACAAAAATTCAAGCGGCTGTTTGATCAGCGGCGAAGGAAGGGGGGCAGCGGCAGGCAGGAACAGGCTCGGCGCGGCACCTTTGTGCCCGTCAGCAGGTTCAGTGGATGCTTAACGAGAGTGTCAGGGCAGCGGTAATGACCGAGAGTCAGGGCAGAAGCAATGCTCCGGGGTTGTGCCGGTTTAAGGTTCTGACCCTGAGTGACTGCGCATCGAAGACGTTCCGCATCTCCTTCAGGCGCAGGCCCGCTCGATGAGCGTATCGACATCGGCGAACGAGAAGGGTTTCTCGAGGACCGCGGTCACATCGAGTCGCGCGAGCCGTTCGCTCTCCTTCTCGCGCAGCTCGGGAAAGCCGGTGATGACCAGTGCGCCAAAGCGGTGCTGCTTCTCGCGCAGACGCTCAAGCACATCCATCCCATCTCGCTCAGGCAGCACCATGTCCATCACGACTAGGTCATAAGCGTCGCGATCACAGAAGATCTCCGCCAGACGCCCGTCGAAGGCGGCAACAGCCTGATGCCCGCGCTCGATCAGATGGTCCGCTAGGATGGTCGCGAGCAGCCGGTTGTCGTCCACGACAAGGATTTTCATGAGGTACTCTCTCCGGCTAGGAGCCGGTCTTTACAATCAGGACAGATACCGTGACTGATGCGTGGCATGCCCTCGGCGTCGAAGAGACGGAGCTTGATAACGGCCTGCTCGATCTCGACCCAGCTCTGCTCGGCGAGCACGGCTTTGCACCAGCTGCACATCGACAGGACATCCTCCGGCGGCGAGGGCGGTCGCGGAGGGTGGATCAGTGCGACGGCTGGCCGCGGCTCCTCATGGAGCAGCTCGCTCGCGAACTCGATCTCCTCGCTTGCCGGCACCCGATGCATGCGCATCTGCATCCAGCGTCGCCTATCGGGGGCATCGCAGCGGTAGCCGAATCGAATCGCACGGCCGGACGCGCAGACGCGCTCGATCAGCTGCGAATAGATGTGCTGGGTCTCCTCGTCGCTGATGGCATCGATCAGCGCTTGTCCGAGCACCAGCGTCCGGCTCGTCTCGTAGCCGTTGTTCGATGCAAAGGCGAGCCAATGGTCGTTGACGAAGCTGATCCGTCCGTCCGCATTGATCCGGTGCACGCAGCGGGGGCGATCGGCCTGCTCAGTCATCGCTTAGGGTCCTCTCGGCAGGCGCTGGGTGGTTGGTCATCGGCGCAAGCAAGGTGCCCTGCCAGCCCTGGAGGCTCCTGAGTCCCTGAGGGGCGTGTGCGGACACCAGTTTGTTGCAGTGCGCGGGAGCGCGGCTGGGAGGCGGCTGAGAACGGCCGCAAAACAGCGTCTTCCTCTTCGATAAGCGTAGCAGAGCCTCAGCATCTCGCCAGCCGAGACCGGCTCGGATCTTGGTATAGTCGAGCGCTTTGGTAGCCCAGCTGCGTTGTAATCAGCAGGCCCGGTCACACACCCCCATCAACGACCTTCTCACTGCGGGCAATTTGCAGAAGGGAGGCGAGTCTTGAGCGATCACTACACCTCCGCGCGCTTCTGGAGGTGCGCGTTGCAAGTCAATCCAAAGCGTTACAGCAGGACACCGAAACTGGCACCCTCGAACGTTGCCTCGGGAAGCTCGGTCTCAGCGATCCCCAGGACGGGGTTACGCCATCGAACATGGGCGGTGCAGAGCTTCTGGATATCGTGCAGCAGCGGTACGGTTGAGGCGGAGCTGCCGGATCTGACCTTTCTAAGCGATACCGCGCTCGACGGTCTCCCCCATGCAGAGATACTGCGCCGCGGGCGAGCTCTACTGGAGGGCATCAGGACCGGGGCCGGGAACGCGGTGGAACAGTTGCGCGGCCTGCTCGATCGTGCGAAAGACGATATTGCCGCGTTAACCAGGGAACTGGAGCAGGGGCTGGACGCCGCCGAGCGGGGCCTAGAGGCGGAGTTCGCGAAGCTCCGCTTGCGGCATGGGCGTGCGGACCAAGATCATCCCGCTGCTGCAAGCGCACAACGGCCTGCCCCCGGAGTTCGAAGCAACGGATGACTACCTGAGGTTGCGGATGTTGCGCGCTAAGCCACAGCCCAGCCTGAAGACAGGCACCGAACCGGCATAGCGTGGGTCTTCGGGTTGGGGACGGGCGGCGCCGTTTATTCGAGGCTCAGCTCATGCGGCTTGCCATCATCGACGATAGCGAGCACTGCCTCGCTGCTCACCTGATCCCACCACCAGTCGGGCTATGTGACACCGTCGAGCAGAAGTTGCTTGGGGCATTGCGTCAAGTGCAGCCGGAGCAAGAGCTGGCGCGGCTGAGGCCGCCAGCCGCCCCTGCGCGGGCCGAGTCTCAGAAGCGGCCCGCTGGAGTCGCCTGCGACGCCGAATGGCGTCTCCGCGAGATCGCCGTTGGCATAGCCCCAGCCGTCGCCGGCGTCTTCGATCAGGGTCCAGGAGCCGGCAGCCCCGTCCCCTGGATAAACATCCAGGGTCAGCTCGGTCAGCGGGTCGCGGGTCGATTGCCGTGCTGGGCCGAGCGTCAGACAACTGCCGCCGCGTACCAGGATGGGCATGCGCCCGGGTGGCGCCGGCAACCGGCAGCGCCGATCTGTCGCATGAGCCCCCGCATCGTGACCGTCAGCGTGCGTCTGGACCTCGGGGTCGAGCCGTCTGCCGCTATGGAAGTCATACCAGATGCCGGGCGGGAGCTGGACACTGCGCTCGCTGACCCCGGGCTCACAGACCGGCGCGATCATCAGCAGCGGGCCGACCATCAGTTGGTCGTCGATCGCGTGCAGGCCGTGCTCGTCTGGGAAGTCATAGAGCAGCGGCCGCAGGATCGGCTCGCCGGTCCGGTGCGCGCGATGTGCGAGGGTGTAGAGGTAGGGCAGTAACCGGTAACGCCGCTCGATCGCGGTCCGCGCGACGGCCTCGGTGTTCTCCCCGAATGCCCAGGGCTCTTGCGGCGGACTCCCGTAGTAGGCGTGTGCGCGCATGAATGGATAGAAGGTCCCGACCTCGATCCAGCGCGCGAAGAGCTCACTGTCGCAGGCGCCATAGAAGCCGCCGATATCGACGCCGACATGCGGCGAGCCGCTGAGGCCCATGCTCGCGAGCTGCGGGAGGCTTGCGCGAAGATCGGCCCAGCTGGAAGCATTGTCGCCCATCCAACTGACCGCCCAGCGCTGCGCGCCGATCGCGGCCGAGCGCGTCAGCACCCAAGGCCGGCGTTGCGGACGCAACCGTCGCAGGCCCTCATGGGTCGCGCGCGCCATCAGCAGCCCATAGAGGTTATGCGCCTCGGCGTGGCTGGTCTCGGCCTCATCGCCCTGTACCGCATCCAATGGGATCGCAAGTGCCGCGGCCCCCGGCACCTCGAATGGCCGGTCGACGATCGCGGGCTCGTTCATATCGCACCAGACGCCGTCGACACCGACGTCGAGCAGGCCAGCGTGCAGGTCGCCCCACCAGCGGCGCGTCTCCGTTCGGCAGAAATCCGGGAAGACTGATTCACCGGGCCAGACGTAGCCAGTGAAGAGGGCGCCATTCGGTCGGCGGATGAAATGCTCACCCTGCAGGCCGGTCGCATAGACTGGATAACCCGTCCAGAC
>JAAAOQ010000111.1 GCA_009908845.1 Gammaproteobacteria bacterium
CCACGCTTGGGCTTTGGGGGGAGGGAGACGACCTGGTGCCGGAGCGTCAGATGATCGAGACCGGACGATACGTGGCAGCAGATTGGCGTTATTCGCTCATCGCCGGCGGTGGACACTGGATGATGCTTCGCGATCCAGGCACCGTGACTCAGGCCTTGCTGGATTGGATACTGGCACGCTGAGCCTGTCGATGATGTGCCGCTTGGACCTCAGAGCAATGGAGGGATCACCCGTAGATCGGCATCAAGGCTGCGCGCATACTATGACCTGCACAGCTCGCAAGCGGTCATCACGCTAAGCTCCAAGCCCCATGTCCCAGCAAAAGCTCCCGATCGGCATCCAAACCTTCCGTAAGATTCGCGAAGGCGGCTTTGCCTATGTCGACAAGACCATCGAGGCCGAGAGGCTGGCAACACAAGCCGGGGTCTACTTCCTCTCGCGTCCGCGGCGCTTCGGCAAGAGCCTGTTCGTCGATACGCTAAAGGAGCTGTTCGAGGGCAACGAGGCGCTGTTTCACGGCCTACACATCCATGACCAATGGGATTGGCGCCAACGCCATCCGGTGATCCTGCTCGACTTCGCCGCCGGCGTGGTGCAGAGCCGCGCCGAGCTGGATCGGCGTATCCGGCAGCTGATCAAGGACAATGCCCTTCGACTCGGGATCGATGGCGAGTGGCAGGATACCGACATCCCGGGCTGCTTCGGCAATCTGATTCGCCAGGCCCATAGCCAGAACGGCCAACGCGCCGTGGTGCTGATCGACGAATACGACAAGCCGATCCTCGACAACATCGAGCATCCGGAGCGTGCCGCCGAACTGCGCGAGGGCTTGAAGAACCTTTACTCGGTGCTCAAGGCGCAGGATGCGCACCTGCGCTTCGTGTTCCTGACCGGGGTGAGCAAATTCAGCCGCGTGAGCCTGTTCTCGGGGCTCAATCAACTGCGCGACATCACGCTCAGCGCCCCCTTTGCGACCATCTGCGGCTACACCCAGCAGGATCTCGAGACCACCTTCGCTGAGCATCTTGCCGGTGTCGACTGGGACCAACTGCGCGCTTGGTACAACGGCTACGGTTTTCTCGGTGAGCCGGTCTACAACCCCTATGACATCCTGCTATTCATCAGCGACGGCCACAGCTACCGCAACTACTGGTTCGAGACCGGCAGCCCGAGCTTCCTGATCAAGCTGTTCCAGCAGCGACGCTACTTCCTGCCGGATCTGGAACAGCTCGAGGTGGGCGAAGAGATCCTGGATTCCTTCGACGTCGAGCGCATCAATCCGGTGACCCTGCTGTTTCAGGCTGGGTATTTGACCGTGGCCAGCACACAAGTCCGTCGCGGTCGTCTGATGTTTCGGCTCAAGGTGCCTAACCAAGAGGTCCGCCTGGCGCTCAACGATCAGTTCATCAGCGGCTACACCGGCCTCGAAGAGACGCGCATCCGGCTGCAGGATGGCCTCTATGACAGCCTGGTCGCCGGCGATCTGCCGGGGCTGATCGCCCTCATCAAGCGCCTGTTCGCCGGCATCCCCTGGCGCAACTTCACCGGCAACGACCTGCCCGAGGCCGAGGGCTACTACGCCAGCGTGCTCTATGCCTTCTTCGCCAGCCTGGATGCCGAGATCATTCCGGAGGACCTGACCAATCATGGTCAGGTCGATCTGACCATCAAGCTTGGCGGCTACATCTACGTCATCGAGACCAAGTTGGTGCAGGATGGGCGCGGCAAGGGTGATCGGGATCGAGAGCCGAACGCCATCACCGCAGCGTCGGTCACAACCCAAGCAACAGCTCCGCCAACAGGCCCGGCAACAGCTGTCACCGCAGTAAGCGAGGACTCGCCTGCTCCGCTCGGCAATCCGACCAGTACGGCCCAAGCCCCCATTGCTGATACTGATGTCGCTGCCGGCGTTCCAACGGCGCCTACCACCAATCCAGCCTTGGCGCAGATCCAGGCACGTGGTTACAGCCAGAAATACCGGCAAGCAGCAGGCAAGGGTTTGTTTGAAGTTGGCCTCGTCTTCAGCAGTGCCGCGCGCAACCTGATCCAGGCCGATTGGCGGCGGTTGCACTGAGTCTGCAGAGGATTCGCTGCCGATCTGCTAAGCGCGGCGCACCACGTCCTCCGTGGTGTCGTCTGCTGGGTAGAACAGCTCAAGGAACAGCGTGCTTCGATGCCAGGCTGATGGCGCAGCGATAGCGGCGCTCAAACAGTCAAACCGCAACTCAGTGCGATCGAGGCAGTAGCGCTCCTCGGTCTGGATCGGCATATCGGTCGAAAGGCTTCCGGTGAAGAGCGGTGCAATGTTGGGCCACTCGTAAATAGCGTCGAGCAGGCGACATAAGTCCGGGTCATCAAATCCCTGAGCGATGACGCGGTTCAGATAGTTCGGAACCAGCTTTTCGGGTTCGGCCATGAAGGGAAAGAGGCCCTTTGGATGCAGCGACGCGCGCAGTAGGTTCGGACGATCATCACCACAGGTACGCTGCCACAGTGCATCACCATCGGCCCAGTGTGCGATCAGCCGCGCGAACCCTTGGTTCATCGCGATCAGATTCTGTGCGCGATCGACAAGAATCCCTGGGTAGGGTTCTTGTAACCGTTCACGGACCAGCAACCTCTGACCCTGCTGGTGCTGGACTCAGAAGCCAGAACCGGCTACTGTCGGGACCATGCACCCGATCATGGTCACGATCCAAGGCCGGCGCTGTTCGCCTGACCTCAGTTTAATCGAGCGGCTGCTCTCAGCGCACCCCGACTGGGGACGTAGCCGGCTCTCGGTCGCGCTGTGCGAGCAGTGGAACTGGCGCGCCGCCAATGGTCAATTCAAAGACATGGCCTGCCGCAGCCTGCTCTTGCGCTTGGAGCGCTCAGGCGCGATCCGGCTCCCGCCCCGGCAGCGCAAATCCCCCAACGGCTACCGTAACCGCAACCCGCTCTGGGTCCCCCATGGTAGCGAGCCGATCGCCGGTGCGCTGAAGGACCTGAGGCCACTGCAGATCACCTGCGTTGAGAACGCCAGCGCCCAAGACCGGTTGTTTCGTTGCCTGCTCAGCACCTATCACTACCTGGGCTTGCGCAACACGGTCGGCGAGAACATGAAGTATCTCGTGCACAGCCGCGACGGGCGCCCCTTGGCCTGTCTGTTGTTCGGCGCGGCGGCTTGGAAATGCGCTGCATGCGATGCCTGGATCGGCTGGCAGCCGTCGGCGCGCGAGCGCAATCTCGGGTACGTGGCGAACAACACCCGGTTTCTCGTCCTACCCTGGGTCCAGGTGCCGCACTTGGCCAGTCACCTGCTCTCAGGCATCGCCCGGCGTATCCAAGCCGATTGGCTGGCCAAGTATGGCCACAGCCTCTACTGCCTGGAGACCTTCGTCGACACCAGCCGCTATCGCGGGGTTTGCTATCAAGCCGCCAACTGGCAACGGGTCGGTGAGAGTACTGGGCGCAGCCGCAATGATCGCCAGCATCGTCTGCGGGTGCCGCGAAAGACCGTTTACCTCTACCCGTTGAGCCCGCGTTTCCGCGCGCACCTGTGCGATGACACCTGAGCAGGCACAAGCGATCTATGCGGCCGGGGAGCAGGCGGTCATCGCGCACTTGTGTGCACTCGATGCCAGCGTGCAGAAGGCTCAGCAGGAGATCGACGCGCTGCAGCGCAAGCTCGCGCTGCGCTCTAAGGACTCGTCCACGTCCAGCAAACGGCCGTCGTCTGACGACATCACCAAGCCCAACAAAGGCACCAAGAACAACACCGGCGGGAAGGGCAAGGGCAACACCATCGGTGGCCAACCCGGTCATCGCAAACACACCCGCCCAGCCTATCCGCCCGAGACCCTCTCCCACGTCCATGAGCACACCTCAGTGGCTTGTCCGCACTGCGCTGGCCATGACCTCCTCTGGCTTGAGGATGTCGCGCCGCGCATCACCCAGCAGACCGAGATCCAGGAGGTTGTCGTCATCCGCGAGGAGCATCGCGCCTATGCCTATTGGTGCGAGGGCTGTGGCGAGGTCCATTATGCCGAGCTGCCCGAGACGGTGCGCAAGGAGGGCCTGTTCAAGGCACGCCTGACGGCGTTGGTCGCCTACCTGAAGAACGTCTGCCATGCCTCGTTTTCGACCATCCGCAAGTTTCTCCGCGATGTGGTGGGAGAAACGGTCTCGCGCGGCTATCTGGTCAAGCTCATCGGTAAGGTCAGTCAGTCGCTGGAACGACCCTATGGCGAACTGCTCGAGCGCATCCCGCTGGAGGCAACGCTGAATGTGGATGAGACCGGCCACAAGGACAACGGCGATCGGTTCTGGACCTGGGTCTTCAAGGCGGAGCTCTACGTGCTGTTTCGCATCGATAAGTCACGTGGCTCGCAGGTCTTGATCGAGGTCTTGGGTGAGGAGTTCGAGGGCACGTTGGGCTGTGATTATTTCTCGGCCTATCGCAAGTTCATGAAGGACGTCGGGGTCAACGTGCAGTTCTGCATCGCGCATCTGATTCGCGATGTGAAGTTCTTGACCACCTTGCCGGATCTGCCCACCCGACTCTACGGCAAGCGGCTGCTCGGTGCGCTCAAGGCGCTGTTTCACGTCATCCATCAGCACGAGACGCTCTCAGAGGAGGCATTTGGTGCCGCGCTTGGGCAGGCGAAGGCCGAGATCATTCGCATCGGCCGTGACGCGGCGCCAAGCTTGATCGATGCCAAGGGCCATGAGCGCCGGCGCGAGGCGCAGAACATGGCCAAGCGCTTTCGCCAGCATGCCGAGGCGTATTTTGCGTTCATCACCACACCCGGCATGGACCCAACGAACAATGTCGCTGAGCAGGCCATCCGCTTCGTGGTCATCGATCGCCATGTCACTCAGGGCACGCGCGGTGCCAACGGGCGCCGGGCGAGCGAGCGCCTGTGGACGGTGATCGCGACCTGTGCGCTGCAAGGGCGCTCGGCGTTTGCCTTTATCCTCGAGGCCGTTGAGGCCTACTTCCATGACCAGCCTGCGCCTTCGCTCTTGCCGGCACCGCCCTGAGTCACCCCTCGGGCGTTGATCCGCTCGAGCCCAAGCCTCTTCGCTAGATCTCTACCTTCCTGCGCGTACCGCTGTCACTGACGCGGGCCTCAGGCTCGCTTGGCTCGGCACCATCGGCACCGAGAGCCCCGTGACTCCGCGATGCCAGCCGCTCGAAGAGATCCCAACTCGGGTTCATCATCATCAACACGTCCTTCGCCTGGGCTGCGCTCCTGAGCACGGATGTCAGGGTTTCCACAGCCTGGCTGAAGCCGCTGGAGGTGAGGCGATGGCAGGTTTCAGCCCCGTGAACGGTTACGGGTTCTTGTTGTGCCAACAAACGCTGAGTCATGGCAGCAGTGCGTGCATGAATGGATTCGGAGGCGTTCGGGCTAGTCGGCGTGCTCGGCAAATATCCAGCTGCAGCGAGCAGGGTCTCTCGGTCAGATTGGGGTAGTTTCAGCGCTTGAGCGAGGCGTTCCAGTGTCGTTCGGCCCGGGCATACTCGGCTCGTCTCGATGAAACTGACATGCTTTTGCGTCAATCCAGCGCTCACGGCAAGGTCAAGCTGTGAGCGTTGCCTCGCCCGGCGCAACGTTTTCAACAAGGCTCCCACACTCATGGCTTGATTCCCTGCGTGGAATTGTCGTGCGTTCGGACGTTCTGGATGCTTTGGCTCAGGGCCAGCGATCGAGCGCGGCTCAAGTTCCAACCCCATGACGTCCGAGACTGGACTGGAGACACTGCATGTTGCCGTTGAAAACCGCTGATCATGTCTTGAATGACGCTCGCTACAGACTCCGCAAGGCCGGAGCGGGAGCCAACATCGTCTTGATGCTGCACGGTTGGCCTGATGACGGACAACTTTGGCAGCATCAGGCAGGCGTGCTGGCTGATGCGGGGTACTGTGCAATCTGCCCCGATCTCCTTGGATATGGTGAGAGTGACGCACCGCATGAGATTGCGCGTTGCTCGGTCCCCGCGATGGCAGCGGATATGCTGGCTCTGATCGATCAGCTCAATGCCGACGCGGTCCATCTCGTCGGTCATGATTATGGTGCCATGCTTGCCTGGGAAATGGTCTTGGCGGCGCCTG
>JAAAOQ010000172.1 GCA_009908845.1 Gammaproteobacteria bacterium
GGTGGCGCATCAGGTTGGCCTCCTTGAGGGGGGCCACGTCGGATTCGGCGGCCAAGGTCAGACTGCCGCGTTCGAGGATGATGTCGGGCTCGATCCCGAGCGCCTGGATCGAGCGTCCGGACGGGGTGAAGTAGCGAGCGGTCGTGAGCTTCAGCGCCGTGCGGGTGTCGACCGGGATGATCGTCTGCACCGACCCCTTGCCGAAGGTCGGGTTGCCCATGATCAGCGCCCGGCGCTGATCCTGCAGCGCGCCAGCGACGATCTCGGAGGCCGAGGCGCTGCCGCCGTTGACCAACACGACCAGCGGTGCGCCGTCGAGCACGTCGTTTGGGCCGGCATGGAACTCGAGCTTGGCGTCCTCCATCCGCCCCTCGGTGTAGACGATCAGGCCGTCCTCGAGAAAGGCGTCGCTGACGCCGACTGCGGTGTTCAGCACGCCGCCGGGATTGTTGCGCAGGTCGAGCACGACCCCCTTCAACGGGCCGTCGTTCTTCTGCTGGAGGGACTCGACCGCTTTCACTAGATCATCGGTGGTGCGGGCCTGGAAGTTGGCGATCCGCAGGTAACCGAAGCCCGGCTCGAGCAGGCGCTTCTTGACCGAGGCCACCTTGATCACGGCGCGCTCGATCTCGACCTGTAGCGGCTTGGCCTCGCTGTCACGCATCAGGGTCAGCTCGATGATGCTGCCGGGCTCACCGCGCATCAGCTCGACCGCCTCGCTCAGGCTCAAGCCTTTGACCGGCTTATCATCGATGCGCACGATCAGATCGCCGGCCTGAATCCCGGCGCGTTGGGCTGGGGTATCGTCGATTGGGGCGATCACCTTGACGAAGCCGTCCTCCATGCCGACCTCGATCCCGAGGCCGCCGAATTCGCCCGATGTGCCAACGCGCAGGTCGTTGTACTGCTCGGGCTCCAGATAGGCCGAGTGCGGGTCGAGGCCGGCCAGCATGCCGCGGATGGCGCTCTCGAGCAGCTCCCGGTCCTTGACCCGCTCGACATAGTCGCTCTTGATACGGCCGAAGACCTCGGCAAAGACGCGCAGCTCCTTGAGCGGTAGACCGTCTGGATCGTCCTGTTCGTCCATGGCCGCCTGAGCAGCCTTTTGGGCCTCTTCGATGCTCGGCTCGGGCCGGGTTCCGGTGGGCCTGAACCCGGGCGCGGGTGGCTGGACCGCGGGCGGCACCGTGGCCGGGACCGCACCCGGGGGGCCGTCGAGCTCGTTCGGCTCAGCTGGGCCTGCCTCATTCGACTCGGCCGGGGCTGCGGGGGAGGCTGGCGGGGGGGACGGGACTGCTGGCGGCGCTTCCGTTTCCGGGACGGCCTCACCGCCTTGCCCTGGCTCGGCCAGCGCGATGGACGCTGAGATCAACGAGAGCAGGCAAGCAAGCGCAAGCTGGCGATCGATCATAGATTCTATCCTGTTGGCCCGCAGCGCAGGCCGGTTGAATGGGGTTCGTCAGGTCAGTGTAGTCGGAGCGCTGAAGCGCCATTGCGTTCCCGCCCCAGGGACTCGGGGGCTTCGGAGCCTCCGGCCGGCATCAGCCGGCCCGCGCCCGGCACCAATCGCTCGGATCGAGCGCCTGCCCTTGATGGCGAATCGCAAAGTAGAGTGCATCGCGCTCGGCACCGCCGCTGTTGCCCGAGAGCGCGATCAGATCGCCGGAGGCGACCCACTCGCCAACCTCCTTGAGCAACGTCTGGTTATGGCCGTAGAGGGTCATGTAGCCACCGCCATGATCGATCACGATTAACATGCCGAAGCCGCGGAGCCAATCGGCGTAGGCGACGCGCCCATGGTGCACCGCGCGCACCTCGGCGCCCGGGGTCGCGGCGAGCAGCACACCGTCAGCATGCAGCGCGCCGGGACCGCGGTCCTTGCCGAAGGGCCGCACCAGCTGCGCCGGCGCAATCGGCCAGGTCAGTTGGCCCCGCCGCTCACTGATCTCGGTTTGATCCAGCTCGATCTCATCGCGGATCTCGGCCTCGCGCTTCAGCCGCTCGATCAGTGCATGTAACGCCTCGGCATCCGCCGCAAGCGCCGCGACGCGGCCACGGTCCTCAGCCAGCGCCTGTTCTAGATCGGCCAGGACCGCTGCGCGGGCGCGGCGTGCATCACTGAGCCGGAGCCGGGTCTGCTCCTGCCGGGCAGCCAACCGCTGCAGCCGTGCGGCCTCATCCCGACCCTCGCGCTCGAGCGCAGCCAGTTCCTGGCGCAACAGGTCGATGCGCGCAACGCGGGCGGCTCGCGCATCCGCGAGCACACGATAATACCCGAATGCGCGCGTCTTTCGGCGCAGCGCCTCGTCGTCGAGCAGCAGCCGCAGATAGCCGCCGTGCCCGCGCACATGGGCGGCCCGCAGCAGCTCGGCCAACGCAGCGCGTTGTTGTGCCAGACGCTCGCGCGTCTGCTGCAACCGCTCGGCAGTCTCTTCTAGGGCCTGCTGTTGCGAAGCCGCCATCGCGGTGAGCTGGCGGTTGGCGCGTGCGAGGTCGTCGATATCCTGCTCGCTCTGCCGCAGTTCCGCGCGCAGCGCCTTGCGATAGAGCACCTGATCGGCAATGCCGGCGCGCAGCGCCTGGAGCCGAGACCGCACCTGCTGCAGCGCCGCCTGATGCCGGGCGACCGGGTCAGGGGACTCCCCGGTCGCTGGAGTGGCGGCAGATACCCCCGCGATCTGCGCTTCGGTCTGCGCTTGTGCCGGTGCTTCTCCTTCGGGTCCATGGGGCTGCGCTGCTGCGCTCAGGGGTTCCGCCGCGCTCGCGGCCAGCACCGCGCCGAGTGCAGCCAATCCGAGGCCCGCGCAATAATCGATGTGACGCCTTCGACTTGCCAGCGCATCGGAAAGGTTTATCATCGTTTCATGAAGCGTTGATATTGGGGCGAACGATATGGATGAAGAGCGGCAGCTGCTCCGTGCACAGGCGCCACCCGAACAGGGTTTTGACGAGGGGCATCAAGATACCGAGCTGGAGCTCTTTGCTGATGACGCCGACATCGAGCGCGCATCCCGCTCGCTCAAGGCGATGTCGCACCCACTGCGCCTGAAGATCCTGTGCACGCTCGGCGATGAAGAGGTCAGCGTTCAGCACATCGTCGATCACGTCGGGACCTCACAGAGCAACATATCCCAACACCTCGCCATCTTGCGCGACAAGGGCATCCTCGCAGCGCGCAAGGATGCCAACCGCGTCTATTATCGCGTCGGTGACGCGCGGACGCTGCGGTTGATCGGCATGATGCGCGAGGTCTTCTGCAGCCGCATCCCCTAAGGCCAGGGCCCTTCGATGCCGAGGCTCTAGCAGCCAGCATCGGGCTTCAACGGCGCAAAAGGGGCTCAACCGATCATGCAGCGCAGCGACCGGCACCAGTCGGCTGCGGCCTAGCAGGTGACGACTGATCCGCTGCAACCTATACTTGCGAGCCGTCCGCGCTGCGATGCGGCGCTGAGCGCGTCTTCGCGGCCTCATCCCTCCGTCTAGCGTTTCCAACACTGGCTATGCTCCTCGAATTCGTCGGAAACCATTGGGTGCTGTTCGCCGCCCTTGGTGTGATCCTCGGTCTGCTCACCTACACGCTGATCGTCGGCGACAAAGGCTCGGTGGAACCGAGCAGTGCCACGGTCTTGATCAACCAGCGCGACGCAACGGTCATCGACGTGCGCCCGGCGGCAGACTTTGCGAAGGGGCACATCATCAATGCCGTTAACGTCCCGATGAACGGTTTCAAGAAACAGACCGGCGCGTTGGCGCGTTACAAGAACGGGCCGGTCATCGTCAATTGTCGCTCAGGCTCCCAATCCCAGGCCGCCTGCCATGTGCTGCGCAAGGCCGGGTTCAGCGAGGTCTATAACCTCAAGGGCGGGATCATGGCCTGGGAGAGCGCCAACCTGCCGCTGACCCGAAAGAAGCGCTAACGCGCGGTCCGGCCGCGCCCACCCCCATTCCAGTCATCCGGAGCTCATCATGGCCGAGAATCAACAGCCTCAGGGCGATCGGCAGTTCGCGCTGCGCAGCATCTACGTGAAGGACCTTTCGTTCGAGGCGCCGAACACGCCAGCGATCTTTCGGCAGGAGTGGAAGCCGGAGACCTCGCTGCATCTCGACATCAAGCTCTCGGCCCTGTCCGAGGACACGCATGAGGTGGTGCTGACCGTCACGGTGACCACCAAGGTCGGCGAGCAGACCGCCTACCTGATCGAGATCCAGCAGGCCGGCATCGTCACCGTCAGCGGGTTTGCACAGGAAGAGCTCGGACCCCTGTTCTACGTCTACTGCCCGAGCCTGCTGTTTCCCTATGCGCGGCAGGCGGTCTCGGACCTCGTCTTCAAGGGCGGCTTTCCGCATCTGGTGCTGCAGCATGTGAGCTTCGACGCCATCTACGCGCAGAAGCAGGCCGAGCAGGCAGAACAGGCCAAGCAGGGCGCTGGCGGCGAGCCGTCGCCGACGACGCATTAGTCGCAAACGGTTGGAGTCGGATGGAACGTATCGCTGTCATCGGTGCAGGGTCCTGGGGGACGGCGCTGGCCGTGCTGCTGGCCGGCAATGGCCACCAGGTGTCACTCTGGAGTCATGACGCCGAGCAGGTGTCGGCGCTGATCCGTGATCGCGAGAATCGCAGCTTCCTGGCCGGGATTGCGCTACCCAACCGGATCGCGCCGACGGATTCACTGGAAGAGGCGCTCGACGAGGCATCGGCGGTCCTGATCGCGGTGCCGAGCCAGTTCTTCGCCGACGTCGTCGGTCAGCTGGCCCCCTTCCTGTCGCCTGGGCTCGGGGTCATCTGGGCGACGAAAGGCTTCGATCCCGATAGTGGACGGCTCCTGCATGAGGTGGTGCAGGACCTCGCCGGCGCCCGCGAGCTCGCGGTCTTGTCCGGTCCTAGCTTCGCGAAGGAGGTCGCCCAGGGGCTTCCAACCGCAGTCACGCTCGCCGCATCGAGCATGGCGTTCGCGGACCGCTGCGCCGAGCTGGTCCGGTCCGAACGCTTCCGCGCCTACACCCATGACGACCTGATCGGAGTACAGGTTGGCGGTGCGGCCAAGAATGTGCTCGCGATCGCGACCGGCATTGCCGATGGGCTCGGATTTGGCGCCAATACCCGCGCGGCGCTGATCACACGCGGCCTCGCCGAGCTGATCCGCCTCGGGCGCGCCCTCGGCGCCCGGAAGGAGAGCTTCATGGGCCTCGCTGGACTGGGCGATCTGGTGCTGACCTGCACCGACGATCAATCCCGCAACCGTCGGCTCGGCCTTGCGCTGGCTCATGGAGAGCGCGCCAGCTCGGCGATCGCGGCCATCGGCCAGGAGGTCGAGGGGGTCGTGACCGCACGGGCGGTTCACCGGATCGCCCGCGAGCACCAGATCGAGATGCCGATCTCCGAGCAGGTGCATGCCGTGCTCTACGAGGGACAGACGCCCGCCGCAGCGACCCGAGAGCTACTGGAGCGCGCTGGCAAATCCGAGCTCGATTGAACCCGCAATGGTCAGTGGGCTGCCGCCCATCGATTTCCTAGTTATACCCAAAGCACGTCAATGCTCGGCACGGCAGAGCGGAGGGTCGGGTGACGGCGAGCGGGGGTGTCGACGGCATGGATGCCGTCGTCAAGCCTCCAGGGATGGATTCACGGCGTCCCCCCATAACACAACTGCCCCCAGTACCGTGACGCGACCCGGAGCGGTCGAGGAAAACCGAAAATCGGTTAGCGATGGGTATAGCTGAATCTGACCAGCAATTTCGACCTTCTGTAAGCGTCGATAGCGGCGCGACCGATCAGGGGTTTGAGCCCGTTGGACGCCGGTCGCTCCTGCCCTGATGGCACAACGCGGGACGAGAGGCTACTCGGCAAAGCCCTGCTGGCGCCAGGCCTCATAGACGACGACGGCAACCGCATTGGATAGATTGAGGCTGCGATTGCCCGGGCGCATCGGCAGCCGGAGACGCTGTTCGGCCGGCACCCCATCACGGACCTCGGGCGGGAGCCCGCGCGTCTCCGGCCCGAACAGGAAGGCATCCCCTGGCGCGAAGCGGACATCCGCATAGGTTTTCAGGCCACGGGTGCTGAGGGTGAACAGGCGCGGTGCGCCGAGACGCCCACAGCAGCTGGCCAGGTCCGGGTGCCGCTGCACACCGACCCAGTCCCGGTAGTCCAGTCCGGCACGGCGCAATCGGCGGTCGTCGAGCTCGAACCCGAGGACACCGACGAGATGGAGCTGGGCGCCGGTGTTGGCGCAGAGCCGCATCACGTTACCGGTGTTCGGCGGGATCTCGGGTTGGTAGAGGATGACATGGAACATCGGGGGACGGCATCCCTGAGGCGACCAGACAAGAGGCGAGCGGACAAGAGGCGCTGGATTCTAGCTGGATTCTATAGCCATTCCGCCTGATCGCCGGACAGAAAGCGCCGGAACAGTCAGCACCGATGGGCTCAGCTTGTCCGGAAACCAGGGCGAGTGACTATACTGCCTCGATGGCAGTCGCCCACACGCTTGACCCTTTCTGAAACGGCCATGGTATATTAACGGTTCGGCATATACTATTGATAGGCTGGAACCGGTTCCATCCGGCCGCTCGCATCACGATAGCAACGATACCCTGCGGGGGAGAAGACCATGACCGATATCGCCGCGTTGAAGAAAGAGAAGCAGGAGCTGATCGACAAGATGCTCGAGATGCAGAAGCAGTTCATCGATCACGAGCATGAGCACGGCATCAGCGGTAAGGATTACTGGGCGTCTCAAGACGGGCTCCTTGCCGACTACCGGCAGGAGTATATGGACATGGCCAATCGCGTCGTCGATATCGCCCACGAGATCGTCGGCTCGAACCGGCTGTAGGGCGGTAGTGGATTCCTGCTATGCGCCGCACCCGCGACGCACAGCAGGGCTTGAACCTCACGCGGCTCTCGCGGGGGGATCAGTTGTCGTCGGGACGGATGTGCTCGATGTAATGCGGCGTCTCCTCCATCGCCAGGTGGATGGTCTCGCCCTGAGCGCGGATGCGCTGATCGGTGCCGCGCAGCGCGAGATCGCAGCGGCAGAGACCGCGGCTCTCGAGCGGGATCGGAATCATATCGCGGTAGGTGTAGACATTCTCATCGATGTCACCGCCATCGCAGATGAAGGCCGGCTCCGATCCTGAGCTCGCCGTCGCTGTCGGCAACGGATCAAGCAGCTCGGCACCTTCCAGGATAAGCTCGCCGGCCTGCCACCAGAGCGTCTTCTCGGCGGAGCCGGTCATCGTCTTGATGATATAGGCGCGAGCGAACCGCACCTGGAGCGTCCCGTCCGCGAAGCGGATGTCGGCGATCTCGGAACCGGGAAGACGGATACTGCTGCTGTCCAATGGGCTGATCCTCGACTGATGGGTTGCTGAGGGAATGGGCGCGGGATACGCACGTCGGCCCGGAGAATGGGGCGGTTGAGCCGAATTGCCAGGGATCGCACCGCAACCACCGGGGTCAGCATCCACTGATCAGCCGACCTGATGCTCTTCTTCAGGCGGCTCGGGTCCGTCGGCCTCCATTCCGAGCTCCTTGATCTTGCGCGTGAGCGTATTGCGGCCCCATCCGAGGAGCTTGGCGGCCTCTTGGCGGCGGCCACCGGTGTACTCGAGCGCGGATTGGATCAGGATACGCTCGAACGCCGGCATCGCCGAGTCGAGGATGCCGCGGTCGCCTTGCTGCAGCCGGCGACGGGTCCAGGCCCTCAGCGCCCCCTCCCACTGCTCATGGGCACGCTCCGGTTGCTCGACGCCATCGAGGTCCGGCGGCAGATCGCCGACGTGGATCTGCTTGGTGGAGGCCATCACCGTCAGCCAGCGCGCGGTGTTCTCGAGCTGACGGACATTGCCCGGCCAGTCGAGCCGTTCGAGCCGCTCCAGCGCATCGTTCGCTAGCATCTTGGCCTCGCAGCCGAGCTCCTTGGCCGCTTGGGCCAGAAAGTGGCGCATCAGCAGGCCGATATCCTCGCGCCGATCCCGCAGGGCCGGCAACTGGATGCGGATCACGTTCAGGCGATGGAACAGATCCTCGCGAAAGCTACCCTTGCCCACCAGCTCGCGGAGGTTCTGATGGGTCGCCGCAATGATGCGCACATCGACCTTGATCGGGGTCAGACCGCCGACCCGATAGAACTCCCCATCGGCCAGCACGCGCAGCAGGCGGGTCTGCAGCTCTGCCGGCATGTCACCGATCTCGTCAAGGAACAGGGTCCCGCCATCGGCCTGCTCGAAGCGGCCTTCGCGCCGGGTTTGGGCTCCGGTAAAGGCACCGCGCTCGTGTCCGAACAGCTCGGACTCCATCAGATCCCGCGGGATCGCGGCCATGTTGAGCGCGATGAACGGGGCTTCGGAGCGCGGGCTGTGCCGATGCAGCGCATGTGCGACGAGCTCCTTCCCGGTGCCGGACTCGCCGTTGATCAACACGGTGATATTGGAGCGGGCGAGCCGACCGATCGCACGGAAGACCTCCTGCATCGACGGTGCCTCACCGATGATGTCCGGGCTGTGAGGCAAGGGCGCGGGCTCGGTTGGGGCTTCATGTTGGCGCCGACAGGCGCGCTGAACCTGATCTACGGCCTCGTCGATATCGAACGGCTTGGGCAGGTATTCGAACGCACCACCATGGAAGGCCGAGACGGCGCTGTTCAGATCGGAATGGGCGGTCATGATGATGACCGGGATCTGCGGATAACGGCTGTTGACCTGCTCCAGCAGCTCGAGGCCGTCGATGCCGGGCATCCGGATATCACAGAGGATTACGTCCGGGGTCTCGCGCTCGAGTGCGTCCATCACGCCGACGCCGTTGGACAAGCTGGTCACGTCCATCTCGGCCTGGCGCAGTGCCCGCTCGAGGACCCAGCGAATCGAGCGGTCGTCATCGATCACCCAGATCCGCGGGACCCTATTCTTCATGCGATGCCTCCAACGGGAGATAGACGAAGAAGGTCGTGCATCCCGGGCGGCTGTCGCACTCGATCAGGCCCTGATGCTGGTTCACGAGCTCCTGCGCGATCGCCAGCCCCAGCCCGGTTCCACCGGAGCGGCCGGAGACCATCGGAAAGAAGATCCGATCCATCAGCTCATCCGGGATGCCGGGGCCGTTGTCCTCGATATCGATGCCAAGCACGAGCCGGTGACGGATGCTTCCGATCGTGAACTGCCGCAGCACGCGCGTGCGGAGCGTGACCTGTCCATGCTGACCGGCGGCTTCGGCTGCGTTGCGCGCGATATTGAGTAGGGCCTGAATCAGTCGATCTGGGTCGCCCTTGATGTTCGGGATGCTCGGATCATAGTCCCGGATGACCGTCGGACCGGACGGAAATTCGGCCTTGAGCAGGCCGCGGACATGCTCGGTGATGTGATGGATATTGACCGGCTGCAGCTGCGGGAGCTGGTTTGGCCCCAGCATCCGATTCAGCAGCGACTGAAGCCGGTCGGCCTCGTCGATGATGATGCGGGTGTACTCCCGCAAACCCGGATTCGGCAGTTCGCGCTCCAGCAACTGCGCGGCACCGCGCAAACCGCCGAGTGGATTCTTGATCTCATGGGCGAGGCCGCGCAGCAGGGCCTGGGTCGCGTGATGCTGGGAGATCAGATACTCCTCACGGGCGATCCGCAACTGGCGGTCGACCTGTTGCATCTCCATCAGCAGATCGTAGGGGTCTTCGATCGGATGCAGCGGCAGCACGGTACAGTTGACGCGGATGAGCTGTTGGTCCGGACGTTTGACCTCGACCTCCCGCTCGGTGAAGGGTTGTCGGGTCAGCAGCGCCTGACGCAGCCGGTTCTCGACCGAGTCGACCGGGCAAGGCACAAGCTCGCCGGCGGTCTCCCCGAGGACCGCCTTGGCACTGACGGCGAGCAGTTGCTCTCCGGCAGTATTGATATAGCGAAGCCGCAACTCACGGTCGAACAGCAGGACCGCGGTGCTGAGGTTGTCGAGGATCATCGTGCCCAGGCGGCCGAACCCATTCAGTATCGTGTTCATTGATCTGGAAGGAAGGCTTGACCTTGGACCCCTTGAGTTCAGCCATCTGCGGCCGGTATCGCGTCGGCCATTCCGCGCTTTACAAGCAAGCAACGAGCCAGATAGGGATCAGCCAGTAAGCCTCGGTCCAAGCAATCGATCCAGCATCTCGATTGCGACTGACTGCACTAGTCTAGTGCGAATCCTCGGCGCAGGCTGCAACCCGTTGCACCATCGATGGACATAGGGGCATTCTGATAGCACGTGAGTCGTCCGCCTCACTGTGCCTTGCTGACCTGTTTGCGATCAGGAACACTCGGAACCCACCCTGACGGCCGTCACGGTTGCTCCTAGGCGAGGCGGTCAACTGCGGTTTCTAGGATGATTCGTGCGGTGAGGGGCGCTGCGGAGGGCGCGGGGGGCGGCGCGCCAATGCTGGCGCGCAGACTCGCTCGGTCAGAGGCTGTAGTAGAGGTCGAACTCGACCGGATGGGTGCTCATCCGCAGCTGGGTGACCTCGTCCATCTTCAGCGCGATGTAGCCGTCGATCACGTCATCGGTGAAGACGCCACCCGCGGTGAGGAACTCGCGGTCCTTGTCGAGTGCGTCCAGTGCCTGATCCAGCGAATAGCAGACCTGCGGAATCGCCTTCTCTTCTTCCGGCGGCAGGTCATAGAGGTCCTTGTCCATTGCCTCACCGGGATGGATCTTGTTCTGGATACCGTCGAGGCCGGCCATCATCATCGCCGCGAACGAGAGGTAGGGGTTGCCCATACTATCTGGGAAGCGCACCTCGATTCGACGCGCCTTCGGGTTCGAGTCATGCGGGATACGCACCGAAGCGGAGCGGTTCTTGGCCGAATAGGCGAGCATCACCGGGGCCTCGAAGCCTGGCACCAGACGCTTGTAGGAGTTGGTCGAGGCATTCGTGAAGGCGTTCAGCGCCCGCGCGTGCTTGATGATGCCGCCGATATAATAGAGCGCGGTCTCCGAGAGGCCGCCGTACTTGTCGCCCGAGAAGATATTGTCTCCCTTGAGGCCGAGCGACTGGTGCACGTGCATGCCGTTGCCGTTGTCGCCGACGAGCGGCTTTGGCATGAAGGTCGCGGTCTTGCCATAGGCATGCGCAACGTTGTGCACACAGTACTTGAGGATCTGATTCATGTCCGCCCGACGCACCAGGGTGTCGAACTTGGTGCCGATCTCGCACTGGCCGGCGGTCGCGACCTCGTGGTGATGGACCTCGACCGGGACGCCCATCTCTTCCATCGCCAGACACATCGCGGCGCGGAGGTCGTTCAGAGAATCGACCGGCGGCACCGGGAAGTAGCCACCCTTGACGCCCGGACGGTGGCCCATATTGCCGTCATCGAAGACGCGCTCGGAGTTCCATTCGGCCTCTTCCGAATCGACCTTGTAGAACGCGCCGGCCATGCTCACGCTCCAACGGACATCGTCGAGGACGAAGAACTCGGGCTCCGGGCCGAAGAACGCGGTATCGGCAACGCCGGTTGATGCCAGATAGGCCTCGGCGCGCTTGGCCACCGAGCGCGGGTCACGCTCATAGCCCTGCATGGTCGATGGCTCGAGGATGTCGCAGCGCACGATCAGGGTCTTTTCGTCGGCGAACGGGTCCATGATCGCGGTCGCAGCCTCCGGCATCAGCACCATGTCCGACTCCTGGATGCCCTTCCAGCCGGCGATCGATGAGCCATCGAACATCTTCCCATCCTGAAACAGCGACTCGTCGATGACGCCGGCTGGGAGCGAGACGTGCTGCTCCTTGCCGCGCGTATCCGTAAACCGCAGGTCTACGAATTTTACGTCCTCGTCTTTGATTGTCTTCAACACGTCAGTGGCGGACATCTGCGAAATCTCCCGCGTTTTGTCTTGAGCTAGAGGGTAAGGAGTGAAGGACCGAGTCTGCGGGTCGGTCCCAGTCTGCGCATGAGAGGTATGGCGATCCCGCGCTGGCGGGCATTGCCGCTGATCTGATTACCGCTCGAGCCCGTCAGTAAGCATGCCGCATGCCATAGAAGAGCCGAAGCCGCCCGTGCTCCAGGCCCTGTCCGGACGCTCGATCGCGACCTCATTGGCTAAACCACTGATCAGGCGCCTGCGTGATGAGGCAAAGTGCGCTCAGCACATCGGTCGGGATGGGTAGGGGGCGGTCTTCATGGCATCAGCAGGACGCATCGGGTCCCTGCGCATGGAGGCTGAGTCGGAATCACTGCACAGAAACGAAACAGGGCACCAACGATTGTGCACTATAACAGTGCAAAGCCTGATTTAGCCGAACCCGATTTAGCCGAAGTAGATCCGCACGTCCGAGAATCTTGAGTCACCGCCCAGCGCCTCAAGGAGCCGCTCACGCAGCTGCCGAGCTGTCGCCTCGTCGGTATAGGTCCGCAACGGGAAAAAGACGTCGACCGCGATGGCGCCGTCGAGGTAGTGCAAGAGTACCCGTTTGCGAGTGACGGCCTCGGGGATCGACTCCCAAGCCGCATCGAGACACTCGAGCACCTCGGTTCGCATCGGCAGCCCTTTGGTGGGCGCGCGGGATTCGTCATCCTCAGGGTCGATATGGACCGTGACATCGGTCATCCGATCGATGGCCTGCTTCAGCCGCTGCTCGACCAGGACGCTGATCGCGTGCCCTTCCGAGACACTGATGTCGCGGTCGACGAGGACGTGAACATCGGCAGAGGCGTTTCCACCGAGCGTGCGGGTTCGCAGCATGTGGACATCGCGCACACCGGTGCTGCGGCGGATGACCTGGCTGATCTCACGCAGCCGCTCCGGGCTCACGGCGGTGTCGACGAGCTCGCGCGTGGCCTCGGAGCCCAGATTCCACGCGATCTTGGCGATCATGACGGCGACGATAACCGAGGCGACCGCATCCAGGTAGGACAGGCCGGCCAAGGTGCCGGCGATGCCGATGAGCACCACGACCGACGAGATCGCATCGGAGCGATGGTGCCAGGCGTTGGCGATCAGGAGATCGGAACGCACCCGCTGCCCATAGGCGCGGGTGTACCAGTAGAGCGCCTCCTTGACCAGGATCGAGATCAGCGCCGCGATCAGTGCGATCGGCCCCGGCTCGAGCAGTGCATGCGGCTGAAACAGCCGATTGGTCGCGTCCCAGCCGATACCAACCGCCACTGCGAACAGCAAGAACCCCAACGCCAGCGTCGCAACGGTCTCGAATCGCCCGTGGCCGTAAGGGTGCTCAGAATCGGGTGCCTGACTGGCCTTATGACCCGCGATCCAGACCAGGCCATCGGAGAGCAGATCCGACAACGAATGCAGTCCATCTGCGATCAGCGCATGGGATTGCCCGATCCAGCCGGCGAGGACCTTACCCGCTGCCAGCAGCAGGTTGCAGATCGCGCCGATCAGGGTGGTGCGCTTGATCGCCTGAGCTCGGGCGAGGCGTTCGCCACTGTCCATGCTTGGTTACCACAGGCTCATGCGCCGGGGCGGCGCCAGTTGCGCGCGATTATACCGGTCATGGGTCATCACTGTGATGCGCGGCGCCTCGCTGCGAGAACGAGCCAGGCCGTGTCGATATCGGGCACGGGCGTGAAAACGCCCGAGTGAAAAGGATCGGCGGTGAGACAGGGGACGTCAGCAGCGGTCAGCAGCAGTAGTCGTCACTGGGGAGTAATCGCTATACTGCAGGGTTTTAGCCAGTGCTGGAGTCGGCGTTGACTAACCCGCCGCATGATCGTCTCAGTTTTCAAGAGCTCATCTTCCGCTTGGAGCGGTACTGGAGCAGCCGGGGCTGTGTCGTCTTGCAGCCCTACGATATGGAGGTCGGAGCGGGCACCTTTCATCCCGGCACCTTCCTGCGCTCGATCGGTCCAGAGCCCTGGAATGCGGCCTACGTGCAGCCCTCGCGACGGCCGACCGATGGCCGCTATGGCGAGAATCCCAACCGGCTGCAGCACTATTATCAGTATCAGGTCGTGCTCAAGCCGTCGCCGATTGCGATCCAGGACCTGTACTTGGATTCGTTGCGTGAGCTGGGGATCGACCCGCTCGTCCACGATATACGCTTCGTCGAGGATAACTGGGAATCGCCGACACTCGGCGCCTGGGGACTCGGCTGGGAGGTGTGGCTGAACGGCATGGAGGTGACCCAGTTCACCTACTTCCAGCAGGTTGGCGGGCTCGAATGCCGTCCGGTCACTGGGGAGATCACCTACGGTCTCGAGCGGATCGCGATGTACCTGCAGGGCGTGGAGAGCGTCTACGACCTCCTGTGGACCGAATCGGGCAATGGGCCAGTCCTCTACGGCGATGTGTTTCTGCAAAACGAGCGCGAGCAGTCCGCCTACAACTTCGAGCATGCCGATGTCGAGACGCTGTTCGGTCTGTTCGACAGCTGCGAGCAGCAGAGTCAGGCCTTGGTCGAGGCCGGCCTCCCTCTGCCGGCCTACGAGCAGGTTCTCAGGGCCTCGCATACCTTCAATCTGCTCGATGCGCGCGGGGCCATCTCCGTCACCGAACGCCAGCGCTTCATCCTGAGGGTCCGGACCCTGGCCCGAGCGGTCGCGGAGGCCTATTACGCCAGCCGCGAGGAGCTCGGATTCCCGATGCGGACGACTGCTGCCGCTCAGCAAGAGGAGGCAGCATGAACGGCGGGAAGCGAGCCGACCTGCTCGTCGAGATCGGCACCGAGGAGTTGCCGCCGGCCGCCCTGGAGAGGCTTGCGCTCGCCTTCCGCGATGGGCTGCTCGCGCGCCTGGACGACGCGCGGCTCGAGCACGGCGGCGCCCGGGTCTATGCGACACCGCGACGGCTGGCTGTGCTCATCGAAGCCGTTGCAAGCGTCCAGCCCGACGAGACCAGCGTTCGCCGCGGACCAGCGGTGCAGGCGGCGTTCGATGCCGATGGTCAGCCGACGAAGGCGGCACTCGGGTTCGCACGGTCGTGCGGCGTCGAGATCGATGCGCTGGGTCGGGAAGAGACCGAGAAAGGCGCCTGGCTTCGGTTCGAGCAGCGGGTCAACGGAGAGCGCGCGATGGCACTGCTGCCGGCATTGGTCGAGCGGGCGCTTGCTGAGCTGCCGATCCCGAAGCGGATGCGCTGGGGGGCGAGCGATGTCGAGTTCGTGCGACCGGTGCATTGGGTGTTGGGACTGTTCGGATCGGAGCTCATACCAGGCCGGGTCCTCGGGCTCGAGATCGGGCGAACGACCCGCGGGCATCGCTTTCACGCACCTGAATCGCTGCCGCTCGAGACGCCGGATGACTACCTGGAGGCGCTGCGTCGTGCCCGGGTCGAGCCCGAGCTCGAGGCACGCCGCGCATCGATCCGTCAGCAGGTCGAGGCGCTTGCGGACGAGGCCGGCGGTCAGGCCGCAATCGATCCCGATGTACTGGATGAGGTCACCGCGCTCTGTGAGTGGCCCCAGGCACTGTTGGGGCGATTCGACCCGGGATTCCTCGAGGTGCCGCCCGAGGTCCTGATCGAGACGATGCAGGCCAACCAGAAATACTTCCCGGTGTTGGATGACACCGGCCGCCTGTTGCCCTGTTTCATCGCCGTCAGCAACATCGAGAGCGCGCAGCCGGATCAGGTGCGCGCCGGTAACGAGCGCGTGATCCGACCCCGATTCGCTGACGCGAAGTTCTTCTGGGAGCAGGATCGGCGCATACCGCTTGGCGAGCGCGTCGATGAGCTCAAGGGGATCATCTTCCAGCACCGGCTTGGAACCCTGCGCGAGAAAGCAGAACGGATCGCCAGGCTGAGTACTTGGATCGCAGAGCGCACCGACGCCTCGGTCGCTGAGGCCGGGCGGGCTGCTCGGCTCGCGAAGTGCGACCTGGTCACCGCGATGGTCGGTGAGTTCGGCAGCCTCCAGGGGGTCATGGGCCGTTACTATGCCGAGCACGCGGGCGAACCGCCGAGCGTTGCGGCGGCGATCGAACAGCATTATTGGCCGAGACAGGCCGGTGATCGGCTGCCTGATCAGCCGGTGGCCCGGGCTGTCGCGATCGCTGACCGCGTCGACACACTGCTCGGGATCTTCGCGATCGGCGAGCGGCCGACCGGCGTCAAGGACCCCTACGGCCTCCGTCGGGCCGCGATCGGCGTGCTGCGCATCCTGATCGAGACCCCTTTAGACCTGGATCTCCGCAAGCTACTTGGCGAGGCGGCCCAAGGCTATCAGGGTATCGTGGATGCCAGCGGCTGCATCGAGGAGGCCTTCGATTACTGCATCGACCGGCTGAAGCGCTACTACGCGGAAGCCGAGCCCGGGCGTCGTGCTCGGGCCGACGTCGTGGCCTCGGTGCTGGCATTAGGCATCGGCGAGCCCTTCGATATCGACCGCCGTATCCAGGCCGTGGGCCGGTTCCGCAACCGCCCTGAAGCCGCTGCACTCGCTGCTGCGAATAAGCGGACCCGTAATATTCTGCGCAAGGCGCCCCCGGAGGCGATCGGCGCCCAGGTGGACCAGGACCTATTACAGGACAGTGCCGAGCAAGGCTTGGTCGAGCAGCTCGAGGCGATGATCGAGCGGCTGAAGCCGTTGCTGGAAGGTCGCGACTACGATGCCGTACTCGCCGCGCTTGCCGGTCTGCGCGACGCGCTCGATCGATTCTTCGACGAGGTGATGGTGATGGCCGATGACCCTCGGATCAGAGGAAATCGGCTCGCAGTCCTGCGGCAGACCGAACAGCTGTTCCTGAACGTGGCGGACCTGTCGCTCCTACAAGAATGACGGTTGCTCGGGCCAGAACGCTCCTGCGCGCAAGTCGGAGTGCCAACCGCGATGCGGCCCCTGCGCCTCAGGGATTCCGGTCCCAGTCTGCTCGGACGACGAACGGACACTCTGTTGCCGCACGAGCGACTGAATGAGGAGCGCACCGATGAAGCTCGTGATTCTCGATCGCGATGGGGTCATCAATCAGGATTCGGATGACTACATCAAGTCGATCGCGGAATGGGAGCCGATCCCGGGGAGTCTCGAGGCCATCGCGCGGTTGAGCAACGCCGGTATCATGGTCGCGGTGGCGACCAATCAATCCGCCCTGGCGCGCGGGTTGATCGATCTCGAGGGCTTGAACGCGATCCACCAGACGATCCGGCAGCGCCTGAGCGCAGTCGGCGGTCGCGTCGAGGTCTTCGCCTTCTGCCAGCATGGCCCTGAGGATCACTGTGACTGCCGTAAACCGCTTCCAGGATTACTGCACGAGATCCGTTATCGAACCGGCAGCTCCCTGCGCGGCACACCGGTTATTGGCGACTCGGCGCGGGACCTCGAAGCGGCGCTGCAGGTAGGAGCGCGTCCAATCCTGGTCCGCACCGGGAAAGGGCGTCAGACCGAGCAATCGCTTCCAGCAAATCTGATGCACGTACCGGTCTTCGATGATCTGGCGTCGGCAGTGGACAGTTTGCTCGACAACCCTTAGTCATGTGATGGGCGCTCGACTCCGCGCGCTAGTCTTCGAGGCCGTGCTCTGGGCGAGCGTCGTCGCCTATGGCAGCCTCATCCTCCTGTTCGCGCCATTCAGTCAGCGGCCAAGGCTCACCGCCATGGGTCAGCATTGGGCGCGGTCAGTGCTCCGGGCCTTGAAGTGGCTCTGTGGAATCGACTATCGAATCCGGGGCGAGGGCTCGCTGTCCGATCTCCGCGGCGTCGTCGTGGTGAGCAACCACCAGTCGGCCTGGGAAACGCTCGCACTGGCGACGATACTGCCCGTGCACCAGACCTGGGTCATGAAAGAGGAGCTGCTTCGGATACCGTTCTTTGGCTGGGCACTCACGCTGTTCGAGCCGATCGCGATCAAGCGCAAGGATGGGCGGCGCGCGATGAAACAGCTACTCCAAGTCGGCCGTGAGCGGCTCAGACAGGGCCATTGTGTCGTGATCTTTCCGGAGGGCACCCGCGTTGCGCCGGATGCCCGCAGGCGGTTCGGGATCGGCGGTGCCTTGTTGGCGACGAGCACGGGCACTGAGATCGTCCCGATCGCTCACAACGCCGGGCATTTTTGGCCGCGTCGAGGGCTCGTCAAGCGGGCAGGAACCATTGATGTCGTCATCGGGCCCGCCATCAAGACCGATGGCCAGAAGGCCGAGGCGATCAACTCGCAGGTCGAGCAGTGGATTCGGGCGACGCTGCGCTCGCTGCCGGCGCCGACGGTTCGACCCGAGCCGACCACCTCCGCGGCCGGGCGTCGAGGGTCCGGAAGCTGAAACGAACCGCGGCAACGCGTGCGGCGGCTCGGCTATCGATCAGATATCGATGTTCTCGGCGTCGAGGGCATTGCGCTCGATGAAATCCCGGCGCGGCTCGACGTGCTCACCCATCAGGGTCGTGAAGATCTGATCAGCGGCGACCGCGTCTTCGATGGTCACCCGAAGCAGCCGGCGGCTGTCTGGGTCCATCGTCGTCTCCCAGAGCTGCTCCGGATTCATCTCACCAAGGCCCTTGTACCGTTGGATGTGATAGCCCCGACGGCCCTCGGCAAGCAGCCAGTCGAACGCCTCACCGAATGACGCGATCTCCCGACTGCGCTCGCCGCGCGTTACACGGGCACCCGGCTTGACCAGTCCATCGAGCTTTTCGGCGAGGGACGCGATACGCCGATAATCAGCCGAATCAAAGAAATCGAGCATCACCTCGCGGGTTTCCGGAATCCCGTGAACGAGCCGGATGACGGAGACCGCCGTAGGCTGACCCGAATCACCGGTAACAGGTCTGACACGGTAGTCGATCGCTGGACCCGCCTGCTGACGGAGGCCTGCTTGAAGGTCTTCGGTCCAGGCGGCGAGCTGGTCGGCATCCGCTCGAATCTCAGCGGTCAGACGTGGCATGTTGAGCAGCTCGCTCACAAAGGCGGGGTCATAGCGGGTCGCCATCCGCGCGAGCATCGCGCGGAACACCTGGAAATCGGCAATCAGGGCCTCGAGGCCAACTGTGCTGATCGGGGGCACGTCGGGCTCGACATAGAGGGCCGCATTGTCGAGCGCCGAGCGGAGAAGCGAGGCGCTCATCTCGGCATCGTCGAGGAGATAGTCCTCTTGCTTACCGCGTTTGACCTTGTACAGCGGGGGCTGGGCGATGAAGACATGGCCGCGATCGACCAGCTCCGGCATCTGACGATAGAAGAAGGTCAGGAGCAGCGTACGGATATGGGCGCCGTCGACATCGGCGTCGGTCATGATGATGATCCGATGGTAGCGGAGTTTGTCGGGATCATATTCCTCACGCCCGATGCCGCAGCCGAGGGCGGTGATTAGGGTTCCGACCTCGGCCGATGAGAGCATCTTGTCGAAGCGTGCCTTCTCGACGTTCAGGATCTTGCCCTTGAGAGGCAGGATCGCCTGGAAGGCGCGGTCACGTCCCTGTTTGGCTGAGCCGCCAGCCGAATCACCCTCGACGATGAAGAGCTCCGAGCGGGACGGGTCCTTCTCCTGGCAGTCGGCGAGCTTTCCCGGTAGCCCCGCGACGTCGAGCACGCCCTTGCGGCGGGTCATGTCGCGGGCCTTGCGTGCCGCCTCGCGCGCGCGGGCTGCCTCGAGCATCTTGTTGGCGATGATCTTGGCTTCGGCCGGGTTCTCCTCGAGGAACATATCGAGATACTGATTCAGCATGGCCTCGACGACCGGCTTGACATCAGAGGAGACGAGCTTGTCCTTGGTCTGCGACGAGAACTTCGGGTCCGGAACCTTCACCGAGACGACCGCCGTCAACCCTTCGCGGGCATCATCCCCGACCGGACGGGTCTTTTGATTGCGGTCGAGCTGCTGACGCTCGATGTATTGGTTCAGGGTGCGTGTCAGACCAGCGCGAAAACCGGCAAGATGGGTTCCACCGTCCTTCTGGGGTATATTGTTGGTGTAGCAGAAGATGTTCTCCTGATACGCATCGTTCCATTGCAGTGCGACCTCAGTCACGATCCCGCTACGTTCTGCGGTGAAGTAGAACACGCTCGGATGGATCGGTGACTTGTTCTGGTTGAGGTGCTCAACGAAGGCGCGGATGCCACCCTCGTACTCGAACAGTGATTCGCGATCGGTGCGTTCATCCTTGAGCCGAATCCGCACGCCGGAGTTGAGGAACGACAGCTCCCGCAGCCGCTTCGCCAGTACGTCGTAATGGAATTCGAGGTCCGAGAAGATCGTGTCGGAGGGCTTGAAGTAGACCTCGGTCCCTGTTGTATCGGTCGATCCGCGCTCGGCGAGCGGATAGGACGGGACGCCCAGCGCAAACTCCTGCTCGTAGGCCTTCCCGTCCCGGCGGATGCGCAGGCGCAGGTATTCGGATAAGGCATTGACGACCGAGACGCCGACGCCGTGAAGACCACCCGAAACCTTATAGGAGTTGTCGTCGAATTTGCCGCCCGCGTGGAGAACGGTCATGATCACTTCGGCGGCAGACCGATTCTCCTCGGGATGGATATCGACCGGTATACCCCGCCCGTTGTCGATGACCGAGACGGCACCATCGCTGTGCACGGTGACGAGGATCTCGGTGCAATGGCCGGCTAACGCCTCATCGATGGCGTTATCCACGACCTCGAAGACCATATGGTGAAGCCCGGTGCCATCGTCGGTATCACCGATGTACATTCCGGGTCGCTTGCGGACGGCATCTAGGCCTCGGAGGACCTTGATGCTCGAGGAGTCGTAGCTCATACGTTAGGTGATTCTGGGATACGGTCGAATGGAGTCCCGACAGCTGTCGCTGGGGATCAGCGCAGACTAGTGAGGCCCTGGGACCGGGCTCGCCCAATGTCAGCGCAGCTGGGTCAGCCCGGTTGAGATCACGGCCGGCACATGATTTCGCGAGGAGACTGTACCGGAACCGACTGATTATACCGCGTTAACGGATAGGATTGGCGGTTGATGCAAGATCGGTTTTAACGACGGGCTTCGACGGGGCGGGCTTTGGGGATCAGCGTCTTGTTCGCCGGCGATCCGTGGCTCATCGTTCCTTTAGCGCGAATTCGGGCCGCGGAGGCCCTATTCCAGCATCCGGGGCATTTTGGTGTCCGGATCACACAGGTCAGGACAGTCGTTCAGGCACAGCGAGCCCGCGGCACTGCTTCGCTTTCCGGGCCTCGCTGAGCTTGCCTTGAGAGAGCACCCGACATTGCACCAGGCGCCCGTCAGCCTGGCGGTGACTCTAACGGTGGATGCGGATAGACCGTGTTCCACGTGGAACATCTATCATCCCAACACCCGAAAACGTCTGGAATCGCCCTTGCCGGTGGTTCCGTTAGGCTTATCCGTGTTTCCTGAGTGCGGAGTTTGCGAGCGCCCGCGCGGTCGAATCCTCCCCCGCAGCTGGTCTCCGATTCCGATTCGGCCCACCAGCCCACCAGCCGGGAGTGACGTCCGGTGCGAGCGGGTCCGTTACAGGCCTCAGCCGTGTTCTATAGTCACTCGCCCTGGTTTCCGGACAAGCTGAGCCCATCGGTGCTGACTGTTCCGGCGCTTTCTGTCCGGCGATCAGGCGGAATGGCTATATAACCGCCGTCATCCCCATCGGAGCGCTGTACGTCTTGCATGTTCCACGTGGAACATCTCATGCTCCGCCCGCGGATCATCTCCAGGCAACGCCGTTCTCGGTAATGAATCATGATCATCCCTGCCCTATGCAGACACCCGGTGACGAGCCACTGCGGCGCCTTATCGCCGCGAAACTTGGATTCCAATCCGCCGCCCAACTCGCTGACAGGCCGGGAAGTACGTCTGGTACGAGCGAGTCCGCTGTGGGCTTCAGTAGCGTCCTAACCACCGTCATCCCCATCTGAGCGCTGTACGTCTTGCATGTTCCACGTGGAACATCTGTCGCTCCGCCAGCGGATCCTCTCCAGGCAACGCCGTTCTCGGCAATGAGGTCATGATCATTCCTGTCCTATGCAGACACCGGGTGACGAACCGCCGACCACCTGGGAAGTACGTCCGGCGCGAGCGAATCCGTTACAGACCTCAGCCCTGTCCTAACCACCGTCATCACCATCGGAGCGCTGCACGTCTTACATGTTCCACGTGGAACATCTCACGCTGCGCCAGCGGATCATCTCCAAACCACGCCCGTCTCAGCAATAACTCATGCGAAAAGACGGCAGGTTATCCTCTACTTACCCAGCAAGCCACTGCGCTTGGGCCTCATCGTAGGGATCACTCGCCGCTTGCGGGCGACAGGCCGCTTTCGCCAACCCCTCGGGTTATCCTCGTGCCGGCGCCCCAGCGGCGGCCAAATTTTGGGGATACCTCAGGGGTTAATCCGGAGTCTGCCGACGGGCGCGCGGGCTGGCTGAGGACGTGCGTCCTGACAAGCCCTCGCCGACTGACTCCTGCGGCCGTTGACATCATGAGCTTGCGCAAGTCAAACGGCCCCGTTGCTCGGGGCTTTCAGTCTTCCCTGTTCCACGTGGAACATCTGATCCTCCGCACACCGGCCATCGCGAAGCGCCGCCTTTCCGGGCAATGACGTCACAACCATCTGCCGCCCATGCTGACGCAGCATCTCGAGCAGGCGCACAACCCAATCTGCGCCGAGCTCGGCTTCAATATCATCAACCAGCCACACCGAACTCGCTCCCGTCGCCTCGGAGACGACCTGGTCGGCTGCAAGCTGCAACAGGGTTCCAGCCACCTTCCCTTGACCCCGCGATCCCACCCACCGCGACCCGTCCGATCTCAATGCGAAGTCACACCTTGACGCACCTAGATAGGTAAATCCGCGTTCCCGATCCGCATCCCGCATCGCCTCGAGCTTCGTAAGAATCGCTAACGCGTCCGCATCCGGCCCTTCCCAATCCACGCTGAGCTCCTCGAACCAGCCGGTTCCCCGCACCAACCGCTGAAGCCCATCGTCCAACCGGGCAAGCATGCCAAGCCGCCTTTCGAGCAACTCCGCAAGGGTGTCCGCATAGGCTCGATCCCAAATCGCCCTGCCCCGCCCCCCTGCACGCAGCCAAGCATTGCGTTGTGCCGCCGCGCGCCGAAACCGACTGAACACCTGCACGGCATCCTGCTCGGACAAACCAAGATTCCAATCCAAGAACCGGCGCCGCAGCGATGGCTCGCCTTCCACCAACGCGTGGGTTGACTCGCAAATCAACCGCACTGGCAACTGGAATTCCGATACCGGCGGCCCTCGCTCCGCTCCGCCACGGACCCCGATAGACCATTCGATCGTGCGCCTCAGACCTGCTCGCTCAACCAGCCCCTCCACTCGAGCGCCGGTTGCGCCGCGCATCACCAATGGACCGTGTCGCTTGCCTCGAAAGCTCCGCCCGCGGCTAAGGCAGTAGATCGCCTCGAGCAAGGCCGTCTTGCCCGAGGCATTCGCGCCAACCAGCCAACTCACCCCAGAGCCCGGAACGAGCTCGATATCGGCCAGATTCCGAAAGCGCCGAATCCGAAGCCGCTCGATCAATGCCAAACCCGAGCGCTCAGGATCGAACCCCTCGCACCTCGCTACAGGCGCATCGGCATGATCACGAAGACCTCATCCTCGGCGCCAACGCCGCGCCACACCGCACTGCTCTCCGCATTGCGGAATTCGATCGCTACCTCCGAGCCATCCACCGCACCGAGCACGTCGAGCACATAGGCCACGTTGAAACCAACCGAGACCCGTTCCCCCGAGTAGTCCAGCTCGAGCTCGTCTTCCGCCTCCTCCTTTTCAGGGTTCTGCGTCTGCAGCGCGAGTCGTCCCTCATCGAAGGTCACCCGCACACCCTTGTACTTCTCGTTCGACAAGATCGCTGTGCGCTGCAACGCCCCCCGTAAACGCTCTTTATCGACCTTGGCTTCACGTTCCAGACCGGTCGGGATGACCCGGCTATATTCCGGATATTGGCCTTCTACCAACTTGGAGACCATGACCGTTTCACCCAGCTCCACGCGCAGCGTGCGGTCGGACAGTTCGAGCCGAACCCTCTCCGATGCTGACCCAAGCAACCTCCGCAGTTCGGTTACCGTTTTCGACGGGATGATCACCTGATACGGATCGGACGCCCCCGTTGTCGAGAGCTCCTCAGCAGCCCCGACCACCTTCGCCAGCCGATGCCCATCGGTTGCGACGGCAACGATCCGCCCACTCCCCAGCTCGAGCAGAACACCATTGAGGTAGTACCGCACATCCTGATGCGCCATCGCGAAGGCGGTCTTGTCGAGCAACCGCCGCAACAGCTCCCGATCGAGATCCAACCTCACCTGTGCTTCCGGTACCTCCATCGAAGGAAAATCACCCGCCGCGAGCGTGCTCAATGTGAAACGACTACGGTTGCAGACCAGACTCGCCCGGTCGTCCTGTGACTTGATCTCGATCCGGCCGTCCTCGGGCAGGCTCCGGACGATATCGATCAGCTTGCGCGCCGGTAAGGTCACCGCACCGCCCTCTTGCACATCCGCTGCTGCGCGCGTGCTGATCTCGATCTCCAGATCGCTTCCTCGTAGTCGAACGCCGTCCTCTTCAGCAACCAGCAGCAGATTCCCCAAAATCGGTAATGTTTGCCGCCGTTCCACGACGCCTCCGACCACCGCCAGTGCCGGCAGCAGCACGCTACGTTCGACCAAAATCTTCATCAGCCTATTACTCTCATCTTGAACATTAAGAATAGTCGTAGTGATAAGGTCCGTGGATAAGCCGCCCTTATGCCTTAACCCAATGATTTTTTGCCGTTTACGGCCCTGACGAACCGGGGGCGGAGCGGGCCGGTTTGATGTCGATGACCTGTGGATACTTTTCCGCTGCAAATCCATCCACCGGTTGTCCACAGCTAGCTCTGCAGCGTCCTTAACAGGATCTTATAGTCCTCTTCGATCAGCGTATCGCTGGCTCGCAGCTCAGCGATCTTGCGGGCGGCATGGATCACGGTGCTATGGTCGCGCCCACCGAACGCCTTACCGATCTCGGGCAGGCTGTGCTTCGTAAGCTCCTTCGCCAGACTCATCGCTACCTGCCGTGGGCGCGCAATGGACCTGGAACGACTCGCCGAGAGCAGATCGTTGACGCGAATCTTGTAGTGCGCAGCGACGGCCTTCTGGATGTTCTCGATCGAGACCTGCTTGTCCTGGGCGACGAGCATGTCGCGGAGCGCATCCTTCGCGAAGTCGACACTGATCGGGACACCGAGAAATCGTGAGTTCGCTGCCAGCCTCCGCAGAGCCCCTTCGAGCTCGCGAATGTTCGAGCGCACCCGCTTGGCGACGAAGAACGCGACCTCATCCGGTAGCTCGGTACCGAGCAGCGTGGCCTTGCTGTGCAGGATCGCCACCCGGGTCTCCAAATCAGGCGGCTCGATCGCGACCGTCAAGCCCCAGCCGAACCTTGACCGCAGCCGCTCTTCGAGACCGCTCACCTCCTTCGGGAAGCGGTCGCTCGAGAGGACGATCTGTTGCTGGGCCTCGAACAGGGCGTTGAAGGTGTGGAAGAACTCCTCTTGGGAGCGGTCCTTGCCGGCAAAGAATTGCACATCATCGATCAGAAGCACGTTGACCCGGCGGTAGCGCTTCTTGAACCGATCGATCTCGTTGTGCTGCAGCGCCCGGATCATGTCGGAGACGAAGCGTTCCGAATGGACATAGATAACCCGTGCCTCCTGATTCGCATCCAGGATCGAGTTCCCGATCGCGTGCATTAGATGTGTCTTACCGAGCCCCACGCCGCCGTAAACGAACAGCGGGTTGTACGCTGTACCGGGGTTCTGGCCGATCTGAATCGACGCGGCGCGCGCGATCTGGTTGGACTTGCCCTCGACGAAGGTCTCGAAATTGAAGCTTCGGTTCAGGCCCGATTCCGACCGGCGTTGCTCGAGGTCGCCCTGTGCCAAGGCTGAGCCCGCTCTATCTGCCGTGGTCCCATCGCCGGTGCCTTGCTCGGCGCGTCGCGAGGTCCCGATCTCGAAGCTCACATGCTCGATCCGCCCCTCGCTGACGCCGATGCACAGCGACGCAATCCGCTGCTCATAGTGTTGCTTCACCCAGTCCTTGACGAAACGGTTGGGTGCGAACAGCCGCAAACGGCTACCCTCTTCGCTGGCCTGCAGCGGCATGATCCAGGTGTTGAACTCGGAGTCGCTGAGGTCTTGCTTCAGTAGACTGGTGCACTGGTTCCAGAGCTTCGGCATTGGCCGATCACCTCGGTTGGTCGTGTCGGTGGGTCTGACGCGCGGGCGGTACGGAGCAGGCCTGCCCGACCCAAGCCAATGGCGCAAGCGAGTGGCGCTTGCGCGTCGAGGGCTCCGGGCTGGGTAGGGCGTAGAGGGTTCACGCGCGCCGAAACCTTCCAGTCTAGACCGACAACGACCACTTATCCACAGCCGTGGAGCGGTGGCTCATTGCTGAAGATTGACCCCATGCATTGACCCCGTTATCCCTACCTATTAAGATGCGCGGTCTTGCTTCCTGGGTTCGCCCGGCC
>JAAAOQ010000232.1 GCA_009908845.1 Gammaproteobacteria bacterium
ATGATGGGCGATTTGCGTCGGCTCTCGGACCCGAAGCTCAAGGGGCGAGGGCTCGGCAGTGCCGGACTCGATCAGGCCGCTGACTTCATCGCCGAGCGCTTCGAGGCACTCGGCTTGGAACCGGCGGGTGATCCAGGGCACGGCTATCAGCAGGTCTCGGAGAAAGTTTGGGAGAAGGCTTGGGAGAAGGCTTGGGAGAACGGTGAGGAGAACGCTGGGGAGAAGGTTGCGGAGAGAGTTCGGGACCAGGGCCAACAGACCGGCAGCGGCGCGCCGGAACGGCCTGTGACACTGCGGAACATCGTCGGCCGGCTGCCGGGCCGCGATCCGGCCCTCGCCGCGCAACCGCTGATCATCGGCGCCCATTACGACCATCTCGGCACCGGCTGGCCGGACGTGCGCGCCGACAACGCCGGCAAGATCCACCAGGGTGCCGACGACAACGCGAGCGGCGTCGCGGTGATGTTGGAGCTGGCCCGCGCGTTGGCCGATGGCTCGCCGCCGGCGCGGCCGATCCTGTTCGTCGCCTTCTCGGGCGAGGAGGCGGGCCGTCTGGGCTCCCGCCATTTCGTCGAGCGGCTCGACGGCTCCGGCACCCGCGCGTTCGCGATGCTCAATCTGGACAGCGTCGGCCGGCTCGAGGGCGGCTCGCTCTATGCGCTGGGGGCGAGCTCAGGCGAGCAATGGGGCCATATCCTGCGCGGCGCCGGTTACGTAACCGGCGTCGCCGTCAAGCCCGTTTCCGAGCCCTTGGACGCCAGCGACCAGACCAGCTTCATCGCGGCCGGTATCCCGGCGGTGCAGCTCTTCAGCGGCGCCCATGCCGATTATCATCGTCCGACCGACACCGCCGGCAAGATCGACGCGGCCGGCTTGGTTCAGGTCGCCGCGGTCGCGCAGGAGGCGATCGATTATCTGACCGGTCCGGAGGCCCGGCTGACACCGAGCGGCGCGGCCAAGGCGGCTGCTGGCACGGGCTCCGGCTCGGCCGCTAGTTCATCAGGTGGCTCGGTAGCGGGTCCGGTTTCTGGGTCGGTAGCCAGGGGGATCTCCGGGGCGACCTCAGGCTCCGGCTTTGACGCCCCAGCGCGCACCGCTCCGCGGCGGGCGGCGCTCGGCACCGTCCCCGATTTCGCCTTCGAAGGCGACGGTGTGCGTCTGACCGGCGTGATGCCGGCGTCGCCGGCAGCCGGCGCCGGGCTGCGCGAGGGCGATATCCTTGTCGCCGTCAACGGCCAAGGTATTGCCGACCTGCGCGGCTATGCCGAGGTGCTGCGCGGCTTGGCGCCGGGCGAGGCGGTCACCATCCAGTATCGGCGCGACGGCGCGTCGTACCGGGTCGAGACCCAGGCCGTGGAGCGCTAGCCGCAGCGGCCGCCTTGACAGACGAAGCGAAAGAGAGAGAAACATGATGCAGAAAGTAGTGGCCGCGGTCTTGTTGCCGTTGGTGGCCGGAGCCGCGCTGGCGGCAGGCGAGGGAGAACCCGGTCGGCTCCTCTATCCCGGGGAGGACCACCTGGCTAACATCCGCCAGCTCACCTTCGGCGGCCAGAATGCCGAGGCCTATTTCTCGAGCGACGGCAACGGGCTGATCTTCCAGGCCACCCGTGGCGATCGCCAATGCGATGCGATCTATCGGATGGACGTCGACGGCTCCAATGTCCGCCAGGTCTCGTCCGGCGAGGGGGCGACCACCTGCTCGTTCATCGCGCCCGACGACGACGCGATCATCTATGCGTCGACCCACCTCGGCGGTCCGGAGTGTCCGCCGAAGCCCGACATGTCCCAGGGCTACGTCTGGCCGCTGTACGAGCGCTACGACATCTTTCGTGCCGACCCCGACGGCAGCAATCTGGTGCGGCTCACCGACACGCCTGGCTACGACGCCGAAGGCGTCTATTCGCCGCAGGGCGACAAGATCGTCTTCACCTCGGTGCGCAGCGGTGACCTCGAGCTCTACCTGATGAACCCGGACGGCACCGGCGTCGAGCAGCTAACCGATGTGCCCGGCTATGACGGCGGCGCCTTCTTCTCCCGGGACGGCGAGTGGGTCGTCTGGCGCGCGTCGCGACCCGAGGGCGAGGCGCTGGCCGACTACAAGGCGCTGCTCGCCGAAGGCCTGGTGCGTCCGAGCAAGCTCGAGATCTTCATCATGAACCTCGAGGACCGCGAGCCGATCCAGCTCACCGACAACGGCGCGGCCAACTTCGGCCCGTACTGGCACCCGGACGGCGAGCACGTGATCTTCGTCTCGAACATGGACGACCCCAAGGGGCGCGACTTCGACCTCTATCTGATCGACGTCGAGACGCGCGAGCTCGAGCGCGTGACCCATTTCCCGGGCTTCGACGGCTTCCCGATGTTCTCGTACGACGGCAGCAAGCTGGTGTTTGCGTCGAACCGCAACAACAAGGTGCGCGGCGAGACCAACGTCTTCATCGCGGATTGGGTCTGGTAGGTTGGCAGGCCGCGCCGCAGCCTGTGCGGCGGGCGCGGCCGGTCAGAGGACGTCCTTGGCCGGGTCAAGCCCTTGGGTGCGAACGTAGATCAGCAGCTCCTTGGCCCGGCCCATGGTCTGGGCGACAGAGCGCAGGTCCTTCTCCTGGCCGTCCTCCTGCGGGAACTCCATCAGCTCGCTGCCGTCGAGTGCCTGGAAGCCCATGCTCCAGTCTGGATACTGTGGCTGCGAAACGAGCTCCTCGAACAGCAATGCGACCTTCGTATGGCGGTCGTCTTCGCAGATCCGCTTGAACAGCGCGCGAACCTTGTCCATCTCGCCTTCGAGCACCTGAAGGAAGTGCCCATCCTGATACAGCAGCAGCCCGGTGATTCCTTGCTCGGCATTGTACGCACGCGCTGCGCTCAGGAGCTTGAGCAGGTCGTTGCGGGTGAAGTCACGCGTCGCCGTGCTGGCGTAGCAGAGCTGAAAGGGCATAGGTCGCAAATCCTGAATCTGTCTGGGTCGGAGCCGCTGATTCTACGCAATCTTGCTCGCTCGATCGCGGGCTGCGCAAACGAACAGGGAGGCCGGTTCGAGCCTTGCGATGGCATGGCATAATCAATGCTCTTTTTCATACCGTCCGATTGCGGACAGCATCTGCGAACGTCTCAATCATGCGCATCAAGGTTTGGGATCTGCCAACCAGGGTCTTCCACTGGACGCTCTTCTTGGCCGTTGCGGCAGCCATTTTGACCGGTCTTCAGGGCGGCAACTGGATGGTCTGGCACGAGCGGATCGGGCTACTGATACTGGGTCTGCTGGTCTTTCGGCTGATCTGGGGTGTGCTTGGGTCTACCTATGCCCGTTTCGCCGAGTTCTTTCCGACGCCCGGCACGGTCTTGGCCTATCTGCGCGGTTACTGGCGTGGGGAGGGACATAATCCGCTTGGCGCCTTATCGATCTTCGCGCTGCTGCTGGTCTTGCTGTTCCAGGCGATGAGCGGTCTGTTTGCCAACGACGATATCGCCTTCGATGGACCACTGCGCGATCTGGTGAGCGGGGACCTGAGCCGGACCTTGACCGGGCTGCACCGTCAGGGGCTCTGGGTGATCGTTGTGCTGGTCTCGCTGCACATTCTGGCGGCGTTGTTCTACACGTTCGTGCGGCGCAACAACCTGATCAGGCCGATGATCACGGGTTGGAAGCCGGCACCACCTGATGGGTCTGGCGCGCCGTCAGCACGCGGTGGCCCCCTGTGGGCGCTGCTGCTGGCGTTGGTGATCAGTGGCGTTGCAGTCTGGTTTGCTGCCGGCGGCTTGCTGCCCCCTCCGCCGCCTCCACCCCCTCCGGGCTCGGTACCGGCCTGGTAGAGATCCCCGGGGACCGAGAGTGGCCCCCGGGGAATTGAGCCGTTCAGTCCTTGCGGAACTTGTCGTGGCAGGCCTTGCAAGACTCACCGAGCTCACCGAAGGCCTTCTTGACCTCGGCCTCGTCGCCGAAGGCAGCAACCTCTGCCATGTTGTCCGCGGCCTCGATGAAGTTGCGGGCGACCTCCCCAACCTCTTCCTGATTGGTGAAGAGCTCAGGCTTCACCCGCGTCTTGACGTCGTCAATGTCCTGATCGGTGCCCGGCCCGTAGAGGGCGCCCATCCCGGAATTGGCGATGCCGGCGATGGCCTCGGCGGCCGCCTGAACCTGAGGTTGGCTGAAATTACCCTCGAGATTCGACTTGATCTTGCCCATGTTCCAGGACATGAAGCTGTATCCGGCCTGGCGGGTCAGGATCTGCTCCTTCGGGGTCAGGTCGGCGGCATGGACAGCCCCGGCGACTGCGATGGCGGTGGCGCCAATGAGGGCGCTGCGTAGTCTGGTCTGCATATTGTCTTCTCTCTTATGTGGGAATTGGCGGGTGCGATGATAGCGATGGAGGGGTGTTGTTGCACGCGCTCGTGCAGCGCTTCTCGCCGCGAGGACCGCGTCTTAGCGAGGCAAAGGATTTGGGCGAACGGGATGGGTTCAATCTCTCAGGGGCTCCGGTTGGTCCCGTCGGGCCGGCGCATCCCGAGCTGCATCCTGTTGCGTCGGTCGTGGGCGCGACACTGAGCATTGAGGTGGATGATGATCAAGCCCTGGAACCTGCCGAATCTGCTGTCCGGTTTCCGTCTGCTGTCGGCTCCCTTGCTGCTCGTGCTGGCGGTCTCGGGCGAGCGCGGGGCGTTTCTTTGGTTGTTGGCGCTGGCCTTCTTCACTGACGCAGTGGATGGGATGATCGCGCGCACCATCGGCCAAACCACGCCGCTCGGCGCGCGTTTGGACTCATGGGCCGATGTGGCCGTCTACGTCGCCACCACCGCGTCGCTGCTGATCCTGTGGCCCGAACGGGTGCGCGAGGAGTGGGTCCCCGTGATCGCAGTGGTCGTGAGCTTTATGGCGCCGGCGGTGACGGGGTTGCTGCGCTTTGGCCGTTTCACCAGTTATCACACGATCCTGGTCAAGATCGCCGTCGTCGCGACGGTGATCGGGCTGTTCGCAATGCTGCTCGATGCCTCGGTCTGGCCCTTTCGGATTGCTGCGGCGCTGGCGGTGCTGGCTGGGCTCGAAGAGCTCATTATCACGATGATCCTGCGCGAAGAGCGCTCGAACATCACGAGCCTCTGGCAGGTGCTGCGCGAGCAACGCGGTGCGCCAGGGCGGTCGTCATGAGGCGGGGCCCAGTTCGCTCTGGTCATGCCGTGCTCCGACCAGCCCCGCTCTGGCCGTGCCGTGCTCCGACCAGCCCCGCTCTAGGCAACCCGCGCACTGGGCAACCCGCGCACTGGGCAACCCGCGCACTGACGGGCGAGCGCGTCGCGCTCGCTGGCGATTCTGATGGCCGGTTTCAGCGAACGCTTGCATCTGGGGCCTGAATTGCGCTTGACTGGCCAGAATGCTAAGGCCGGTTCGGGTGTCGTGTCGGTGTCCGGCTGACCCCCTGGTCAGCTAGTCTGATCCGGACGGTGTCTTGCTGTGGAGGGGCTATGTCGGACCCGATCTCTGAGTCTCGTAACGAGGTGCGAATCGATGATCACGACCTGGCGCGGGTGAAGACCGGGACGTCATTCGACACCCTGCCGCGCTCGCTCCAAGCAGCGGAGCTGCGTCAGGCGCCCCTGTTTGCAGCGCTGAGCCCGGCGCAGCTCGACAGGCTATTGCGGCGGGCGAACCGCGCGCGGCTCGCTCCTGGACAACTGCTGTTTCGGCAGGACGAGTCTGCCGAGCGGTTCTACTTCGTTCGCTTCGGCCAGGTGCGCCTCTTTCGCTTATCCAGTGACGGCGACGAGAAGATCATCGAACTGATCCGCGCTGGCCAGACCTTCGCGGAGGGGCTGCTCTTCATGGGCACCGGTCGCTATCCGGTTTGTGCGGCGGCGCTTACCGAAGCAGAGGTGGTTGGTATCGATGCGGCCGATTTCGCGGCCATGCTGCGCGATTCACCGGACACCTGCTTTGCGCTGCTCGGGGACTTGAGCCGGCGCCTGCATTCGATGATCGCCGAGATCGACAGTCTGACGCTGCTCTCGGCCCAGGGCCGTGTTGCCCGCTGGCTGCTGCGCAACAGCCGGCCGGATGAGCCCTCGTTGCGGCTCAGTGTGTCCAAGTCCGTGTTGGCATCGCGCCTCTCGATCCAACCCGAAACCTGGTCGCGGATCACCCGTCGTCTGACCGAGCAGGGCCTCATCGAGGTGGAAGGGGACCGGATTGCCATCCGCGATCGAGCCGCCTTGAACCTGCTTGCCGATGAGGTCTAATAACTTGAGGCAGGACAACGTGAAACAGGCCAGGGTAAAACAGGACAGGGTGAAACAACGGCGCCTGCCCATCCTGCACTGCAGCGCCTCGTTGCTAATCGGTCTGGGCGCTCCCGGATATGCGATAGAGGAGGCTGCGGCGGCTGGGCAAACGAGCGCCGACGATCAGAGCGCCGTCGCAGAAGGCCCTGGCGCGGCTCCGCCCCTTGTGGATGCCGCTCGAAACCCGCTTGCGGATGCTCAGGATGATCAGAGAGCGGACGCAAGGACGGATGTGAAATCGAATGCTCGGGGCATGGCATTCGCGAACAGGTCGCGGCGTCGGCTCGTGGTCTTTTCGGCCGAAAAGAGCAATGCACCCAATCTCTTCTCTGGGGTCTACGATACCGACGCCGAAGGGTCGATCGATTTTCGGGATGAGCCTGACGTACTTGCCTGGGAGGGGGCCAGGAATTACGTGGGATTCTGGCATCAGCCGCCGCTCGATCTCTCCGAGTTGGTGCGAATCGAGCTTGAGCTGAAGGGCAAGTTAGGCAGCCGCGCGTGCGTTGATCTGCGCATCGAGGATATTGTCCCGGGCAAGGAGACCGGGCATGTCTATCGGAGCGATTGCCTGGACCTGACCGATGAACTGCAAACCTATGTGCTGACGGCCGCTGACTTCAGTCGGTTTGCCCATTTTGGCGAGCAGCAGGGTCAGTTTGACTGGTCTCGGATCAAGACTATTCAGGTTCAGGTCGGCACGAGATCAGAAGACTTTTTTCCCTATTACGGCACCTATCGCGATCAGGAACAGGGCCGGATCACCCGGCTTGAAACCGGAGCAACGGCGGCCTGGCATGGCCATTTCTGCTATTTCGGCTTCGCTTTTGATAAGCCCATCGATCTGTCGGATCTCAAGGCGGTGCAGGCCAGGCTGCAGGGAAAAGGGAGGGTCGACCTGCACCTGATCGATCGCAACCGGGTCAGTTATTACAAACGCGGGCTGCGTCTGGACAAGGGTGCGCGGACCTATCAGCTCGCTAAGGACGATTTTAAGCTCTTTCCCTATAACGAGATTGGCGTACTGGATTGGTCGAATATCCGGAATGTCCAGTTTCAGGTGTCAACGCGGGCAGGTGCGAGGGTGGCGGTCCACCAGCTCGATATCGACTTAGGCGAAGGCGGTCAGTACACCATTGGGAGCAGCGACAACGGCGATAGCTACGTTGCCCTTCGGGCAGTGCACGTCGTGACGAAGGACGGCGGTTCAAAGACCGGTGAGCAACAGCGGTTCGCATCGCACGCGTCCGGGTCGCCTACGACTGCGGGCGCGACACGGTGATCTGGCTCGAGCGACCGTTTCAGTGACTAAGAGGCCCTAACAAAATGCTCGGCTAGCCTGCACAAGCTGCTGATTTGGCAGGCCGTAGAGGGCATTCTGTTGGGGCTTCGAACAGGCGGCTAACAGAACGGCCCTTATGGCCATCGAGATCAGGAGCCTGTGCAGGCTGGATGATCATTCTGATCGGGCCTCTAATGCGGTAGGACTGGATCGTGGCGAACCGCGCTGAATCGCGCTGATTTGCTCTTATCGGTGCGAATTCGCGATAGCTGCGCTCGGGAGGTCGGAGCTGAAGACAGCGTTTCTTGGCTCGAACAACCAGCGCAGAAACAACATCCCTTTGTATTCCTCAAAACGAAGGCTGTAGTTGCCGGACAGGGCCGCGCCAATCTGCCACTGGCGGCTGAGCTGCGCAGCGCCCTCAAGGCGTAACGAGGCCGCAAGTCCGGATTCGGAACTGGCCGCATAGCGTTGGGGCCTGTCTTGCTGGTGCGTTGTGCCGAGCGGAAACCAGGGGCTCTCGGCCTCCTCTTGTGAGCGCCAGCCTGCCCGGGCCGAGCCTTGCACGAGCCAAGGGGCGGCCTCTCGGGTCTGGAAGTCGAGCGCCAGCATCAGACCCAGATCCTGTTCTGGGCTGTAGTATCCGCCATGACCCAGCGTGAAATGGTTCAGGTTGCGCCGGAAGTGCTGATACTCGACGGCCGGGCCGAGGGTCAGGTACGCGAACCCCGATAGCGGAAGGTTGCGGCCGATGGAGAGTGAGGCCGCAATGCCGGTGTTGTCCGCGACATCTCGGCCCTGGTACTCGTGCACCTGGAGTCGGCTGCTCAGGGTCCATTTCGGATCGATCTGGTACCAGGCATCTAGCGTCAGCCCGCTGCGAAAGACGCGCCCCCAGGCGCCGCCATTCCCCGGATCGGTCATGCCGGTATAAGACAGTAGGGATTCGCGTACGGGCTCATGGGCAAGGGTCGCGTTCCAGGCGAAGTCCGAACCACGTCGACCGACCCCAAGCCTGCCGTGGAGTGTGGCGTCAAGGGCACCGTCGGTTGGTGTCTGGCCGACCTGTGCGGCGAGCCGCCAATCACCCTGATAGCTGAGCCCGAGTGTCCAAGTGAGTCCGTTGTCGACATGGCTCGCATCACTGGTCGCTCGCCGCTTGGAGGGCGTCATGGGCCCCGGTGCAGAGCCGATCAACGCGTCTGCGCGTGCGGTGCCGGCATCCAGCATGACACGGTCGATGCTCAATCCCACCCCAAGCAAACCAGTCCAGTGGGTGTACTGGACGATCGGAATCCGCGTCTCGGTCAACTGACCGAGTCCGGGGTCGCCACTGCGCTCGCGCCAGCTGAGGCCGAGACCGACGGCAGGGCTGTCGAGATTGGCAAGGGCGGGCAAGCCCTCCGGATCGGTGCGATAGGCACGCAAAGGCTCACCGCGTTCGACGAAGCGCTCGACCTGGTCCGCCAGCCAGAGCTGGCGAAGCGGGCCTGGGGCTTGAGCGAGACGCTCAAGCTTGGTATCGGCACCTTGTTGCCGAAGGCTGCTCAGCAAGCCTTCGGCGCTCGCGGAATCCGGATTCCGTCGATAGAGCTGCTCGAAGGTCTCCGCGGCTGCCTGGCCTTTGCCAAGCCGAAGCAGATTCCAGCCCGTCAGGATCTCGATGTCGCGCCCGGCCGGGGCGAGCTCTAAGGCTGCATCCAGCAGGTGTTGAGCCTGTTGATACCGGCTGGCTTGATGCAGCCTGGTCGCCGCGGAGCGCAGCGAAGCCGCCGCTGTCGGGTGCAGCATTGGCCAACGCTCTGCCTGCAACTTGGCTTGCCTGAGCAGACGATCGTTATCGTCGAGCCGAGCGAGCGCAAGCAGTTCCCCCTTGGCCGCATCGGCACTGGCTCGCCACTGATAGGACTGTTCAAAGGCGCGTAATGCCGCCTGCGCGTCTTGCGTGTCGAGTCGGAGCCAGCCGATGAGCACCATTGCATTTGCGTCATGTCGCGAGGTGATCTGCGCCAGCCAAGGATCAAGCGCCCGCAACGCGTCGCCCGCCCGGTCTTGAGCTTGCAGGCGACCGGCGCGCCTGAGTGCGGCCGAGTAGGGGCTTACCGTTGTTGTTGCACGGTCTCGGGTCTCGCCATTCCGTGCGTCGACATCAGCCTGCTCGGCGAGATGGTGCCGTAACCAGTAGAGCAGTTCCGGCGGTGGCTGCCAGCGAGGGTCCAATTGCTGCAGGCGCGTGATCTCGCGCTGGAGCTCCTGGTAGCGATCGGCATTCAGCAGCATCCAGAGTTGCGGCTCGGCACGTCGGCCTGCGGAATAGAAACGCGCGGGCTCCGGCTCGGCGGCCGCTCTCGCTGACTGTGCTGCGGTCTCATCGGGTGTGGCGCGGATGCGAGACGACTCCTCAGCCCGCGTTTCGACCTGAACCGGCGATTCCTGGGTTTCGGTGGCGACAGCTTCGTCCGAAACGCCTGCTTGCACCTGCTCGCGCTTGCGCTCGACAACCGTTGGCGGTGCCGTCCGCTGCAGCTCGACCACACCCGGCTGGGCATCCGGCTGGGCCGGCTCCTGGGCCGTCCCCAGAGCTGCTGCTGCCAGCGCCACTTCCTGAACCGCCTTAAGAGCCGGCTCGTGAGCGGAGGACTCGAGCGCCGATGGTTGAGCAAAGCTCAGTGACGGGATCGCGGCCCATAAGACGAGCCAGTAGTGCCGGCATGGGGTGCGGGTCTCGGGGTCGATCGCCGTTTGTTGGATGCTGGTCATCGGCCCGGAGCCGATTCCTGAGCAGCGAGGCAACCGTGCCGGCGACACCAGCTGTGTGCTGCGATTCGGGCGAACAGGCTCAGGCTGGCAGAGTAATAGTCCATACCCTCCTGCTGCTCGGCCGTGAGTGCTGGCAGCGAAAGAAACGCCGCCGTTCCATTGGTGGCAGAGGCGACGGCGAATCCTGTCAGCTCCGAGACCGCGCGAATCCCGGCAGGAGCTCCATAGCTGCTAATGGCGTCGGTCTTGAGATCGATCCAGTCGGGTTGCCATGCCCAGCCGCGCTGCTCCTCCCAGTAGCGGCTGAGCCGTGAGAGGATTTCGGCGTTGTCAGCTTGCCAAATCAGATACAACGGTACTCGGATCGCATCGTATCCAAACCGCGGCGCAAACTGCTCGGGGAGTGAAAACCCGGCTTGTGGTGACCACTGCACCCAATCGGGTACGAGCTGCCAGCGCCCGAAACGCATCTGGTCCATCAATGCCTGGCCTTCGGTGATCAGCGCCGCCCATTGCGGTGCGTCCGGCTCCAGGCGTTCGAGCTCGGCAAAGGCAGGGAACACCCAATAAGATGGATTCAGTGTTAGGACATCCCCGTGGACGAATCCGGCTGCTCCGGGCAAGAGCAGGTGGCCCACTGCGGTATTCTTGATGAGCTTGCTTCGGATAGCTTGGGCGATGCGGCGCGCCGCTTGGACATAGTCTTGGTTATCCCAACACCGGCCGGCGAGTGCAAGGGACCAGGCGATGAACAGGTCCCCATCGGTGGCATTGTTCTTGTCATCGATATGCGGGTTGCTGTCGGGCCGCCAGCGCCAAGCGGCAAGCTCATCATCCCGGACATAGAGATGCTGCCGAGTCCATTGCCAGATGCGCTCAAAATCGTCGCGCTCCCCGTAATATACGGCAAGACGCATCCCGAACCCCTGTCCCTCGGAATGAGAGACCCCGTCGTTGCCAGTATCGATGATCCGGCCTTGCTTGCTCATGAACCGCTGCTTGTAGCGACTCCACTCCGCTTTGTCTGTCGACCCCGAGCAGCCAGGTATTTCTTGAGCCGCCACCACATCGGTTGCGACCAGGATCAGGGCCGTCGCGACTGCAAGGCACAAGTAGAGGTTGCGAGGACAACGCATCTTGGCACCTATTCTTCAGTAAAGACCTGTGCTTCCGACCGTCGGCGGAATCGTCGCATCAGGACGAAGAGCAATGAAACCAACAGCAGGACCAGTGCGATAGTGACCGCCAACAGCGCTTGGGGATAGCTGTTGAGGAAATAGTTGACGCGATTGAGCGGGCTGGATTCCCCGATCGTGAAGCGGTCCTGAGCCGGTTGTGTTCTGAGGCTGTCTTCGCGGCTGTCCCAGAGCGCGAAACCACCTGCGAGGTTGTACCAGAAATCGGGTTGAACCAAGCGTGCCGCGCGGGCTTGCAACAGCTCCGGTGTACTTGCGGTCAGCATCAGGATCGGTTTTCCCGAGGCCGGGCGACGCTGAAACTCGAACAGCCCGCCCTGTCGGCCGAGCAGCGAGCCTCCCTGTAGGCCTGAAGGTTCATCATCCTCGAAACCGACCTGGGCCTCGCGTGGTCGCGAGCGACCCGAAGGAGGTTCGATCCAGCGCTGCAATCGAGCCAGGCCCCGTTCGGCCCAACCGCCCGGGAGCGCCTCCGGTTCGATCAGGTCCATTACCGGGTAGTCGACCCAAAGGAGACCATCCCGGATGGCAATCGGTGAGTCGGCGCGAAGGGCCGGGTCCAGCTCTGGAGCCGGCCCCACCACGAGCGTGGCAAACCGATCTGGAAACGGCTCGTAACCGAGTGCCGCCTCATAGAGCGGCATCTGGATCAGCTGTGCGAGTCGGGCGAGTAGCGTCCAGGCGGCCGAGATCGTACCGGGATGGTGACCCGCGAGCTGAACGCCGAACTGGCTGCCGGTCGGGTCCTTCAGTAAGGGGAACCCGGCATGGGCGAGCAACCGCAGGTCGGGTAATCTCACCAGGCGCTCGACGTCCGGCAGCATCAGGCTCGAGCTGTCGAATAGGGTGAACAGGAGATTCGCGCCCTGGCGGAACTGACAGAGGTCAGAGAATGACGGCACCATCATGGGCGTGATCTCAAGACGGTTTCTCCCGGCCATCAGCAAATCGAACGGGAATTGCACCCGATAACCGATCTGCGTCGCTCCAACCGGGTTATCGAGCGGTATCCCGCGCACGAAGGTGTCGTTGAGCGAGAGGTTGAGCACGGAATCGCCGCGCAGTTTGGCACCGTAGCTGAAATCGAGCGAAACAATCCCCCGCTGGTGGCGACCGGCGAAGAAACCAGCCGGGACCCAGAAGTCCAGAACAGTCGAGGTCTTGAGCCGTTCGGTCGAGCTCTCGGCGGCACCATGGGACACATCGGCTGGCGCCATGGGGCTCGTCAGGGTCGTCGTCCGTATCCCGAGCCCCTTGAATGTCGCCAACGCACCGCCTAGAAGCGCCCGTTGGCCGGTATTGAGAGGGAATCTCGGGAGCGCGAGCTCGCCGATCAGTGCCTCTTCGGTATCAGGGAGAGGGAAATCGATCAGGCCGAGCACGATCGCGGCGCGCCTGACCTCGTCGGGAGTCCGCCCCGAGACGACAAGCCGTTCCGCGGACGAGGGGCTTCCCTGCTCGCTCTGGATCAAGCCAAGGTAGCTGTTGGTCACACCGGCAGCCCAGTCCTTGCCCAGCATCGGTTCGAGATGCTCCGCAGTGCCGACCAGCACGACCCCGTCCGGCGCCATCGCGAGCAGCTCCCGCTCTGCAGCGAGATCACCCAGCTCTGCAAGCGACCGCAGCGCGACATCGAGCGGTCGATACTGCAGACGCACCGCTGCTGCTTGAGCGACCAAGGCCCCCCATTCGAGCTGCTTGCGGCTCGGTGCGTCGGCGTCGACGTCCATCGCGACTGCCAGGCGTGCCTGATTCCAGGCGTACTTACCGAGAAGGTCATCGACCTCGGCGAGGGTCCGGGCGACCGGCTGCCGATCGTATTCAAGGGTGAGCGAGGATTGGACCGCATCGATCTGGGTCCAGAGCTCGGGGGCGAGCGGGTCCTCGCACTCGCCGATGACGGTATGCTGGGCGGCCCGAAAACGAAGTTGATTGTATCCCGCCTCGAGCAGGTCGACTGGCAGCCGGATACGCGCCTCGCCCTCGGGGCGGTCGGGATCAAGCCTGAACTGCGCGACGATCAACCCATTCAGCTCGATGCGCAACTGGGAATGTGCTTCGAGGAGGTTCGCCGAATTGCGGTACTTGAGCCGCAGCAGAAGCCGTTGCGGCTTCCATACGGACGGCAACGGGACGTTGACGTCGGCCGTTGCCCAGGCATGACGCAGATCGATCTCGGCGCGACCGGAGATGAAGTGGGCGAGCGGGCGGGTAATCTCTGTGACGGGCGCGTCCACAGAGGCATCCTGTCCGGTTCCTGTTCCATCATGGGACTGGGACCGGACCGCGAGGCCCGCGGGGTGCTCTGGCGTTGTCCTATCCGCTCGGTGTTCCGGCTCCGAAGGGACCGGTGGGGCCTTCCGATCGGCAGAGGATGTCGGGGTGTCAGCCGGCGACCCTAGGTCAAGCGGGGGCTGAGCGAGCCCAACCGTTGCGACCGTCAGTAACAAGGCCACCCAAAGGGCCTGCAGCCCGGATGGGCTGCGCCCAGAGCGGCAGGCGGGCATCAGAGTTTTCACGATGATAAGGCTTGCTCACTGTGAACCGATTCGCCGACACGCCCCGAAGCGGTGCGGCGCTTGAACCAGCGTCTTGAGATGAAGGCGAAATGCGCGATCCCGTACCTGAGCATCAAGCGCGTCAAGACTAACGCCGCCTTCGAGACGCCGACGCGGCGGTCTCTCGAGCGCAGCATGGTCTTCCAACGGTTGCTATCACCATAGGCAAAGCGGATGAATTCAGCCTTCTTCTGAACCGATTCGGCGCGGACACGGCAACCCGCCTCCAGGTGTCCTTTCTTCGGGATCAGTGTCGCGATGTCGATATCGATTCGGATCGATGATCGGCCTTCGGGAAAGATATCAACCGCTGTCGGCGCTGAGGCTTCGATTGCGCTCCGGTAGAAAGGCTCGATTGCCAGTCTCATTCCGGTTGCGGAGAGGTCGACAATCCTGCAGGGGATACTACTGTCGGAGGTCAGGATCGCTGCCCTCTCAGAGCATGGAAAGCGCGGTGAGAATCGGCGCTGCTGACGCTCGAAGAGCGCACCCAACGCACCGAACAATAGGAATAGGTTGACCGACGACCAGAACAGGGTGACAAGGTCGGTGGTCAAGCTGCCCGGCACAAAAAAGAGCCGCCAGAACCCGATTGTAATGGCGATCAGGGTCAGTGCTGACATCCAATAGACTGGCTTGACCAACGGTGAGACCGCATCCTGATCAGTGACCTCTCCTTTTGCCGTGACGACAAAGCTTGGCGCATTCGGGTGACGTATCACACTGAGCAACGGCGGCGCGAGAAAGAGGGTCAAGGCAAGCTCGTAGAATTCGGAGACGAAGGCCCAACGCACATTGCCATAGAGGTAGTCGACAATCAGTACCAGCGCCGTGAGATGGGGAATGATATAGGTCAGTAGCTCGGCCAGGTCAGCGTTGAAGATACCGAGCCCGAACAGTAGATAGGCAAGCGGCGCGAAGAGAAAGATAACCCTGACCAAAGGGAAGAACCAGAACATCATGCTATTGAGATAGCAAAGCTTTTGCCACCAGTGCAGACCCCGCTCATGCTTCAGGAAAAGCGGGTTCTTCAGCAGGAATAACTGCATCATCCCCTGCGCCCAGCGGCTGCGCTGCACGACGAAGCTGGAGAAGGTCTCGGGCTGCAGGCCGGCGATCATTGGCCGCCAGATGTAGGCGCTGTCATATCCTCTGGCATGCAGCTCGAGCGCGGTCTCGGCGTCCTCGGTGATGGTGCAGCCCTGGATTCCGCCGACCTCGTCAAGGTAATGACGGCGCAGTATGGCGGCGGAGCCACAGAAGAAGGATGCATTCCAGAAATCGAGGCCGCGCTGGATGTTCGTATAGAACATCTCCTGCTCACTCGGCATCTCTTGGAAGGTGCCAAGATTCTTTTCGATCGGGTCCGGGCTGACGAAGAAATGAGGCGTCTGCACCAGGAACAGCTTCGGATTGCGCAGAAACCAGCCGGCCGTGTTGGCCAAGATATCGCAGGTCGGAACATGATCCGCATCCAGGATCAACACCAGGTCGCCATGAACCTTTGGTAGTGCATCGTTGATGTTGCCGGCCTTGGCGGAATGGTTCAGTCGCCGGGTGAGATAATGGACGCCGATCCGTTTGCACAGTGCCTTCAAGGTGCGGCGCCGAGACCAGGCCTCTTCTCGGCCTTGAGGGCTCGGCTGTGTGCGCTTTGCGGTCGTTGCTCCGTCGTCAAGCAGATAGACGTTAATCTTATCGGCAGGGTAGTCGATATTGATCGCGCCGAGTAAGGTCGTCTCGAGTAGCTCGGGACTCTCATTATAACTTGGGATCAATACGTCGACGCTTGGCCAGGCGCTGCGATCCTCAGGTAACGGGGCGACTGGCCGCACCAGTGGCTGTAACGAGACGAAGGCGCCGAGGATGAAGATCAGGAAGGTGAAGACCTCGCCGGCGAACAGGGTCACACCAAGGCCGAATTCCAATAGGCTGGTGTCCGGCAAGGTATAAAAGGCGCGCCATAACAGGTAACGCGTCGTTATGAAGACGCCAATCAGCAATAGCAGGAGGCGAAGAAAACGGCCGAGATTATCGAAAAAGAGATGCCGGATCGCTGTTTGGCGCAGCGCCAGCAGCAGAAAGATCAGCGTCCCGGAGAGAACAAGTTGGGAGACGTCGTTGAGCGGAAGCGCTGCGAGGGATAGCAGCGGTAGCGCGACAGCGGCGACCGCAGCAAGGGAGGCTGCGGTGGCTAGGCGCATGATGGGCTCTGTCGGGTAGGCCAGCCTTGGGTCGGAGGGGGTCGCATCGGTAGACAGTTTAGACAACACCAGGAGGATTGTCTTGGCCCAGCCGCGGGCGATACTGCGGTCTGTCGGGTCTGTCGGGTCTGTCGGGTCTGTCGGGTCTGTCGGGTCTGTCGGGTCTGTCGGGTCTGTCGGGTCTGTCGGGCGCTTTGGGTAAAGCGTGCCTGGGCTGTCTCGGCCTATCCGGCTGAGCGCGGGCGGAATGGGCGGGTTTGGCACCCACCTCGGTGCGCCGTCTCTCGCTTGGGTCGCCGGCCGCTGTCTCGGCGAGACGCTGCTTCAGCGCCCGAGATCAGCACTGGGGCGCGGACGGCGCTGATCGGCGATGTAACGACGTTGCGTCTACGAGTGTGAGCTCGTGAAGCGCCCCGCGCTCGGCGCCTGAGCCTAGGGACGTGCATCGCCATGACGCGGGTCAAGCTATACCGATTCACTGCATCCGAAAAGGGTGCATAATCCGGCGCTTTGTCACGGGCATCGACCGCGACGCGGCAGGCGGTCGGCCTCCTATCGCCTGATATCCTGGCCGAGCTGGACCAACGGAGCTGGTTATCGGTAGCGCCGCCGATCCTCACCATCCGCCCGACTCTAAACGGTCAACTAGGGGATTAAGAGCAATGCAATACGACAGTCACCTCTATCAGATCTTGGCCCCGAATCCAGCGCTGGTAGCCTCACAACTGGAACCGGACGCCTTCGCCAAGCACTACACGGCCGGGTCGCTTCGCTACTACGCCGGCAAGGTGGTCTTCGCCGAGATCGACGTCGACTACCGACATCCGTACTTCAAGATCGATGAGGCGCTCGCGACGCTGAAGCCGCACGATGACGGTCGACCGAAGGCGACGCGATTCATCTCCACCTATCGGGTGCTGGAACACATCGAGCTCGATGCCATCCAGCGCGTTATCCTGAGCACACCGGAAGGTTATACCCTGGAGCTCCAGGCCACGCCCTATGACAAGACCCATGAAGAGGGCTTCTTGCGTATCTATGCCGAGATCGCGCCGCTGCGTATGCTGGTGATGTCGCGCATGGATTTTCCCGCGTTCGGCAAGTACATCACCGACCCGGAATTCCCGAAAGGCGCGCCGAAACAGTTCTATACCCAGATCGAGCTCGACATCGAACATTTCCTCGAGGAGTTCGAGGCTCGCCCGGCGATGCATCCGCCGATCCCTGGGCTGCATCCCTCCAACCTGCGCGCGGCCATCATGGAGCTGCGGGCCGATCCGGACAAGCTTACCAAGGGGCTGAAGCTGGATAGCGCCTTCGAAACGATCCCGTATAAGAGCATCCGTCACGGGTTCATGTTCGCCTCACAAGATGAGACCCGCTTCTTCCCGATGCCCTCGCGTTCGGAGATCGAGTCGACGAACTATCGTTTCTGGCGCGCCATGTGACCCGATGGCACCTGATCGGGAACTCCCCCTCAGAGCAATCCGGCCCACCGCTTTGGCTGTCTGCTCAAGGGCATCCCGATCAGCCGGCTGTTCCTGCAGCCGGCGTTTGATTGTTCATTCCCAAGCCTTGGCGAGACGTCGAGACACCGGGTCGGTTCGACGTTTCCCAATACAACAAACACTGATTCGAGCGACACGGGGAGTCATCAACCCATGAGCCTGAATGCTCTATTGCCTTATATACCACTGATTTTCGGGGTCCTTGGCTTGGCGACAGCCTATGTCGTCTATCGTGCCGTCAACGCGTATCCCGGCGGCGAAGGCAAGGTCGCCGCCATCGGCGACGCCATCCACCTCGGCGCGATGGTCTTCATGCGGCGGGAATACTCGATGCTTAGCATCTTCGCCGCGGTACTACTGGTGGTGCTGTACGTCTTCCTCGGCTGGAAGACCGCGCTTGCCTTCCTGGTCGGCGCCGTCGCGTCGGCACTCGCGGGTTACATCGGCATGAGCACCGCCACCCGGGCAAATGTTCGCACGACGGTTGCAGCCCATACCAAGGGGCCTGCCCAGGCGCTCTCGGTCGCCTTCTTTGGCGGCTCCATCATGGGTCTGGCGGTCGCCTCGCTCGGGCTGCTCGGCCTTGGCAGCCTCTACTTGCTGTTCGGCGGCGACCCGGAGACCGCGCATGCGATCCACGGCTTCGGCATGGGGGCCTCGAGCGTGGCGCTGTTCTCGCGTGTTGGCGGCGGCATCTTCACCAAGAGCGCCGATGTCGGCGCCGATCTGGTCGGCAAGGTCGAGGCCGGCATCCCGGAGGATGATCCGCGTAATCCGGGCGTGATCGCCGACAACGTCGGCGATAACGTCGGCGATGTCGCCGGCATGGGCTCGGACATCTTCGAGTCCTACTGCGGCTCGATGATCGCTACGATCGCGATCGCCTCGACGCTGGCGGTGGACATCATGGACCCGCTCGGTGAACGTCAAGCGCTGATGTTCCTGCCGCTGGGACTGGCCTCGGCCGGCCTGCTGTGCTCGATCATCGGTATCGGGCTGGTGCGGATCTTCTCCAACCAGTCGCCCGAGCGGGCGTTGCGTATCGGCACCATCAGCTCGAGCATCCTGTTCATTGCGGTGGCCTACTTCGTCATCGTCGGCACCGGCGTCGCGAGCGCTGTCTGGGGTGCGGTGCTGGTCGGCGCCCTCGGCGGCATCATCATCGGGCTGGTGACCGAGTACTACACCTCGTCCAAGCCGGTGGAGCACATCGCGATGGCCGGCGAGACCGGTCCGGCGACGGTCATCATCACCGGCTTCGCCGTCGGCATGCGCTCGGTGATCGTGCCGCTGCTGACCATCAGCGCCATCATCCTGGTCTCGAACTGGCTGGCCGGCCTCTATGGCGTCGGCATCGCCGCGGTGGGCATGCTCGCCACCGTCGGCATCACCATGGCCATCGACGCCTACGGGCCAGTGGCCGACAACGCTGGCGGCATCGCCGAGATGGCCGGCCTCGGGGTCGAGACGCGCCGCATCACCGATTCGCTCGATGAGCTCGGCAACACCACCGCGGCGATCGGCAAGGGCTTCGCGATCGGCGCCGCGGCACTGGCGGCCTTGGCCATCATCACCGCCTACATCGAGAGCGTGGCCCTGCATGTGCCCGATTTCGAGCTGCTGCTGAGCGATCCGCTGGTGATCGTCGGGCTGTTCCTGGGCGGTATCCTGCCGTTTGCGATCGCGGCCATCACGATGACCGCGGTTGGAGATGCCGCCTTCGAGATGATCAACGAGATTCGGCGCCAGTTCCGCGAGATCTCAGGACTGCTTGAGGGCAATGCGGAGCCGGATACCGCGCGCTGCGTGGACATTGCCACCACCGCGGCGCTGAAGAAGATGGTGCTGCCCGGCGTCATCGCGATCGCCGCACCCTGGGTGGTCGGCTTCGTGCTGGGGCCGGCCGCGCTCGGCGGCATGCTCGGCGGCGCGCTGCTCGGCTGCGTGCTGCTGGCGCTGACCATGGCCAATGCCGGTGGCGCCTGGGACAACGCCAAGAAGCTGGTCGAGAAGGGCGAGCATGGCGGCAAGGGCTCTGATACCCACAAGGCAACCGTCGTCGGTGACACCGTCGGCGATCCCTTCAAGGACACCTCTGGGCCGTCGATGAACATCCTGATCAACGTGATGGCCATCGTCAGCCTGGTCATCGCGCCGCTGCTTGGCAACAGCCTGCTCGGCTGATCCGTCCAGCCTATCGGTCTGGTGCCCCCGCGGCGGTTGACCGTCGCGGGGAGTCACTCCGACGCGCATCACAATCCTCGCACATATCGAATCCGTCGCTGGCGGAAAGACCGCGCGCGTCCAGCGTCCGGTGCCGACCCTGGGCCGTCTCGACGGCATCAAAAACCGGTATTCGCCTCGTCAATCGGGCGTTGCGGGAGGTGCGGGACGAGGTCGCTGGCTAAGCACTGCATTGCAGCAGGTCTCAGGAGCCGAGCGCACCGAAAGCCTTTTTTATAAGTGACTGTTTATAAAAGCTAAAACGGGTCTTGACCGCGATCAAGTCGCGATCGCGCCCGAGTTGGAAGACTGTCCCTGCCGACACCGGCATTCCACCCTGAATCACCGTCAGCGTAACGAGTCTTCCAACAATGAGTATGTTCTGTTTCCAATGCGAAGAAGCCACCAAGGGCACCGGCTGCACCACCAAGGGCATCTGCGGCAAGACCGAGAGTGTCGCCGTGCTGCACGACCTGTTGGTCCATGTGCTCAAGGGGCTAGCGGTGGTCGCCGAGGAGGCCGAGCGCCAGGGCAGGGCGGATGACACCGTCGGTCCCTTCATCTCTCAGGCGTTGTTCGCGACCATCACCAACTCCAACTTCGACGCGGCGAGGATCGAGGCGCTGATCCAGTCCGCAATCGCCAAGCGCGATGCGCTCAAGGTCGCGATCAGCTTCAGCAGCGATCAGGATGCAGTCACCTGGCACGGTCCGGTGAGCACCTATGCCGCCAAAGGTGCCGAGGTCGGCGTGCTCTCGCAGCCCGATGAGGATCGGCGCTCATTGCGCGAACTGCTGATCTACGGCGTCAAGGGCATGGCGGCCTACACCGACCACGCCGCCATTCTCGGCCTTGAGAAGCCCGAGATCTATGCCTTCATGATCAAGGCCCTGGCCGCGACGACCCGCGAGCTGAGCCTCGACGTGATGACGGCGCTGGTGATGGAATGCGGGGAGAAGGGCGTGACCGCGATGGCCCTCCTCGATCAGGCGAACACTGCCGCCTACGGCCACCCCGAGATCACCCAGGTCAAGCTCGGCGTCGGCCAGAATCCCGGCATCCTGATCTCCGGCCACGACCTCAAGGACCTCGAGGACCTGCTCGAGCAGACCGCCGGCACCGGTGTCGATGTCTACACCCACAGCGAGATGCTGCCGGCCCATGCCTACCCGGCGTTCAAGCGCTACCCGCACTTCGTCGGCAACTACGGCAACGCCTGGTGGCAGCAGGATAAGGAGTTCGCCGCCTTCAACGGACCGATCCTGATGACCACGAACTGCATCACCCCGGTCAAAGGCGCCTATCGGGATCGGATCTATACCACCGGCATGACCGGCTGGCCGGACATCCCGCACATCCCGGATCGGCCCGAGGGCGGCGCCAAGGACTTCTCGGCGCTCATCGAGCAGGCCAAGCGCTGCGACCCGCCGACCGAGCTGGAGCAGGGCGAGCTCACGACCGGCTTCGCCCATGCCCAGGTCATGGCCCTGGCCGAGCAGGTGGTCGACGCGGTCAAGACCGGCGCCATCAAGCGCTTTGTCGTGATGGGCGGCTGCGACGGCCGGCACAAGGAACGCAGTTACTTCACCGAGGTCGCCCAGGCGCTGCCGCAGGACGCGGTGATCCTGACCGCCGGCTGCGCCAAGTACCGCTACAACAAGCTCGATCTGGGCAAGATCGGCGGCATTCCGCGGCTGCTCGACGCCGGCCAGTGCAACGACTCCTATTCGCTGGCCTATATCGCGCTGAAGCTGAAGGAGGTGTTCGGGCTCGACGACATCAACGAGCTGCCGATCTCCTACGACATCGCTTGGTACGAGCAGAAGGCAATCATCGTGCTGCTGGCGCTGCTGCATCTGGGTGTGAAGCACATCCGGCTCGGTCCGACATTGCCGGCCTTCCTGTCGCCGAACGTGGCCAAGGTCCTGATCGAGCAGTTCGACATCAAGCCGATCGGCGATGTCCAGCAAGACGTCGCGGCGATGATGGCCGCGGCCTGATCCGCTCGGCCCGGGCTGCCCGGCCCGACCCCGCCCGACCCCTCCCGGCCACGCCCGACCGGTCCGGGCGGCGTGGCGGCTGTAACCATTCGCTGCCAGTCGTTCTCCATCCTCAACGCCAGAACACTGGATGCCGGCGTCTACCGGCCAGATTGTTGACCCGATCATGGCCGGGATCGGTAAGAATGATCCTAGCCAACGGCGCACCTATTTCTAGCTGTAGCGGGTCGGGGCCTCAGCGCCCCGGAGGGGCGGGCTCAGTGCGTGCCGGCGGCTGAGAAGGTGCCGGTGCTCTGACTGGTCGCCTCTGAACGACTGGGGGTCCGATCTGGTCTATCGGGGTGTTGATGATGACGTCTGCGGAAGATCGCGAATCCGGCTGGACCGACGAGGGCGGGCTCTGGCCCTCGGCCGATTATCCTGCTCAGGTCGAGCGCCTGCGCGCGGCGATCGGTGAGCGCATCTACCTCGCCGAGCTGCGCGAGACCGACATCCAGCTTGGGGCGCAGGTGACGGATCGCGCCTATGAACTGCTCGGGGTGATCGATTTCCCGCGCCCGGACCCGGCGCGCGGGCTGGCGCCGCATCTGATCCTGCTCGACGATGGACGGGGAGTGAACCTCGGGCGTATCGCCCGCATCAGCCGGCGCCCCTTCCATCCCGCCGCTGACGAGGTGCTCTACCTCGACCGCACGGCCGATCAGACCCTGCTGTTCGCGGCTCGACGCCTCTCACGGCGCTTCATCGCTGAGCGCGCTCAGGCCGCGCTCGGGCAGGTGCTCGGGCGGTCAGCGCCGCTGCCGCAATCCCGGCTCGAGCCGGCGCAGCGGGGCGCATCATCAGCCGCCGATGCCGACGGATGGTCTTCCGAGAGCGATGGGTAGTGATTCGGCGCGGCGAGGGATGCGCCGGTGCCGACGGTCACCTGCTCAAGGACATGGAGCCCGAGGAGATCCTCGTGCGGCTGCGGGAGGCGATGCAGGGACGTCTGGTGATCAGCCCCCGGCTCACTGAACTGCTGACCTGCGCTGCGCGAGCAGCCCGACCCGACCAGTCCCGACCCAGCCAGGGCCGGCCTCACCGCCCGCGAGCGCGAGCCCCTGGAGCTGATCGCCGAGGGCGTGAACACCAAGCTCATCGCCCGCGAGCTCGATCGCGCGGTCGGGTCCACTTCACTTGGGCTGCGATGACTTCTCGGCCTACCGTAAGTTCATGAAGGACGTCGGGGTCAGCGTGCAGTTCTGCCTCGCGCATCTGATTCGCGATGTGAAGTTTCTGACCACCTTGCCCGATCTGCCGACCCGACTCTACGGCAAGCGGCTGCTCGACGCGCTGAAGGCGCTGTTTCAGGTCATCCATCAGCACGAGACACTCCCCGCAGAGGCGTTTGGCGCCGCGCTCGCGGCGGCCAAGGCCGAGATCATTCGCATCGGCCGGGACGCGGCGCCAAGCCGGATCGATGCCGAGGGGCGCGAGCGCCGACGCGAGGCGCAGAATATGGCCAAGCGCTTCCGTCAGCATGCTGACGCGTATTTCACCTTCATCACCACGCCCGGCATGGACCCGACCAACAATGCCGAACAGGCGATCCGCTTCGTGGTCATCGATCGCCATGTCACACAAGGCACGCGCGGTGCCAAGGGCCGCCGCGCGAACGAACGGTGATGGACAGTGATCGCCACCTGTGCGCTGCAAGGGCGCTCGGCATTTGCCCTTATCCTCGAGGCTGTCGAGGCGTTCGTCCATGACCGCCCGGCGCCGTCGCTGTTGCCGGCACCGCCTTGAGTGACCGCCTCGGGCGTTGATCTGCTCAAGCACGGGCGTCCTCGTCACAGCTCAACCATCCCGTCTGCCGGGCCGCCACCGACCAGGGCCTCACCCTCGCTTCGCCCGGTAACTTCAGCACCGAAGGCCCGGTGAGTCGGCGCCGACGCCAATCGCTCGACGCGATCCCGATCAGGGTTCATCATGATCGCGCTTCGTCTCGGCCAGGCTCCTGTGCATGGAAGGCGCTGCTGTGCCTCAGCATGGGCTCAAGCCGCTGGCCGTGCCGAGATGGCAGGTTCAGCCCCGTGAACGGTTACCTTGTTTTTGAAGGCCACGTAGATCCTTTATTGCCTGAGGCTTTAGTTCGACCTTCATATGCGGTCAGCGTAGTATCGGGCTTTTCTCTTATTGGCTAACGTTAACCGCAGCCCGCGCCAAACTGCGGCCACGCGTGAAGCGCCGGCCGCAGTTTGGCGTCGGGCTGGCGGACTCGTTAGGCATACATTAGCTTTCCGCGAGGCTCCGGAATGGTGCGCCCAAGTTCCTGCGCGGTCTCGATCCATTCGCGGATGATTAACTCGGCGTTCTTGAGCGCTTCCTGGTAGGACGCCCCGTCGGCCATGCACCCAGGTAATTCCGGTACCTCAGCGAGATACGCGTTATCCTCTGCGCTCCAATAGATCAAGATCTCGTATTTCGGCTGCATCGCTTCTCTCAGAGTTTGTACTTAAGGATGACGGTTCGAACCTGCTTGACCTGGTACGCTTTCGCCTTGGAACCGAGTGGTTGGAGGTTTAGAATCTCTTCGACACCTTCTCTTGAGTAGATGTAGTGATCGCCTCGGACGCGTTCCGCAAAGCCGAGTTTCAGCATAAGCGAGCAAAGGTCCTTGAACGGGATATTGGCATCCGAAGTTCCGCGAAGGACAATGCTCAGCGTCTTCTCGGCTTTACCCATGATTGCGTGATGGGGAATCAGCGCCTAACGTTCGGCTCGGGCGTCCCAATGCCGCGCTGCCTTGAGCTTGAAATTAGCACAGAAACCGCGTCGCGGCATTGGGTCGCCTGTAGCCGCATGTTAGGCCAATCCTCTGGTTTTTTGGAAAGAAGTCAAAAGGGAAGACCGTCTGCATTACGCCCCTCTGAGGAAATCGCCGATGCTGGCGTACAAATCGTCCGTGACGCCATGGGCGACCGGATGCTGGCAGACCACATAGAGTGTCTGACCGGAGCGGCGATAGGACCAGCCCTGCTCCGTGCCTGTCAGCGGACCTCCCGCGAGGGTTCGCCAATACTCCGGGTAGGGCGGCGTCGTACCGTACATGACAACGGCTTTCGGGCCATGGCTTTCGATAGCTTTCTGGAGTTCGGCTAAGCGTCGTGGCGCGACCGCGGACAGGTAGTCGTCGCGGCTCGCGAACAGGCCCTGGTGGTCCCACTCGCCGAGGCCCTTGTGCGGCAGCGGCATCAGTTCGAGCAAGGCTTCGGTTTCCTCAGCCAGCCGACTGGCCTGATAGTGGCGAATGCGCTCCCTATCGACCGGCTCGTCAACATAGTGCAGCGCCACGATGATGAGCCGCCGCCAGGTTCTCTGGATGGTCGGAAACAGCGAGAACCAGCGTGTTCCATGGATGCGTTCATGAAACAGGCGAATATCCAGCGTGGCTGTCCGGCCCAGGTCTTGCCAGACTTGCAGACGCTCTTCGAGTGTCTCCTGCCCCGTTCCTTCCTCCATCCCGATGAACCAGAGCGGCGCGGACAGCGAACCGTAGCCAAAAAAGCCGTGAATGTAATCTTGCAGCAGCCCGTCCGTGGTTGCCGCTGGCGTCCCCTTCGCCGCCGCCATTGGACGATCATCCTGATCCGGCATGAGGCCAGAGCCCCGATTCTCGGCCGCTGGCTGATCCGCCGCGGTGCGCGGCACAGACGGCTCCGGGATGGCTACCTCTAGCCACCCTTTGTCAATGCAATAGTTGATAAAACCTTTGCCACCGCGCGCGTGATCATGGTCCTTAGCCCAGCGCACAAGTTGCTCGTAGCTTGCCGACTCGCCGATGGCGAAGTGATGCTCGAGAATGCTCCAGGTTCGGACATTTTGCGGCGCCGTGGTTCTCGGTACCCGCCCGATTCGGTACTTCACCAGCTTCGATGCGCTCGGTTCCGGGTGCACCTGATCGAGTTGCGGACTCACTGCGTCCTCGCCCGTTACCAACTGGAGCTCGACATGGTTCAGCGACAGCTTTTTCTCGCCTGCATCGACAAAATAGACGGTGACATTTCCGCCACCGTATGCCGTGCCCTCGCCGAGCCCCCAATCGGGCTTCTTCGGATGCTTCAGGCGATCACCGACCTGAAATGACATAGATATCTCCCGATTTCCCCAGGGGGCACAACCCGC
>JAAAOQ010000106.1 GCA_009908845.1 Gammaproteobacteria bacterium
TGATGCATCGTGCGCTATTCCTGAATTCAATTGGCCAAGGGGCTGGATCAGGGCTAGATCAAATGCCATCGACCTGGTTGGGGGTGGGATCTCTCGGGGAATCTCTCGAGCGAGACTGGACTGCTCGCCGGACTTCAGTGTGCAACGGATCGCTGACGCGTTGCTAGCGCGAGGCCTTGATCATCCCCTGGTCCACTGTTGCTAGGCCGCCACCGGCGCGAGGGCCGGCGGCTTCGCCGGTCGCGCCCGTCGTCGCGCCGGTCGGGCCGGCCACGGCATCCGTTCAAGCACTTGCCCGAACAAGGCGGGATGGGCTTGAGCGAAGAAGCGCTGCGCGGCTGTCGTCCCATCGGGACGCGTGATCGCGAAGTTGTGCAAAGCGGTCAACACCTGCTGCTTGCGCCGGCTGAGGCGGTGATGACCATGCTGGTAGAGGGCGAGGAAGCCGTTGCGCCCTTCGACACAGGAACTGCTGCGCTGGAACAGATCGGCGCACTCCCCGGCAACCTGCTCGAGGTGTTCACGCGTCTCAGCATCGAGCGCCTGGATCGGGTGCGAGGGCTGCTTGAGGGGTGCCAGACGTTGCGCGCTCAGTGCCTGCAGCCGCTGGCGTTGCGCGGCGTCGCTGCTGCGCGCAGCGGCGCGCTCCAGATAGAGCGCCGGGATCAGATCATTGAGCATCGCTTGCTCGATCGCCGGGTCCAGGTTGAGTGCCTGCACCCGGGTATTGACGGTCATGAAGAAGAACGCCAACGTGGCCACGAGGTTGTGGGTCAGGCGCTTGGCCTTGGCCAGATGCGCGCACAGGCGCTCGGAGAGGTCCACCTCCTCAGCGATGCGCTCCAGGCGCGCAAACACCGTCTCCAGCTGCGTCTGCAGCTGCTCGGGCGTTTGCGCCTGGCCGTGTTGCAAGTCATAGGGATGATCGAGCGCACTGAAGGCGCCGATCAGGGCCTTGGACTCGGCGCGATGGGCTTGGGCGCGCTCGCGCGCGAGGCTGGCTCGAACGGAGGTGTTCAGCGCTTGATCGATACGCGCGGCGAACGCCGGGGGACGGCCCGGCCCATGGCGCTGGCGGTGGTAGGCCTGCTCGGCGGCGCAGTGCGCCTGCCAGTGCGCCTTGGCCTTGGCTTCTTCGGTCTCGGCGTGCTGTTCCGCCCGCTTCAACGCCAGGCTCATGGCTTGGCTGACCTCATGCTGGAGATGGAACAGGTCGGTGGAATGATGGGCACCCTGGTCGCGCTCGACATGGGCCAACAGCCCCTTGGCCTCGTCGCTGATGCCTTGCACCACGCTGACCTTGAGCCCGGCGAGCCCGCGCTCCAGCGCCTGGCTCCAGGCGGCGGCCGAGCGCTGATCGCTCGCCTGCTCGACGAGGATGAAGTTCGAGACCGGCTCAATGGCCACCAAGCGCATGCCGTCTTTCCAGGTCTCGTCTTCGGCGATGCTCACGCTGCGATGCACCATCCCCTGGGCCAGCGCCGCGCGCTGCTCGCTGGCACAGGCGATGATCTGCTGCTCCAGCTCGGCCTGGAACGCCTGCTGGGTGCCGTAGGAGGCGCCGATGAAGGCCGACAGACCGCTGAGCGCGAGAAAGTCGCAGACCACGCGCACACCCGCTCCACCTTGCTCGCTGATGCACCAGTGGGCCGCCACCAGGATCTGACGCAGCCACTGCACGCCTTCGGGCGTCGCGGCAAAGGCGGCCAAGCCCACCGGCGCGTTGCTCGGCGTCGCCTCGTTCCAATGACGCAGCGTGCTGCGCGCCACGCCGGCACGCGCCGCCGCCGCGCGCTGACTCTGCCCCGCCTGCTGCGCCTCGGCCACCACACGCAACCGCTCGGCGCGCGCAAGGCGATCATGCAGTGGCGTTGGGCGTCTTGCTGCTCTACAGTCAACAGCGGCAGGGGCATCGGGCAACAGCGCGTCCCTCGGTCAGTTTGCGCTTCCAAGGGTACGCCTCCCCGGTGCGCCTGCCACCCGTTCAACCGCCTCGATCTCCTAGCCCGAATTTTTCATAAAAAGGGCGAACCTCGTTCAACCTATTGATATAATAGGTGTTCCGCCAAGAACGCTTCGGAAGAAGCCAAACGAGGTCGCCCGATGTCCGAGTCTACCCCAGAGCAGCTGCGTTTTCCTCCTGTCGCCGGCCTGAGCGTGCGCGGCGACTTTGACGGCGGCACCCTGTCGTCAGATTTCGGCCCGCTGATCCTGCGCGGGGTCGATCAGCGCATTGGTTTAACGGAGCGCCTGAGCGCGGCGTTCGACGACCGCCGCCATCCGTCCTACATCACGCACCCGTTGCGCGATTTGATCGGGCAACGGGTCTACCAGATCGCCTGCGGGTATGAAGACGGCAATGATGCCGACCAGCTGCGCAAGGATGCGTTATTCAAGCTCGGGCTGGAGCGCAAGCCGCTCGATGAGGCCCTGGATCTGGCCAGCGCACCGACGGTCTCGCGCTTGGAGAACGCGGCCACAGCGCGCGACCTCTATCGCATGGCCCACGCCTTTGTCGAGCAGTTCATCGCCAGCTACGCTGTGCCGCCGAAGGTCATCGTGTTGGACATGGACCACTCCGAGGACGCCACCCACGGGCAGCAGGAGTTTGCCTTCTACAACCATCACTACGGCACGTACTGCTACCTGCCGTTGTTTCTCTTCGAGGGTCTCTCGGGGAAGTTCATCACCGCAGTGCTGCGCCCGGGCAAGCGCCCCACAGGGGCCGAGAACGCGATGATCATCAAACGCGTCCTCAAGGCCCTGCGCGCGGCCTGGCCCGAGACACGCATCGTGCTGCGTGGTGACAGCCACTTCGCCAACCCCGAATTGATGGCGCTGACCCTGGACGATCCCCAGACCGACTTCATTTTCGGCCTGTCGGGCAATCGTGCCCTCACCCCGTTGGCCGAGCCGTTCGTGGAGCGCACCCGCAGGCTTCACGAGTTGCGCTGCGAGAACGCGCGCCGCGCCGGTTCCACGGTGCCGCACAGCACCCGCACCTACCATGAGGTTGAGTACTGCGCGGGCTCTTGGCCGCAGCCGTTTCGTACCATTCTCAAAGCCGAGGTGATGGAACTCGGCACGAATCCTCGCTTCGTGGTGACGTCGCTCGACTTGCCGAGTCCCGAGTGCTTCTATCGTGACCTGTACTGCGCCCGCGGCCAGGACGAAAATTTCATCAAAATGGTCAAGAACGATCTGGCCAGTGATCGCACCTCTGATCACCGCTTCCTGGCCAATCAGATGCGCCTGTTTCTCGCCTGCGCCGCCTACGTCCTACACCAATCCCTGCGCAGCGACCTCCTCGCCGACACCGCGCTGGCCAACGCCCAGCCCTCGACCGTGATCATCAAGCTGTTCAAGATCGCCGTGCGCGTGGTGCAGTACAAGGATCGCGTGCGCCTGCACCTGCCCTCAAGCTATCCGCTCAAGGCGCTGCTCAAGCAGGTCACCGAACAGCTCCTGCTTCCCGCGCCAGCGGCCGTCCCCAGCGGATAGCGCACTGATCGGCACCGCGCACGCGCGGCAACACGCCAACGGCGGCTGATCACGATGCTCGATCAAGGCGGGCAGGGATGGCTATGCCCACAGACCGTCAAATCGGCTCGTATCGCAGTGGTCGGGACCGTCTGCCAGGCCTGATTGGTGAGGTCGCGCGCTCTGGCACCCGCCGATGGCCGTTGTCAGGCTCGAAATTTGCCCCTCGGCGGCCGGTGCTTGCCCTGGCTAGCCCGGTTTATGAAACATTCGGGCTAGAAGATAATGAGGAGCACCTCACCGAGACCACCCTCGGCGAGCCCTACGCTGAACTCGCCGCGCGCCCGCTCGCCGAGCTGGACCAGCGCATCCCCGGCCACCGCTACCACCCCCAGCGCGGCGCCGACTTCCTGCGCCAAGCCCAAGGTCTCACGCTGGTCATCGACACCCTGGCCCGGTTCAACCTCGCCCATTGCCCCCCAGCTGCGTCATCGGCGCCCCAGTCGATGAGCGCCTGTTCCATCCGCGCCCGCGCAACCTCAGCCTGCGCCGCGCCCAAGGCATTGGCGACGCCGAGTGTGTGCTCGCCTACACCGGCAACCTCCACGCCGGCAACCGCGACGAGCTCAGCGCGCTCTACCAGGCCGTCGAGCGCCTCAACCGCCAAGGCACCACCACCCATCTGCTGCGCACCGGCCTCGACCCCAAGACCAGCGACCAAGCGCTGCCGATCGGCCCCGACCTGCGTGCGCACATCCTCCACCTCGGCTGGGTGCCGCGCCAACAACTGCCCGAGGTCCTCGCCGCCGCCGACATCCTGGTGCAACCCGGCAGCGCTGGACCCTTCAACGACCAGCGCATCCCTAGCAAGCTGCCGGAATACTTCGCCATGGGCCGCCCGGTGATCCTGCCGCGCAGCAACCTCGGCCTGCGCGCGCGCCATGGCGAACACGCCTGGGTGCTCGACGCCGCTGATGGCGCGTCGATCGCCGACGCGGTCCAAACACTACGCGCCAACCCCCAGCGCACCGCCGCGCTCGCCAAAGGGGCAGGGCGATTCTGGCAGGAAACGCTGCAAGCTGATCCTAATACCCTGTTTGGCTTTCTGCGCGAGCAGGTGGCCCGTACCGCCAAGCCCAGCAGCAGCGCCGATGCCGACCAGCGCAACGCCTTTCGGTGAGGTCAATCCAACTGGAAGCCGTTCAGTTCGACGTTGAGCTACAAGACGATGTCATCCCGGTACCACCCCAGTATCGGACCTGGCAGGGGCGTCACGTCAAAGTGATTCTGCTCAGCGAGGAAGCGCCCGAGCCCCCGAAAACGACTCGTTCGGCACTCGATATCTTGGCGCAGGCCCCGAAGCAGCGGCTATTTCAGACTGCTGACGAAGTTGACCAGTACATCCGCGCAGAGCGAGATCAGTGGGACAATTGACCCTGCCCAACGCCGGGCGGAATGTCGACCGGACCTAAGGATATGAGCGAACCGGCCCTAGAGCTGCTTGATCCCAAGAACGACTACGTCTTCTTTCGCCTCTTCTCCGAAGCGCCCGACCTGCTCGTCGACCTGATCAATGCCGTGCGCAGCCACGAGCCGCCGATTGTCGAGGTCAGCCTGCTCGATCCCCGCCTGAGCCCCGAGCACCTCAGCGGCAAACGCCTGATCCTCGATCTCAAGGCCATCGACGAACAGGGACAACGCTACAATATCGAGATGCAGGTGCGACGCTTCCCGGTCTGGAGCGCCCGTGGCACCCTCTACCTGGCGCGCATGCTCAGCGAACAACCCGGTGTCGGCGACGACTACCGCAAGCTCAAGCCGGTGATCGGCATCCACCTGCTCGACTTCGCCCTGTTCGACCAGCCCGAGCACGCCGATCAGGCGCTCTGGTGCTTCGAACTACGCGACCGCACCCGTCCCGACGTGCGCCTCGGGCGCGAACTGCAACTGAACATTGTCGAACTCAGAAAAGCCGATCGCCTCGGTCATCTCCCCGAGCGCCTCTCGGCCTGGATCGCCTACTTCGAACACTGGCAGGAGGACACCCTCATGAGCAGCCTAAGCCATCCCCCCGTTCAAAAAGCCATCGGCAAACTGCGCGCGATGAGCGCTGATGAAGAAGAACGCTACTGGGCCGAGGCGCGCGACAAGGCCCTGCGCGATGAAGTCACCTTGCTCGCCGTGGCGCGCGAGGAAGGCCGCGAAGAAGCGACGCGCGCAACAGCTCGTAACCTCATCTCAACTCGGCGCCCTCAGCGACGCACAGATTGCTCAAGCAACCGGGCTGACCCTTGCCCAAGTCGAAGCCCTTCGGACTGCCGAGCTGGGCGCCTAAAGCGCAACTTCTGTCATGACAACCTTCTCGGCAACTAGGCGACAATCATTCAGCCCCTGCTGGGTTTACACACAGCATGCCGGGCGCCCGGTGCGACCAGGCTTGGAGTTCCAAGGCGAGGGGATCGACGAGCAGGCCACCGTCACCGCCATCGCCGACCCCGACAAGGCCCCCGCGCTCAAGCTC
>JAAAOQ010000192.1 GCA_009908845.1 Gammaproteobacteria bacterium
GCGCTGGCGGGTCTTGCACCCGCTGATGGCTTGGGTCTGGTTGCCGGCTTGGCCTTCGCCGCGACGAACCTGCAGCTGCGTGCCGGGCGTGCGCTGCCGCTGTCGCTGAAGGCCCTAGCATCAGCCTATCTTGCGCCACCGCTTGCGCTCATTGCAGCGATGCTCCTCGATGTGCCGCTTACAGCGTCCCCATCGGTCATCGGCAGCGCCCTGCTGGTCGGTGCGTTCTGGATGAGCGCGATGCTCGTGGCCGTTCAGATCGGTGTCCGCGCACTGCCATTGCAGCGTTCGTCGGTGCTTCTATTGTTCGAGCTCGTCGTCGGGTCAGTCTCTGCGGCACTGATCGCCGGCGAGGCGCTCGGCCCCTGGGAGCTGGCCGGCGGACTCGGCATTGTCGGTGCCGGACTCGCGGTGGTGCGCTCGGGTTCGGCCTTGCGTCCCGGCACGCGCCGGTGAGCCCAGCATGGCGCCCAACGATCGACCGCAGAGACGGGCCCCTGGCGGCCTTCAGCACCGACGTTGCATGTGTTGAAGCTTGCGACGGTCAGCGCTGACTGATACCGTTCGCGCCTTGGTCTGCAGGTTCTGCCCAGGCCGACAAGCAATGGTGGGCCGCGCCGGTCCCCTCGCAACGCGAAACCGTGAACCCGGTCAGGCCCGGAAGGGAGCAGCCGCAGCGGTGGAAGCGGGTGCCGGGGTGTGGCTGGCGTGGTCCGCCACCCACCTCTGATTGCGCCAACGTTGGCTGCGGGTTGCGCGCCTATCCTGAAGCGCTCCGATAGCAGGCTAATCAAGAGACCGTTCGGGCTACATCCTCATGACCTATCAGGTCCTTGCGCGTAAGTGGCGGCCTCGCTCATTCGCCGATCTCGTCGGTCAGGAGCATGTCGTGCGCGCGCTCGTGAACGGCTTGGAGCGCGGCCAGCTCCATCATGCCTATCTATTCACCGGGACTCGCGGGGTCGGCAAGACGACGCTGGCGCGGATCTTGGCGAAGACGCTCAATTGCGAGCGGGGCGTTGGCCCGAATCCATGCGGCGAATGCTCGACCTGCACCGAAATCGACAGCGGCCGTTTCGTCGATCTGCTCGAGGTCGATGCGGCGTCGCGGACCAAGGTCGATCAAACCCGCGAGCTACTAGACAATGTCCCGTTCGCGCCGGTCCGGGGTCGTCACAAGGTCTATCTGATCGACGAGGTGCACATGTTCTCGGCGAGCAGCTTCAACGCGCTGCTGAAGACGCTCGAAGAGCCGCCTGAGCATGTGAAGTTCGTGTTGGCGACGACCGACCCGCAGAGACTGCCTGCGACGGTCCTCTCACGCTGTCTTCAGTTCAATCTGAAGCGCCTGCTGCCGGAGCAGATCCGTGATCGTTTCGTGACCGTGCTCGAGGCCGAGGAGGTCGGCTATGAGCTGCCGGCGTTGATGCTGCTGGCCCGGGCGGCCGATGGGAGTATGCGGGATGGGCTCAGCCTGTTGGATCAGGCGGTCGCTTATGGTGCAGGACGGGTGGAGGTCGACGATGTCCGAGCGATGCTCGGCGCCCGCGGCGGCGAGCTGACGATCGACCTGCTCGAGGCATTGGCCGATACGGCTGCGTCCCGCTTGCTGGCCGAGGTCGGGCGTATCGCCGAGCTGACGCCGGATTTCGCATCGGTGCTCGAAGACCTGATCGCGATGCTGCATCGGGTTGCGCTCTCCCAGCAAGTGCCCGGCGCCTTGCGCGACGACGACCCCGATGAGGCGCGTCTGCTGGCGCTGTCTCAGCGCATCTCGGCCGAGGATGTGCAGCTCTATTATCAGGTCCTGCTGACCGGGCAGGCCGATCTTGCGCTGGCCCCGGACCCCCGGACCGGCCTCGAGATGATCCTGCTGCGCGCCCTCGCGTTTCGGCCGGCCGAGGCGTCAGTCGGCGGGCCTCCGTCGCCATCCGACCGCCCCGGCGGCGATAGCGGTGGCGGGGCGGCCGGTAACCGCGCTCAGGGCGCTGGTGCCAGCGCTCGGGCCGATGGTCGGCCCCGGACCGTTGCCGGCCCGACGCCAGCTGTGACAACACAGGTCTCCTCTGCCGGTCCGGCGCCGGGTCGGTCCGCGCCGGCAGCGGCTGAAGCTGCCCCGGCTCTGGGTGCCGCTAGCTCGGGTGGGCGAGGGTCGGAGTCGGCCGAGATAGCGGTGCCGGCAAGTAACCAAGCCAACAAGCAGGCCAACGAGCGGGCTAGCAAGCAGGCCAATGAACGGGCCAGCAAGCCGCCCCGCCCGAAGGTCGACCAGATAGCCGACCATCCAATGCCGCTTGGCGCAGAGACGGAGCTCGCAGCCCAACCGTTGGGCAGCGACGACTCAGACCGTCCGGTGGAACCCTCTCCGGAGTCGGCACTGCGCGCGGTTGGAGGCTGGGAGCGGCTCGTCGAGACCGCCCAGCTCAGCGGGCTGGCGTTGGAGCTCGCACGGCATTGCGCGTTGCAGAGCTGGGATGGTCGCCGGCTCGGTCTCGCGTTGAATCCAGCGCACCAACATCTGCATGCGGCTGGCGCAGAGGAGCGCTTGCGGAAGGCATTGTCGGCCGCCCTTGGTTGTGACGAACTGCGCCTGGAGATCCGTGCCGAATCGGCTGGCGCCGAGACGCCGGCGCAGCGCGATGCGCGCGAGCATGCGGAACGGCTGGCGGAAGCCGAGCGCCTGTTGCACACTGACCCGCTTGCCCGGCATTTGTGCGAGCGTTTCGACGCCGAGTGGATTCCAGGCACGCTGACGCCGCTGAGGGTCTGAAAGGTGATGCGCGACCTGCGCGGCCGGCTTGCCGCCGACGGTCGGGCTTTTTGATCGATGAGAAGAGGTGAAGCCATGAAGAACGGACTGGGCGGTATGCTGAAGCAGGCCCAAAAGCTACAAGACGAGATGAAGAAGTCCCAGGAGCGCCTGGCCAATGAGGAGATCACCGGTGAGTCCGGCGGCGGGATGGTCAAGATCACGATGAACGGCCGTCACGAGGTCAAGCGCGTCGAGGTCGATCCATCCCTGATGGGCGATGACAAGGAGATGCTCGAAGACCTGGTTGCAGCGGCGTTCAATGACGCCGCTCGCCGGGTCTCGGAAAAGGCCCAGGAAAGCATGGCGGAGCTGACCTCCGGGCTGCCGCTGCCGCCCGGGATGAAGCTCCCGTTCTGAGGACCGCACGGCGCGTCGCCGGCATCGTCGATCCGTGGCCGATCCAAGCCTGCTGACCCAGCTGATCGAGTCGCTTCGCCGCCTCCCCGGGATCGGGCCGAAGTCCGCGCAACGGATGGCGTTCCACCTACTCGAGCGGGACCGCGATGCGGGCCGCCAACTGGCCCGGATCATGGCGGCGGCGATGGAGCAGATCGGACGGTGCGAGCGCTGCCGAACCCTGACCGAGCATCGACGCTGCCAGCTCTGCGCGAGCCCGCGGAGGGATGCGGGCATCCTGTGCGTCGTCGAGCAGCCTTCGGACATCGTCGCGATCGAGCAGGCCACCCACTACGATGGTCTCTACTTCGTGCTCGGCGGGCGTTTGTCACCGCTTGATGGGGTCGGTCCCGAGGAACTGGGGCTCGACCGGCTCGAGGCCCGGTTCCACGAGCCTGCTTTGCGCGAGGTCATCCTGGCTATCAGCCCGACCGTCGAGGGCTTGGCCACCGCGCACTATATCGCCGAGCTGGCGCAGGACACAGACCTGCAGCTCAGCCGTATCGCCCATGGTGTGCCGCTCGGGGGCGAGCTCGAATTCGTGGACGGCAGTACGCTCGCTCACGCCTTCGCGGGCCGCCAAGGGCTTTAAATGTCTCGATGCGAGAGAGGAGTGAGCATGTCTGATACGATCTTCGGCAAGATCGCCAATGGCGAGGTCTCGGCTGACCTGGTCTACGAGGACGAGCACGTGGTCGCCTTCCGCGATCTCAATCCGCAAGCGCCGGTCCATGTGCTGGTGATTCCACGCAAGCCGATCCCGACCTTGAGTGCGGCCGGGACCGAAGACGCCGAGCTGCTTGGGCGGTTGATGTTGACCGCGGCAAAGGTTGCGGAGCAGGAAGGGATCGCCGAGCAAGGCTATCGGACGGTCATCAATTGCAATGCTGGCGCCGGACAGACCGTGTACCACCTTCATCTCCATGTGATCGGCGGTCGTCCATTGCAGTGGCCGCCCGGCTGAATGCCCGATCACAATGGCCTCCGCCCCGGGCCTCCGCCACCGGGCCTCCGCCACCGGGCCTCCGCCACCGGGCCTGCGCTGCGGTAGCGCGGGAGCCATTTGGGAGCCGGCCGGGGGCGTCACGTTGTTAACGGAGCTCCGGGTAATCTTGGGAGACTATCGTCGAGATCATGGCAGTGAATAGCGGATCACAGGCAGAGGAGGTCGCCGAGCAGGGCACCTTCGGTGAAGACTCGCCTGCTTTCGAGCTGAAGGCGGCGGCGTTCACGCTTCCCGTGATTCGGTTGCTGCGCCTGGATACCGAGGCGCTCGAGGTGCAGTTGACGTCCAAGGTGCAGCAAGCGCCGGGCTTCTTCGAGCATACTCCGGTCGTGATCGAGCTCAGTGAGCTGCCTGCCGATGAGGACGATGTCGGTTTTCCGGCGCTAGTCGGGTTGTTGCGCGGACTCGGAATGATCCCGGTCGGCGTCCGCGGTGGAAGCCGCGCCCAGCATGAAGCGGCGAAGGCGATGGAGCTCGCGATCCTCCGGGAGGCGGCGAGCCCGCGTAAGGCCGAGGCCTCACAGCCCATTCCGGATGATGTGCCGATTGCCAGTAAGCTGGGTGATCACGATGTCGGGGTCGAGACCGGCTCGCATGTCATTGATCGCCCCGTGCGCTCCGGTCAGCGGGTCTATGCTGCCGGCGGCGACCTGACCGTCTTGGCGCCGGTGAATTCTGGTGCAGAATTGATGGCGGATGGGAATATCCACGTCTATGCGCCAATGCGTGGGCGGGCCATGGCTGGATTGCATGGAGATACCAAGGCGCGGATCTTCTGCTCTGATCTCCAGGCAGAACTCGTCTCGGTGGCGGGGCATTATCGGGTCAGCGATCGGATTCCGGCCGAGCTGAAGGGCCGCCGCATTCAGGTCTTTTTGGAGCAGTCCACCTTGCGAATCGAGCCTCTCGAGTAGTCGAGAGGCATTTTGAGGGCGCCCGTGCTGTGACTCGGCACGCGTTGACGAATGGGGAGGCGGGCACCTCGGTCGTGGACGAACGCCTGCCAATGAGCGTAGATTCTCGAGCCGTCCGGCATTGTCGGTCGGCGCTTACGATCAAGCGAAAAGACAGGGTCAACACGTATAAGGGGAGTCCTTCTTGGCCAGAATTATCGTCATTACGTCGGGAAAAGGGGGCGTCGGCAAGACGACGACGGCTGCGGCCATGGCCATGGGGTTGGCGCAGCGCGGAAATCGCACAGCGGTGATCGACTTCGACGTCGGGCTGCGCAATCTGGACTTGATCATGGGTTGTGAGCGTCGTGTGGTCTACGATTTTGCCAATGTCATCAATGGAGAGGCCAACCTCAATCAGGCATTGATTCGGGATAAGCGCTGCGAGCACCTCTATATCCTCCCGGCGTCGCAGACGCGTGATAAGGAGGCGCTGACTCAGGACGGGGTCGGCAGGGTGCTCGAGGAACTGAACAAGTCCTATGATTATGTGATCTGCGACTCACCTGCCGGTATCGAGCACGGGGCATTGATGGCGATGTACTATGCCGACGATGCGATTGTCGTGACCAATCCCGAGGTCTCGTCGGTTCGTGATTCCGACCGGATGCTCGGGATTCTGGCGAGCAAGTCCCGGCGCGCGCTCGAGAACCAGGAGCCGATCCGCGAGTACCTGCTGTTGACGCGCTATGCGCCCGACCGGGTCGCGCGAGGTGAGATGCTGGGTGTCGAGGATGTTCAGGAGATCCTGGCGCTCCACCTCTTGAGCGTCATCCCTGATTCTCAGTCGGTGCTCAATGCGTCCAATGCCGGCAACCCTGTCATCCTGGAC
>JAAAOQ010000150.1 GCA_009908845.1 Gammaproteobacteria bacterium
ATCGCCCCCTTGGCCCGCGTCGTGCGGGTGGGGGACAAGGCGTGGCCCTTGGAGCGGGTGCGCCGCGAGGGGGGGCTACGCGAAGCCGGGGTGCGGATTTCTTGGGAGGCCGGCCAAGCCTCGGCGCTTGATGCCGGGCGGATCGGCAAGGGACGGGATGTTGGCAATGTGCGGGTGCGCGACGGGCAGGGGCAAGACGTAGCTCATGACGTGATGTTCGCCTTTGCCTTTCATGCCTTCTGGCCCGAGGGGGACTGGATGCTGGGACGCTAGTGCCGATTTCTTGAAAAGAAATCGGTCCGAAATCTTTTGAAGATTTCGGTCGGCTCGTGCCGGTTACATTGCCAGCCAGAGGCCCGCGGCGATGATCTGTGCGGCCAAGATTAAGAACAGATGGCGGCGGAAGGGCTGTTTGCGGGTTTTATGCGAGACCCCGTGGATCGCGGCAAAGATGCCCGGCGTTCCGCCAAGGGCAGCCAGCCAAAGCAGGCGTTTTTCAGGGATCCGGCGGCGGCGTTGGCGTTGCGAGAGGCGCTCTCAGGGCTGCCGAATCCGCCCGAGGTACTGGAGGGGGCCGACGCTTTGGAGACCATTGCGGCAGCGCCCGAGACCGATTATGTGATGGCGGCGATCGTCGGTGCGGCCGGCCTGCAGTCGACCCTGGCCGCAGCGCGAGCCGGCAAACGCGTGCTGCTTGCGAACAAGGAGGCGCTGGTCGTCGCGGGGGACATCGTGATGCGCGCTGCGACGGCCAATGGCGCAACGCTGCTACCGATCGACAGTGAGCACAATGCGATCTTCCAATGCATGCCGCCGACCTTCGCGGACGGGCTCAGTCAATGCGGTGTCGAGCGGATTCTGCTCACGGCTTCGGGCGGGCCGTTTCGTAGTGCGGCGCCGGAGTCGCTCGCAGCGGTGACGCCAGACCAGGCCTGCGCCCACCCGAACTGGCAGATGGGGCGCAAGATCTCGGTCGACTCGGCGACGATGATGAACAAGGGGCTGGAGATCATCGAGGCCTGTTGGCTATTCAATACCTCGCCGGGTCAGATCCAGGTCGTGATCCATCCGCAGAGCGTGATCCACTCGCTTGTTCAGTACAACGACGGCTCGGTGCTCGCGCAGCTCGGAAATCCGGATATGCGCACCCCGATCGCCCATGCGCTGGCCTGGCCTGAACGCATGGCCTCCGGCGTCGAGCCGCTCGATCTGTTCGCGACGGCAAAACTCGACTTCGAGCCGCCGACGCCAGCTCGCTTTCCCTGTCTCGATTTGGCCTACCGTGCCGCCGGTGAGGGCGGGACTGGTCCCGTGGTACTGAATGCTGCAAACGAGATCGCGGTCGCAGCCTTCCTTGCCGGGCGTATCCTGTTCACCGAGATCGCGACCGTGGTCGAACGGTCAATGAACGAGCTGCCAGCGGAGCCCGTCGATGGGACCGGCCTCGAACATGTGCTGGCAGTCGATGTGCAAGCGCGTGAGAGGGCGGAACGAATCGTGCGCGCACTGGTCAGTTAGAGCCTGATGCTAGAGCTACTCCTCAAAATTGGTGCCTTTCTCGTCGCGATCATTGTGCTCGTGACGGTCCATGAGTTCGGCCATTTCTGGGTGGCCCGGCGCGTGGGCGTCAAGGTGCTGCGATTCTCGATTGGCTTCGGCCGACCCTTGCTGAGCTGGCGTCGGCGTGGCGATCCGACCGAATATATGATCGCCGCGATCCCGCTCGGCGGTTACGTCAAGATGCTCGATGAGCGGGAAGAGCCGGTTGCCGATGCAGAGCTGAAATGGGCCTTCAACCGGCAGTCGCTCTGGAAACGGTCAGCGATCGTGGCCGCCGGTCCGGCGGCCAATTTCCTGTTCGCGCTGCTCATCTACTGGCTGTTGCTGATGGCGGGGCAGTCCGGTCTCAAACCGGAGGTCGGCGAGGTGCCGCAGGCCAGCATCGCCGCTGAGGCGGGCTTTCAGAGCGGTGATATGGTGTTGGACGTCGGCGGGCGGGCGACGCCGACCTGGGGTGACGTGTGGATGGCGACCCTGGCCGAGGGGATGGGTGATGACGACCTCTCGATCCGGGTCCGTCGGCCCGACGGCAGCGAGCAGGAGCGCGTCCTCGACGGCAATCTGCTCGCCGAGCTCGAGCCCGGTCGGGGCTTTCTCGAAGCGATCGGGCTGCAGCGCGCCTCGCCGCCCGTTCCGCCGGTGATCGGTGAGGTGCTCGACGGCAAACCGGCCTCCGCTGCCGGACTCGAAACCGGGGACCGCGTCCTGCGGATCGACGGGGTCGAGATCGATGATTGGCAGCAGCTGGTGTCGGCCATTCAGTCGAGCCCTGGCAAGGAGCTCGAGCTGGTCATCGACCGCGATGGTGGCCAGCAGACACTCGTGATTCAGCCCGAAACGGTGGAGACCGACGGGGAGCGCGTGGGACGCATCGGCGCCGGTGTGCACTATCCGGACGAGCTCTGGGCCGAGCAAGAGGTCTGGGTCCGTTATGGCCCGCTCGATGCGGCTGTCGAGGCGACGCGTCGTGTCATCGATGTCTCGCTGCTGACGCTGCAGATCGTCGGCAAGATGCTCATCGGGGCGGCATCGGTCGACAACATCAGCAGCCCGATCGGGATCGCCGACACCGCCGGCCAGACCGCAAGCTATGGGTTGGCGTCATTCGTCCAGTTCCTCGCACTGCTCAGCGTCAGCCTAGGACTGATCAATCTCTTCCCGATTCCGGTCCTCGACGGCGGTCACCTGCTTTATTTTGCCATCGAGGGCGTGATCGGCCGTCCACTCTCCGAAGCGGTCCAGCAGCAAGGGCAGCGCGTGGGGATCGTGCTGCTGATCTCGTTGATGACCCTCGCGTTCTACGTGGATATCGCACGTTTGCTGGGCTGATCTGGGCAAATCCCTTATACTCGAGCAGTTTGCGGTCGCGGGGTCACGAAATCGTCATCGCCGTTGAGTGGTGGGGAGCAGTGCCCTAGCCGGGCGGGTGTCCCTCTATCCTCATGAGGCGCTCGCCTGCGCGGCGTGCCGCCACCGGTTGCAGATCAGCTGATTCGTCGCGGGAGTTGAGGGGGGCAATGTGACGTCGTTTCGCGCAGATCGCGCAAAGGGCCGCCTAAGGGCAACGCTGGCGGCCCTACTGTTGCTCGTGGCCGGCGTCCAAGCCGCCGAGTTCGATGTCGCCGATATCCGTGTCGAGGGTCTCCAGCGCATTGCCGCTGGGACGATCTTCAACTATCTGCCTGTCCAGGTCGGGGATCGGGTCAGCGACGGGATCACCGGCAACGTCATCCGGACGCTCTATGCGACCGGTTTTTTCAGCGACGTGCGTGTCGAGCGCGAGGGCGATGTGCTGATCGTCGTTGTGCGGGAACGACCGGCGATTGCCCAGATCGATATCACGGGTAACAAATCGCTGAAGACCGACAAGCTCAAGGAGGGGCTGGCCGACATCGGCATGTCCGAGGGCCGGGTGTTCAACCCGGTGATGCTGGACCGGATCGAGCAGGAGCTGCGGCGGCAGTATTTCGGTGCCGGCAAGTACGGCGTCGAGATCGAGTCGACGGTCTCGCCGTTGGAGCGCAATCGCGTTGCGGTGCGGATCGCGATCGGCGAGGGGCGCACGGCGCGGATCAAGCAGGTCAACATCATCGGTAACGAGGCCTTCACCGAGAAGGAGCTGCTCAAGCAGTTCGATCTCGGCACGACCAAGTGGCACTCGTTCTATACCAAGAACGATCAATACTCGAAGCAGAAGCTCGGCGGCGATCTTGAGGCCTTGCGCTCGTTCTACCTCGACCGCGGCTATGTCAACTTCAAGATTACCTCTACGCAGGTGTCGATCAGCCCCGACAAAGACGGGATGTATGTCACCGTTGCGATCGACGAGGGCGATGTCTACCAGGTCAAAGACATTAAGCTTGCCGGTCAGCCCTCGGTACCGGTCGAGGAGCTGTTTCCGCTGATCCATCTGCGCCGCGGAGAGGATTTCTCTCGAAGCAAGGCGACCGAGAGCGCTGAGCGCATCTCTGAGCTCCTCGGCAGCGAGGGTTACGCCTTCGCGAACGTCAACGCGGTGCCGGAGATCGATGAGGAGGCGAAGGAGGTCACCATCACCTTCTTCATCGATCCGGGCAAGCGCGTCTATGTGCGTCGGGTCAACATGGAGGGTAATACTCGCACCCGTGACGTGGTACTGCGGCGCGAGATGCGCCAGCTCGAGCGTGCCTGGTTCTCGACCGAGCTGGTCAAGCGTTCCCGCGAGCGCTTGCAGCGGCTGGGCTATTTCGAGGAGGTGACAATCGAGACGCCGGCGGTGCCCGGTCTGGCCGATCAGGTCGATGTCGATGTGACGGTCAAGGAGAAGCCATCCGGGAATCTGTTGGCGGGTGTCGGCTTCTCGCAGTCACAGGGTCTGCTCTTGAATGCGAGCGTGACCCAGAACAATTTCCTCGGAACCGGGAAGCGCGTCTCGTTTGCGGTGAACACGAGCCGTAGCGCGCAGCTCTATCGGCTTGCCTACACCAATCCGTACTTCACCATCGACGGGATCAGCCGGGGCTTCGATCTTACCTATCGGGCAACCGACTTCGATGATCTGACCGGCGCCGACTACTCGACCGACATCGGTCTCGCCGAGATGAACTTCGGGCTACCGATTTCGGACACCATGCGGGCCGGGCTCGGTTTTCGCTATCAGTACACCCGTTTCTTTCCAGGCGGCGCGTCCCTGCTGGCCCAGGATTTCGTCGACGCGAACGGCGACACGTTCAACGACTTCTTCCTGACCGCGAGCTACACGAAGGACAGCCGTGATTCGGCGATCTTCCCAACGCGCGGGACACTGCAGCGGGTGTTCGGCGAGGTTGCCGTGCCTGGCAGCGACCTCCAGTACTATCGTCTCAACGTTCAGGGGCGCCAGTACATCCCGCTGACCCAGCGTTTCACATTCGCGGTCCGCGGTGATCTCGGTTATGGCGCGTCCTATGGCGATACGCCGCAACTGCCTTTCTTCGAGAACTTCTATGCCGGCGGACCGCGATCGGTCCGGGGCTATGACGCCTACACCCTTGGCCCCCGCGAAGTCGATGGCGACCAAGACCCGGTCGGCGGCAACCTCAAGCTGACCGGGGGGCTCGAGGTCTATGCGCCACCGCCGTTCGGAGGGGATTTCGAGAACACGGTGCGGCTCGGCGCCTTTTTGGATGTCGGTAACGTCTGGTGGACCGAGTCTGAGCCATTGGTCGACCGGACCGGCTTTGATCTCGGTGAGCTGCGTTATTCGACGGGGCTCTCATTTGCCTGGCTGTCGCCGGTTGGCGCCCTGTCGTTGAGCTTGGCCTATCCGCTCAATTCAGAGGACGAGGACGAGACACAGATCTTCCAGTTCTCGTTTGGACAAACCTTCTAATCACGGGTGGCTATGTTGAGACCAGGTTGGCAACTCTTGGCCTATCTCAGCCTGCTCCTGGCGGGCGCGGCGGCCGCTGATGATCCCTTCCGAATCGCTGTCATCGACCCGAATCGTATCGTCGAAGAGTCACCCCAGTATGAGGCGGCCCGTAATCTGCTGAGCGCCGAAGCGCAGGAACGCGAGGCCGAGCTGTCTGCGCAGCAGGAGGATATCGACCGGCTCGAGAACCGACTCGAGCGCGACGGCGCACTGATGCGTACCGATGAGATCACCCGCCTGCGCAATGATATCCGCGCGCGCGAGCGACGGTTGCGGTACGCCCGCGAGGAATTGCAGGCCGACTTCGCGCTTCGTCAGAGCGATTTGCGCACAAAATTGGTGAAACAGGTCGAGGAGGTCGTGGAGCAGGTCGCCAAAGACAACGACATCGATCTGATCCTGAGCGAAGGGGTGGTCTATTCGAGCGCGCGCGTCGATATGTCGGATGAGGTCATCGACCGTCTGAAAGAGGTCTTCGAGAAGCGCTGATCGGCTCGCGAGAGGCCGCTGGTCATCGAACTCCAGAGATAGCATAC
>JAAAOQ010000226.1 GCA_009908845.1 Gammaproteobacteria bacterium
AGACGGCGTCGAGCTCGGCGACCTGAGCCGGGGTCGCCCCCTTCTGCGGACCGTAGACCCGCGCTGCACCCCTCGCCCCGGTGAGCGGATTGTCGACATCGCAGACGGCCTGCACCTTGACCCGCTGCAGACGAGGATCACAACCCGAGCAATCGATCTGTGCGATCTGCCCGACCGCCATACCGACCGGCTCCAGCTCGCATCCGGTCGCGTCGAGGAACCGATAGCCAAGCGCGGCCGCCATGCCGATGCCGCCATCATTGGTGGCACTCCCGCCGAGACCGACAATCAGGGTTTCGGCGCCAAGGTCGAGCGCATGTCGCATCAGCTCGCCGGTGCCGAAGGTCGTGGTGCGCGCTGGATCGCGCTCGCTCGTCGCTAAGAGCGCCAAACCGCTGGCCAGCGCCATCTCGATGATGGCAGTGCGCTGCGCCGGCAGCCAGGAGAGGGTGGCCGCGATCGGGCGCTGAATCGGATCGGCGACTCGGAAGGTCCGCGGCTCCGCACCCGGCCACTGGAGCGCGATCTCGAGAAGGCCGTCGCCGCCGTCGGCGACCGGGACCTGGCGAATCTCTGCAGCGGCCGCGACACGCCGGGCACCGGCGGCCAGGGCCGCCGCCGCTGCGCTCGCCGTGCAGCTTCCCTTCAGCGCGTTCGGGGCCATCACCAGAGCCAGGGGATGCGATCCCTTTTGCCGAAAAGGCTGCACTGACAGCTCGTTGCTTAGCTCGCGAGACGTCGCCAATAGGTCCTGCGCCAGTAGTAGAGGACAGTCGTATCCGGCCATGGATAGGAGTCGCCATAGCCAACACCGCGCCGCGGCTGTTCGACATTGTCCTGCGCCCGATCCAGGGGCCGCCATTCCTGTTCGACCGGCTCACCGTCGACCGGCTGCCGGGTCGCCCCGCGATTACGGCGCTCTGAGGCGCCATAGTCCTGATAGTTTTGCTGGGCCTCGGCGAGACTGACGGTGTTGCTGCTGCCGGGCATCTCTGGGAACCGCAGCTGCGAGAGATCGTCCTCCCAGCCGCAGATGGGACAGACCTGATGGGAGCCGGGAACCTGATCGTGGACCAGATGGCCGCAGCACGGGCACGGAAATTTCTCGGCGGCGTGCATCGATGCTGTCTCCTCTGTCGTCGTGTCAAAGGACACCTTATCGCGTCACTATAACGACCTGGCCTGAGCCGAAAAACCATCGCAGAACTCCTGACATACGGTCCCCAACTATCTGAATGTAGGCTATACTTACGGTATCGCTCGACAAATAAATACGAGACTAATTTTCCATCGTGCCAGGCACCATTGAGCTTCCCCTGCTACCCGAAGAGGCCATCACATTGAGCACGCGGTTGGCGGTCGTGGAGACGCCCGAGGAGCTCATCTTCATGAATGCCTCCGACCCGCTGATGAGCTGCGCGCGCGAGGATGCGGCGACCAAGCGTTTCATCGGCGCCGTGTTGATGACCCAGGGCCTAGCCAAGGGTGAGGACCTGGCCGAGGTTTTGGGTGTTCACCGCTCGAGCCTGTTTCGCAATCAGAAGCTCTATCGCGAAGGCGGTCTGGACGCCATCCGCGATGGGCGAGGTCATGGGGCACCGCGGCGGGCGCATAAGCTGACCGATGACGTGCTGCCGATCGCCCAGGCCTGTCTGGATGAAGGCGGCTCGCAATCGGCGGCGGCACGTGCGGTGGGCGTCAGTGAGACGGCGATTCGTCATGCGATCAAGACCGGTCGCCTGCGCCGCCGCCCGCCGCCGCGCCAATGCCGCGTCGCGCTCTCCCCCAGGGAGCGGGCGCAACGCGATGCCGCACAGGCGTGCGGTGCCGGTACCGCGGTGAAACGCCTCGATGAGCGCCTGCTCGCTTGCCAGGGCGAGCTGACCGAGGCGGCGCCGCACTTCGAGCCCATGGAAGGCGTGGCGAATGCGGGCGTCTTGCTGGCCTTGCCGGCGCTGATCGGCGAGGGCCTGCTGAGCAGCGCCGAGCGCGTTTACCAACCGCTGAAGGCCGGCTTCTACGGCCTGCATTCGATCCTGCTGTGCCTGGTCATGATGGCCTTGTTGCGCATCAAGAGCATCGAGGGCCTGAGCGCGCATCAGCCCGGCGAGCTGGGCATCCTGTTGGGACTCGATCGCGTGCCGGAAGTGAAGACGTTGCGCCGCAAGCTCGCCGAGCTCGGCGAGCAACAGCAGGCGGCGAAGCTCGCCGCGGCATTGACCGAACGCTGGGCGCAGGGCGAGCCCGACGAGTTGGGCGTGCTCTACATCGACGGACATGTGACACCCTATACCGGGCGCAAGCACCGACTGGCGAAGACGTTCGTGCAGAAACGCCGCCAGTGTCAGCCGGCCTCGACCGACACCTGGGTGCACAACGCCGCCGCCGAGCCCTTGTTCTTCGTCACCAGCCCAATCAACCAGCACCTGTTGGCGATGATCGAGCAAGACGTCATCCCTGAAGCACGCCGCCGCATCGGTGCGCAGCGCCGGCTGACATTGGTCTTCGACCGCGAGGCCTGGAGCCCCGCATCCTTTCAGCGTTGGCACGAGCAAGGGGTTGACGTCTTCACCTACCGCAAGGGCAAGCAGACGCCCTGGGAGGCGCAGGACTTTCAACCCGTCACCCTCGAGCGCGACGGCCAGTCCGTGACCTACTGGCTGGCCGAGCGCAGCGTGCAGGTCATCTCCGCCAGCAACAAGAAACCGGCGTTTTGGATGCGAGAAATCCGCCGACTGAGCAAGGACGGCCATCAGACCGCGATCCTGACGACACGCCAGGACTTGCCCTTTGAGGTGATCGCCGAGCGCATGTTTTCCCGTTGGCGCCAGGAGAACTTCTTCAAGTACATGCAGGCTGAATTCAACATCGACCATCTCAGCACCTATGCCACCGAAGCGGCCGATCCCGAGCGCAGCGTTCCCAATCCCGAACGCACGCAGGCGGAGAAAGCGCTCAAGGCCAAGAAGGCCCAGCTCGGCAGAGCCCACGTGCGCCTCGCCGAGCAGCAACGCAACGACGCTGCGCCAGCCAAGCAGGCGAAAGAGACACAGATGATCGAACGCTTGGCAAGGGAATGCGATGAACTCGCCGAGCGGATCAACGCGATGGACAAGCGCGTGCCTTTGCACAAGGTCATGGAGGCGGACAAGATCGTCCAGCACGAAACCGAGCGCAAGACGATCACCCAACTCATCAAGGTCGTCGCCTATCGCAGCGAGAGCTGTCTGGCGAGTCTCGTCGAACCGTTTTTCGCGCGCAGCGACGATGAAGTCCGCGCCTTGCTCAAAACCGTGTTCCGGTTACCCGGCGATATTCTCCCGGATCACGCGCGTCAAGCGCTGCGGGTGCGCCTTTACGGATTGGCGAACCACCGATCCCAGAAAGCACTCATCGCTCTCTGCGACTGCCTGAACGCCCAGCAGGCGGTCTACCCCGGCACGGATCTTCGTCTCGTGTTCGAGGCGATCCAGTCGCATTAGATTTAGCGCCAAGTCAGGAGTTCTGCGGTGGTGCAAGGCAATGCCGCAGTCGAGGCCGGCGGCAGCAGCCGGCGCACCATGGTCTTCGGCGCCGGCCCCGGCGTGCCGGCGATCTGGTCGATGCGCCCGGCGATCGGCCGCTTCCTGCCCGACGACGCCGGCGGCGCGCGGCCGTTCGCGGTGCTCGGCGCCACGCTCCGGGCCGAGCTGTTCGGCAGCAAGTCGCCGTTGGGGGCGCGCATCCGCGTCGGCAGCGAGCCGTTCCGGGTCATCGGCGTGATGGCGCGCAAGGGCCAGATGCTCGGCTTCGATCTCGACGACAGCGTCTTCATCCCGGTGCAGCGGGCGCTGGCGATGTTCGATCGCGACAGCCTGATGGAGATCGATCTCCTCTACGACCGCGCCGCCGACAGCAGCGCCGTCGCCGAGCGGGTGCGCCAACTGCTGATCCGCCGCCACGGCCGCGAGGACTTCACCATCACCACCCAGGATCAGATGCTCGAGGTGCTCGGCTCGGTGCTGGACGTCTTGACCGCGGTGGTCGCGGCACTCGGGGCCATCTCGCTGCTGGTCGGCGGCATCGGGATTCTGACCATCATGACCATCGCCGTGCGCGAGCGCCGCGCCGAGATCGGCCTGCTGCGCGCGCTCGGCGCCGACCGCCGCCAGGTGCTGGTGCTGCTCCTGCTCGAGGCGCTGCTGCTGGCCCTGCTCGGCGGGTTGCTGGGCCTGATCGTCGGCGCCGGCGGCGCCTGGCTCATCGGTCAGCTGGTGCCGGCCTTGCCCACCCGCACCGCCTGGGACTTCGTGCTGCTCGCCGAGGCGAGCGCCGCGACCATTGGGCTGCTCGCCGGGGTACTGCCGGCGTTGCAGGCGGCGCGGCTCGATCCGATCGCCGCCTTGCACGACGAGTAGGCTGAGCATGCCCGCGGCGTGCTCAGCGCGCGGCCTTGTTTCCCAGGTGCCCCAGCCCGTTCGCTAGAACAGGCTTCGTGTTATTGGTGGCCGCGCCACCGCCGGCAAAACCGTCGCCGAGGCTTGGACTTGCTTGGTTCGATGTGCAAGCCTGCCCCTACCAGTGACAGGCCTTGCGCAATGGACCGATCGCGGCCTCGAGCCCCATGACGGGGAAGACGATCGGCTCCCCGACATCCTGGTCCGAGTCAAAACGGATGCGCACCTCGTTGGCCTCGAACAGCTCCCTGACCAACGGGATCGAGTGCTTGCCGAGCCACAGACCAAGCCCCGCCTCAGAGCTCGGTTTGGTCATCTTCAGGGTCTGCGACGATTGATCATCGACCTGCCAGTCGATCACCGCTTCGGCATCGAGATCAGCCAGCGCGCAATCTGAAACCAGATAGAGCGAGGTCGTGTTGTCCTTGCAGCGGATATGCAGCTCGGCCCGTTCACTTCCGGACGACTCGCAAGCGATCCGGTCGGTCGAGCGCGTGCTCAGCACCACAGCTCTGCTGCCATCCGACGCGGTCGAGTTGATGTGTCGCAGCCAAGCGCTGCGAAGGCGCCGAAAACGCGGCAGCAGCTCAGGCTGGGGCGTCGCCTGCGGTTCGCTCCCCGCTCGCGATCGTGACTCCAGAGCGGACTCGGTCTCTGCGGCCTGCTCTGATTCATGCTGCGCGTCATAGCACGCGAGCCGTTCAGCATCGTCGGCGATCTCGCTGCAATTCATTCCAAAGGCTAGGCTGCTGGCGAGCGCGGTCGCCACGGCGACTGTACCAAGGGACCAATGAACGGTCATCGCTGCTCCATTACCTGCTGGGCGGATCTGCCCGCGATCTTGGTGATCCGATTCGCTATTCAAGTCAATCTGCTGCACCGGTTCAATGGGCACGATCAGTCTCCAGCTCAGCCAAGCCCAGTCCAGCACACTTCGGCCCAGCTGGGCCCCGCTCGGCCCAGCACAGAGAGATCCGTCCCCGCTCGGCCGACGCACGAGCCGAGCGTCGGCAAGAAGCCGTTTTCGATGCCGACTCACCGAGTCTACTGTGCCTTGACGTGCATTAGCCCAACTGCCTAAGTTGCCGGTCCGGTATCCTTGGGCTGTTCTTGAAGGCCGCGAATGCGGCGCCAACTGCGGTCGGCTCACCGCGGGCGCGATCGCGGTCTCTCAGCCAGTCTAAAGCTCCGATGAATCGGCGCTTCCTTCGCCCGCCTGTTCGCGTTAAACAGGCTAGCAGTCCATCGCAATCCCCGGAGGCTTGCTCAATGCCCGGCCGTGGCCATGATCTGGTTGGTTCCGACCAGAACGTCGATTGGAAGCGCAATCCACCTCAATCCGGGGAGGGCGACGGCCGTCTGCCGCAGATCGAGGTCGTCACGCGCGAGGGTTCCGAAGAGCGCCCCTCCAAGCGACGCTCGACCGGATCACTGGTCGTCTGGTTCCTCGCGGCCTTCGCATTGGTCGCGATACCGGCCAGCATCTGGAACTTCAGCCGACCGCCGGTCTACCGAGCGGCCGCGATGGTGCTGACCATCGTCCCCGAAGCCCGCAGCGGCTACGGCGCCTCCGAGGCCAACCTACAGCATGTTGCGATCCAGCGCAGTGTCCTGCTGAGCCGGCGACTGCTTGAGGACACCTTGGCACGCCTGCGCCGCGACCCGACGCAGGCCCCAGCGGTTGAAGACAACCCACGAGAGACATCCGAGCAGTCCAGAGCGGAGCATCGCACCGCAGGCAGCCGCAGCGCGGCACTCGATCCGCTCAGCGCCCATGTCACCTCTGGCACTGGCACTGGCGATGCGGTCTTGGTCTCAGATGCAGCGGACGCGGCAAGCCAGTCCAACCCGCCGGCGCCGGGATCAACGACCCCAACCGATGCCAGCGTCGATAGCGCACCGAGTGTCGAAGAGCTCACGGCCGATGATCTGCTGACAATGCTGGCGGTCGACCCGGTCCCGCAGACGAACCTCGTCGAGCTGAGCGCACGCGGAGGTGATCCGGCACTGTTGGCCCGGATCGTGAATGAGTGGCTCGCCGCCTACGAGATCCTCCGTGAGCGGGAGATCGAGGCCCAGGTCGGCGACCGGCTCGAGAAGCTCGAAGACCGCGCACGCAGATTGGAGGACCGTATCAAGGCCAAGCGCGATGCGCTCGATGCGTTCCGCGAGCGTTTCGACATCGTCACGCTGGGCCGCGACAGCAACGAGGCGGTGGAGCGCCTGAGCTCGCTGCAAGAACAGCTGAGCCAGGCCGAAGAGGCCGTCGCAGCGGCCCGGGCCGAGCGCGACCGGATCGAGAGCGCCATCGCCGCCGGCCGCCCGGTAATCCCAGAACAGTTGGAGGACAGGCTCTCGCGGCTGCGCCAGCAAGCCGAGCAGGCCCGCGCGCGGGTGCTGCGGCTGCGGGAACGTTACACCGACTTCTTCATCGAGAAGGATCTGAACAAACGCCGCGTGGTCGATCAATTCGAGCAGCTCGAGCAAGAGGTCGCCGCGATGGAACGCCAGGGCAGCGACGAGGCATTGCAGAGCGCGCGCGAGGCGGTCGATGTCGCACGCCGGCGTGTCGAGGAGCTGCAGCAGGCGTTGACGGCCCAGAAGGCCCGAGCGTCGCGCTTCTCGTCCGGATTCGCCGAATTCGAGGCCCTGAAGGAGGACCTCGCGCAGCTCGAGTCAATGCAGCGCGAGGTCGAATCCGAACGGGTCAGCCTGGAGACGACCGTCTACGCCGACTATCCACAGATCGAGGTCATCGATGCAGCCTTTACGCCGCGCGACCCGATCGAGCCCGACTACGGTCGGGATCTGATGGTCACGCTGATCGCAGCAACCGCCCTCGGGCTGCTGACGGTCATCGTATTGACCTGGCTCGACGCCGGCGCGCGGCGCAGGCGTTCGTCGACGCCGGTCACTGGGGTACGCATCTGGGGTAGCGACGGTCAACGCAGCGAGGACAGCCCATCCGACAGCCAGCTTCCGCGGCAAACGCGTTACCAAGCACTCGGCCGCGATGCAGCAGGCTCGGCCGACCCGCCCTCGCTGCTTGGCGCGGCGGAGAGCGCGCCCAGGCAACTGACGGTCGGCGAGATCGAGGCGTTATGGCAGCTGGCCGACACCGCGGAACGACAGTTGATCGGCCTTCTATTGTCCGGCGTCCAGCTGGACGAGGCGCGGGCTCTCACCCATGAGGACTTCGATCTCGCCGCTAGGCAGTTGCAGTTACAAAGCGCTGCACAGCCGGACGGGACGCGCACACTGACGCTGCCACCGCGGCTTCTCGAGTGCCTCCAAGGCGCCGAGCCGCTACCCCTGTGGGAAGGCCAGGAGGCTGACCGGTTCGACGACCTGATGCACCGAATCAGCCTGCTCGCCGCCGACGCCGGGATCGCTCACGCCGACGAGATCGACGGCCAGGCATTGCATGACACCTATGTGATCTACCTGGTTCGACAGGGTGCAAGGCTGACCCGACTCAACGAGGTGGCCGGCCCAATGAGCGGCGCTGAGGCCCGCCGCTTTGCGCCCTATGCCCCGCCAGGCGCATCCCGACCATTCGAGGAACTCGAGTTGACCCATCCGGCGCTCACCTAATGCATCGGCCCGGCGACAACGGCGCAGACGCACCGCGAAGCCCGCCCGCAAGCGGCCGCCGCTCCCGCCTTGACGCGCAGCGATAAGCGACAGCAACCCGATGGCGCATAGGCACCGACTGTTTCCGACCGGCTGGCCTCTCTACCTGGCAGCCTCGATCCTGCCTTTCGTCCTCGGCGTCCTGATCATGCAGTTCTTCGCCGGTAACCTGCCCGGCGGCATCGAGGCGCTGGTGGCCGCAGCGGAATGCGGCGACGCTGGCGCAGTCAACGGCCTCGCCCACTTGGGGGATCGACTCACGTACGGGGCCTCGTTCTTTATCCAAGTCGCCACCTGCACCGTGGTCCTCTATCTGCTTTGGGGGTCGATCCGCTCGCTGGCTCCGGAAGCCCGCACAGCCTGCGTCCACCTACTGCTGCTCATCCTGGCCGTCGGAGCGGGCGTCGGCGCGGTGGTCCGTTTGTCGGGCGCCGCAGCCTATGCCCTTAGCTACGACCTCCCCCGGAGCCTTCTGTTGGAGGTCCATGGGCTACCGGAGGCCTTCGCAGCAGGAGACTTTCTGCTGGGACAGTCACGGATGTTCTTCGCAGCGGCGATGCCCTTCCTCGTTGGCACCTTGGTCGTCGCCTTCGGCGCAGCCGCCGGGGCCGCGGAGTCGATCCCAACCGACACCGCCGCCCCCGATTGGGAACGCCGCTTTGGCGAGCGTTTCCAGCGATTGCAGAACGCCTTTCGCAGCTCGAGCCTGGTGCTCGTGACCTCCGCGATCTCGCTGATGCTCTTCCTCAAGCTTCCGGCCCCATTGATGGGTCCATCAGAGGGTGAAGCGATATCGCGGTTTGCATCCGCTCTGACTGTCTATTGGGGCGTCGTCATGACGCTGACCCTGCTGGCGCTATTCGTTCCGCCCTATCTGGCAATGCGCCAGGAAGCCATCAGCCGGCATCAGATCGCCGACACCCAACAAGACCTCGAGAGGTGGTTGGATGAGCGCCAGCATCGTCCACTGAAACGACATCTCGCGAATCTTGCCACGCTACTGGCGCCGGTTCTCGTGGGTCCAGTGGGAAGTCTGGTCCAGTCGGTGCTGGGTGGCTGAGCCCGCAGTCCTCGTGATGCGCTCGGTGCGCGGCGCGCATCGAGATGGCGAATCAATACACCAGCATCCAGCCGGGCAGCATAATCTCGTACATCTCGGTGACCTGCAGATTGATATCGCATGGCAGGTCAGTCATCGACTCCGGGGCCAGATCCAAACGCTTGGCAAGCGCTTGGAGCCTTTGGGTCGCCGCCTCCGACTGCATCGCCTCGCCATCGAGCATGGAGGCCTGAAAGAGATTGGCGATCTCCCGAGCGGCGCACAAAATCTCGGTTTCAGGGCGATAGTGCAAGGCAGCCTCGGGATCGAGGTGATGCGCGATCGGCTGCCAGAGGGATTCGGGCAGTTGCCAGTTCCTGAGCAAGGCGGCCGTCAGCTCGGCCTGATTGAATCCGAAGACCCGCTGCTCGGCAGCAACCACGTCAAGACCGTCCTGCTCGGTGAGCTTCAACACGTCCCGATACGCCTCAGGCCGTTGACCGAGGAGGACCAGCTTGCCAAGCGAATGCAATAGCCCTGTGATAAAGAGCCGTTCGCTCTCGGGCACCGACAGGAGTAACGCCAGTTTCCTGGCGGCAACCCCACAGGCGACCGAATTGAGCCAAAAGCGCTCCATATCCATCTGCTCGCGCGGAAGTCCCTTGAACACCTCAACCGCAGAGGTAGCGAAGACGAGATCGCGCAGAGCCCCGTAACCGATCATATTGATCGCCTGGGTGACGGTCTCCACGGGATGAGGTCGAGCGTAAAAGGCGCTGTTGATGAGGCGCAGCAAACGCGCCGACAACGCTGGATCACAGAGGATGACCTCTGCCAGGTCAGAGGGCTGCGATGTGGGATCACCGATCAACTGACTGACGCGCAATGCGACATCAGGCAAGGAATAGAGGTGTTCGGCTTCCTGGACGAGCGAATCGGGAGTCATGACCGGATTACCCCATTGATGTCGACGTGCAGCGATCCTCACTATTCTATCAAGTCCCACGGTACCTGCGGGAACGGTCAAGCACCGGCAGGCTCTCGGCGCCGTTGCGTGCGGACGGCTCGGCAAAGAAGGCTGACTTTCCGGATCAGCTTGACGGCATTGCCGTCAGCGGCAGTCCAGGCATCTAACGTTCATAGCGCAGTGCCACCCCGGACGATCAAGTCCGCGTGATTCACGGTAACGCGAACACTATTACAGTCACTTGCCCTGGTTTCCGGACAGGCTGAGCCCATCGGTGCTGACTTTCCCGGCGCTTTCTGTCCGGCGATCAGGCGGAATGGCGATACGATCTGTAGCTCAAGCGCAGCCCGGAAACGGCGCGCTGATCTCACGGATCGACCGGGCACAAAAAAGCCGCTGTTAAGCGGCTGATTTGACTTTGCTTTTCTGGTGGCTACGGGTGGACTCGAACCACCGACATCGGCATTATGAGTGCCGCGCTCTAACCAACTGAGCTACGTAGCCGGCAAGCCGTGCAGAATAGCGTTTCCGCAGGGGCGGGTCAATACCGACCGCGCGGCGCATCTGCGCGCTCAGACGTTGAAGCGGAAGTGGACCACATCGCCGTCCTGGACGATGTACTCCTTGCCTTCACTGCGCAGCTTGCCGGCCTCCTTTGCACCCTGCTCGCCGTTGCAGGCGACGAAGTCGTCGTAGGCGATGACCTCGGCACGGATGAAACCGCGCTCGAAGTCGCTGTGGATCACGCCGGCGGCCTGCGGGGCGGTGGCACCAGCGGGGATGGTCCAGGCGCGCGCCTCTTTTGGCCCGGCGGTGAAGTAGGTCTCGAGCCCGAGCAGCCGATACCCGGCGCGCACGACGCGGTTCAGGCCGGGCTCGTCGAGCCCGAGATCGGCCATGAACTCGGCGCGCTCGTCCTCGTCGAGCTCGACGATCTCGGCCTCAATCGCGGCGCAGACCGGCACCACGATGGCGCCCTCCCCGGCGGCATGCTCGCGGATGCGCTCAAGCAGCGGATTGTCCGCAAAGCCGTCCTCGGCGACGTTGGCGATGTACATGGTCGGTTTGGCGGTGAGCAAGAACAGCTCGCGCAGCTCAGCGCGTTCGTCGTCGCTGAGCGCCATTGCGCGCACCGGTCGGCCTGCGTCGAGGTGCGCACTGACGCGCTCGAGCAGGGCCTTGCGCGCGAGCTGCGTCTTGTCGCCGGTCTTCGACTGTTTGATCGCCTTCTCGAGCGCCTTACCGACCGTCTCCATGTCGGCCAGCGCCAGCTCGGTATCGATCACCTCGATATCACCGATCGGATCGACCCGACCGGCGACATGGACCACATCGTCGTTCTCGAAGCAGCGCACCACATGCGCGATCGCGTCGGTCTCGCGGATGTTGGCGAGGAACTTGTTGCCGAGCCCCTCGCCCTTGGAGGCACCGGCGACCAGACCGGCGATGTCGACGAACTGCATCGTGGTCGGGATCACATTGGCCGGCTTGACGATCCCGGCGATCACGTCGAGCCGGGCATCGGGCAGTGGCACCACGCCAACATTCGGGTCGATGGTGCAGAAGGGATAGTTCTCGGCCGAGATCCCGGATTTGGTTAAGGCGTTGAACAGCGTCGATTTGCCGACATTCGGCAGACCGACGATCCCGCATTTGAAGCCCATGCTGATGCCCTGCTGACAAAAGCCCGCGATGGTAACGAAAGCCAGACAGCGCCGCTATAGCAAATGACGCCCGAGTCAATGGTGCCCCGGAGTCCCGCTTGCTTCCGCGCGACACCAAGGGCCGGCTCAGCAACTGCTGTCACCGCCGCGGTTGTAGAGGTCCTCGAAGCGGACGATGTCGTCCTCGCCCAGGTAGCTGCCAGACTGGACCTCGATGATCTCGAGCGGGATGGTGCCCGGATTCTCGAGCCGGTGGGTGGTGCCGATCGGGATGTAGGTCGATTCGTTCTCGGTCAGCAGGAAGACCTTCTCATCGCAGGTGACCTTGGCGGTGCCGGAGACCACCACCCAGTGCTCGGCGCGATGATGATGCATCTGCATCGAGAGCGCCTCGCCGGGCTTCACGGTCAGGCGCTTGACCTGATAGCGCCCGCCCATGGTGATCGACTCGAAGGTGCCCCAGGGGCGATGCACACGCTGGTGATGCCGGTGCTCGTTGCGCTGCGCCTCGTTCAGGAATTGGGTGACGGTCTTCACATCCTGGGCGCGCTCGCGGTCGGCGACCAGCACCGCGTCCGGGGTCTCGATGACGATCAGATTGTCGACCCCGACTGCCGCCAGCAGCCGGCTCTGCGCGATCAGCAGGTTGTTCCTGGACTCGTGCACGAAGGCATCGCCATCGAGCACGTTGCCGGCCGCGTCCTGCTCGCGCACCTCCCAGAGCGCCGACCAGGCACCAACGTCGGACCAGCCGGCATCGAGCGGCAGCACCAGCGCCGGGTGCGCTACTGGGGCCTCGGCCTCGGAAAGGCGCTCCATCACCGCGTAGTCGATCGAGTCGCTGGGGCAGCCCTTGAAGTGCACCGCGTCGAGCCGTTGGAACTCGCCATCGCGATGGCCCGCCGCCAGTGCGCCCTCGCAGGCCTCGGCGATCTCGGGGCGGAAACGGCGGATCAGCTCCAGCCAGACCGAGGCGCGCATCATGAAGATACCGCTGTTCCAGAGGTATTCGCCGCTGTCGAGATAACGCTCGGCGGTCGCCCGGTCCGGCTTCTCGACGAACGCATGCAGCCGGTAGGCGCGGCCATTGAGGTCCGCATCCTGCCGGGCCTCGCCCTGCTGGATGTAGCCATAACCGGTCTCCGGCTTTGCGGGCACGATGCCGAAGGTGATCACAGCCCCCTGCTCGGCCAGTGTGGCACCGTCGGCGACCGCGCTGCGGAAGGTCTCGGCATCGACGATCGCGTGGTCGGCCGGGGCAACGAGCAGGACCGGGTCATCATCACCGGCCGCCTCGATACTCAGTGCCGCGAGCGTCAGCGCCGGCGCGGTGTTGCGGCCGAAGGGCTCGAGCAGGATCGTCGCCAGCTCGCGCCCGAGCAGCCGGAACTGCTCAGCGACCAGGAAGCGATGCGCCTCATTGCAGACAACGACCGGGTCGAGCATCAGTAGCCCAAGCCGCGGATGCTCATCGACCAGGCCATCGAGCCGCAGTGCGGTCTCCTGCAGCATGGTGTGGGCGCCGGTCAGCGGCAGGAATTGTTTCGGGTAGGTCTCGCGCGAGAGGGGCCAGAGCCGGGTGCCCGAGCCGCCGGACAGGATCACAGGCTGAAGGTGCATCGCGTTTCCTCTGCTGGCGCTTGGTGGCTACTGAGGCTTGCTGGCGCTGGGATGCGCGGCGCCGAGGTCGCTCGGCCCGATTCCACGCCGATTTGCGCCAGGAGTATATACCGATCGCCCGCTCGGGTACCTCTCCACAGCGTCCCTCAGCTCAGAGCACGGCCCTTCCTCTAGGCAAGAGCAGGCCCGGCGAGAAGGGACCGCCCTTCACCTTCGGCGAGCCCTGCCTCTACAATCCAGGCTCGTGATTTCCGGTCCCGCGCGTCAGCAGCCACTCCCGTTGGACCCCCAGCCGGTGGCCCAGCCGGGCGCGCTTTATCCCTCAGCAGCGAGAGCACCATGAAGATCCTGATCCTCGGCGGCGGTGGCCGCGAGCACGCCCTGGCCTGGAAGGTCGCGCAGTCTCCGCACGCCGATCTGGTCTATGTCGCACCCGGCAACGGCGGCACCGCTACCGAGCCGGGTGTTGAGAACCTGGCCATCGACGCGCTCGACGCCGACGCCCTGGTCGCCTTTGCCCAGGACAACGCGATCGAGCTGTGTATCATCGGCCCGGAAGCCCCCCTGGTCGCCGGGGTCGGTGATGCACTCGCGGCAGCCGGTATTCGCTGTTGCGGCCCCTCGCAGCAGGCGGCCCAACTCGAGGGCTCGAAGGACTTCGCGAAGGCCTTCATGCAGCGGCACGGGATTCCGACCGCGCACTACCGCACCTTCACCGAGCGCGAGTCCGCCCTCGCCTATCTCGATGAGGTCGGCGCCCCGATCGTGATCAAGGCCGACGGACTCGCGGCGGGCAAAGGGGTCGTGGTGGCCGAGGACCTCGAGAGTGCTCGCAACGCCGTTGAAAACATGCTCGGCGCCGGGCGTTTCGGCAGTGCCGGACAGCGCGTGGTGATCGAGGAGAAGCTGACGGGCGACGAGGTGAGCTTCATCGTGCTGGTCGGCGGCGGCCAGGTGCTGCCATTGGCGACCTCACAGGACCACAAGGCGCGCGACGAGGGCGACCGGGGGCCGAACACGGGCGGCATGGGCGCCTATTCGCCGGCCCCGATCGTCAGCGCGGCGCTCCAGGCGCGGATCATCGACGAGATCATCAAGCCCACCGTCGCTGGCCTCGATGCCGAAGGCATGCCCTACACCGGTTTCCTCTACGCCGGGCTGATGATCGGCCCGGACGGCGCGCCACGGGTGCTCGAGTACAACTGCCGGCTCGGCGATCCGGAAACGCAGCCGATCCTGATGCGGCTCGAGAGCGACCTGGTCGAGCTCTGTCTCGCCGCCACCGATGGTCACCTGGCCTCCGAAACGGCGCGCTGGACCGATCAGGCAGCACTCGGCGTCGTGGTCGCAGCCGGTGGTTACCCGGGCGACTATGCCAAAGGCCACCCGATTGCCGGGCTGGAGAGCGCCCCCAGCGAAGACGCCAAGCTGTTCCATGCCGGTACCCGACGGGAAGGCGGTCAGACCCTGACCCACGGTGGGCGCGTGCTCTGCGCGACCGCGCTCGGCGACGACGTCGCCGCCGCAGCCGCCAGGGCCTACTCGCTCACCGAGGGCATCCACTTCGAGGGTGCCTTCTACCGCCGCGACATCGGCCACCGCGCGATTGGCCGCAGTATCGATGCGAGCTGAAGCGAGCTACCGGTCGCGATTGAGCTGGTCCAGGCGCGGTCGAACGCGCTCGCTGATCAGCCCCACGAGCGGCTTCAGCTCGGGATAGAGACCTCCAAGCTCCTCGACGTAACCGAGCGTCCGCGGCAGATCGGCCAGATAGCCGTGCCGCCCGTCGCGCACCGCAAGACGGGCGAAGATACCTGCCGCCTTGAGGTGGCGCTGCGCCCCCATCAGATCGAACCAGCGCACGAGCTGCCCCCAATCGGCTGGAACCGGGAGGCGCGCTGCGCGGGCTCGCTCCGCATAGCGCGCCAGCCATCTCAGCACCCTCTTCCGCGGCCAAGCGATATAGCAGTCCTTCAGAAGCGAGACGGGGTCATAGGTCAAGGGCCCCAAGACGGCATCCTGCAGGTCCAGCACGCCTGGGTTGGCTAACTCTGACAGCATCAGATTGCGGCTGTGATAATCGCGATGGATGGCAACCTGCGGCTGCTCGAGGGCATGCTCGACGAGCTGCCCGAACGCGGCTTTCACCTGGGCCTTCTCAGGCGCCGCGAGCTCGAGCTCGAGCAGTGCTTCGAGCAGCCAGTCGACGAACAGGCTCAGCTCACGCCACAACAACCGCTCGTCGTAGAGCGGCAGGTCCGCCCCGGACAACCCGACCTGGAGCTTGATCAGCGCATCGATCGCGTCACCGTAGAGGGCATCCGCAGTGGTTGTTGTCAAGCGTTGGAGGTAGGTGATGCGGCCCAAGTCCGAGAGCACCAAAAAGCCGCGGCGATGGTCCTCGGCGATCACCTCGGGGCTGTTGATCCCGACCTGCCGAAACGCCCGCGTCAGACGGGCGAAGCGGGCGCTATCCTCCCGCTCCGGCGGGGCGTCGACGGCGATCAGGGTCCAGTCTTGGTATGCGAAACGCCAATAACGGCGAAAGCTGGCGTCCGAAGAGGCTGACTCGAGCGGACCAACCCACTCCGGTCGCACCAGATCGAGCCACTGCTCGAGTAATCGTCTGCGGTCGCCCGACACGCGGCCTCCAGATGGTTGAACGAGCCGGCACAGGGGGTTGTTGCTGTGCACCCGGTTTGCCGCACCGCGGCGGATGTGCGACCTTACACCGATTTTGCCGGTGATGGCAGCAGACCCCGATTGGGCGGATGGGCCAGCCGCTCGCCCGCAACCGCAAAGACGTAACGAGAGCATGACCGCCCCGGACCGCAGACGCATCCTCGCGAGCGTCGCCCTACTTCTATTCTGGGCGGCAGGGCAGGCCGAGCCACCTGTCGACGCGTCCACTGCCTCTGCGGACCTCCCGCCGTCGCAACTTCGACCGCTCGCGGAAGCTGGGCTCGAGCCCGGGCCAACGAAAGGGGTCGATCGTCCCCAGGCAGGAGACAGCGCGCCCAACGCAGCAGCCGCGCAAGCCGGCGCCGTGCCGATGCAATGGCCCACGCAAGAGGCGATGGCGGACGTCGCATCGGCCATACCGAAGACCGATGACACCGACCGCCGCAGAGCGGCAGGCGGCGAGCCCCGCCATGCCCCCGGCCGCGAGGCCCGCCTGCATCAGGGGCTCGACTGGACCTTCTGCGGGCCGGCTTCAGCCGGAGGCCGCTCGGTACAAGCCCCGTCTCCGCCCGCACCGGGCACGCCGATCGACATCGAGACCGGCGCGCTGACCTATCAACAGGATACCGGCCTCCTGACGCTCGCCGGCGGCGTCGATCTGCGCCGGGGCGGCGAGCGCGTCAAGGCCGACACCATCACCTATGACCGCACCACCGGTGCGATCGCGACCGCGGGGGAGACCCTGGTCGAGCGCTCGGGGGTTCGGCTGATCGGCGACCGCGCACTGCTCAACCTGGAGACCAACCGCGGTCAGATCGAGCATGTGAGCTATCGTTTCTCGGGCAGCGCCAATCTGCGCGGCACCGCCGAGCTCGCCGAACTGGTTGAGCCGTCGCTGACCCGTTACACCGATCTCGTCTATTCCACCTGCCCGCCCGGCGATAACGCCTGGTCATTGAAGGCATCGAAGCTGAAGCTGGACCAGGAAAAGGGGATCGGGGTCGCCCGTAACGCGCGGCTCCGGGTCAAGGGGATCCCGGTCCTCTACACGCCCTACCTGCGCTTCCCGATCGACGACCGGCGCAAGAGCGGTTTGTTGATCCCGACGGTCGGCTCATCGGATGAGAGCGGTTTCGAGCTGGTGGTGCCCTATTACTGGAACATCGCCCCGAACATGGACGCCACGCTGTCGCCGCGCTACCTGAGCGAGCGCGGCCTGATGCTCGGGACCGAGTTCCGCTACCTGACCCGGCATGATGAAGGCCGGATCGAGGCCGAGATCATCCCGAACGACAGCAAGTACGAGGAGAACGGGGCACGCTGGGCGCTGAGCCTCGAAGAGGAGGGTCGATGGCTCGGGCGGCTCAGCACAGCGCTCGACTTCAGCGCCGTCTCAGACGATGACTATCTCGAGGATTTCGGCAACGGGCTCGACATCACCAGCACGCGGCGGCTGCTGCAGCGCGGCTCAGCGACCTACCACGGACGCGGCTGGTCCTTGATGACGGCCCTAGAGGGGTACCAGACCGTCGATCCCACCATAAGCCCAGCGCAGCGCCCGTACGGACGCTTCCCACAGGTGCTGTTCAATCTGAGCCCGGTCGAATTCGCCGGTGGGCTCGTCGCCAACCTGAACGCCGAGTATGACTACTTCGATCACAACCACATCGTCCACGGCCAACGGCTGGCGATGCAACCGGCCGTCAGCCTGCCGCTGCGCCGCAGTTACGGGCATCTGATCCCGAGCGTGACACTGAATCTGACCGGCTACGATCTCACCGACACCGCTCCCGGGCAGCCGACCTCGCCGCATCACAGCATCCCAACGGTCGAGGTCGATGGCAAACTGGTCTTCGAGCGCAGCGCCGAGCTGTTCGGGCAGGCCGCGATGCAGACCTTAGAGCCGCGGCTGTTCTATCTCTATACGCCCTATGAGGATCAATCGGAGACGCCGGTCTTCGACAGCGCCGAGCTGGACTTCAATTTCGCCAACCTGTTCCGAAGCAACCGCTTCACCGGACGGGACCGCATCGGCGATGCGAACCAGATCACCACGGCATTGACGTCGCGCTACCTTGATGTGCGCACAGGTGAAGAGATGCTGCGTCTGAGCGTCGGCCGCATCCTCTACTTCGCTGATCGAAAGGTCCAGATCACGGGTCCGACCGAGGTCACGGACGAGTCCCCGGTTGCCGGCGAGTTCTCGGCACGTCTGCTCGACGGGTGGCGCGCCCGTGCCAGCTTCGAATGGGACCCGGCCGAAGGCGCCGACCAATGGGGCCGGCGAACCCTCCAGCTCGGGTACGCGGGTCCCGAGGCGAAACAGCTGCTCAACATGGCCTATCGTTTCGACCGCGGCGCCACGATCGAGAACCGCTATGAGACTACGGACCTCTCGTTCCGGATGCCGGTTTCAAAACAGGTCGAGGTCGTCGGCCGCTGGCTCTACTCATTCCAGAGCGATGAGACCACCGATGCCTTCGCGGGGATCGAATACGGTCAGTGCTGCTGGAAGCTGCGTGTGCTGGGCCGGCACTTCAAGAATCGCCCCGACAGTAACGGAAGCACATCGGTGATGCTCCAACTCGAGCTTGCCGGCCTTGGCGCCTTTGGCAGCTCCATCGACAGTTTATTGCAACGAGAAGTCTATGGCTATCAAGTCGATTGACAAGGCGGTGAGGCCCTTTCGATTTTGGATCATGCTGGTCGTGATGGCCGCCGCGGTCGCACCCGCGCTCGCTCAAGTGCAGCCGCTGGATGCGATCGTCGCCGTCGTCAATGACGACGTGATCGTGCAGAGCGAACTCGAGGACGAGATCGCGATGCTGATTCCGGAGTTGCAGGCGCGCGGCGCCGCGCTGCCAGACCCGCAAACCCTGCAGCAGCAGATGCTCGATGAACTGATCCTCGAGCGCCTCCAGATCCAGCGAGCACAAAGCCTCGGCATCGAGGTCGATGAGGCCACACTCACGGAGGCCCTGACCAACATCGCTGCACGCAACAATATGGGCCTGATGCAGCTGCGCGATGCGCTCGAAGCGAACGGTCTGTCGTTCGAGCAGTTCCGCGAAGACACGCGGCGGCAGATCCTGACCCAACGGCTGCAACAGGAGGAGGTGGTCAAGGGCATCCAGGTCAGCGAGCAGGAGGTCGACCGGTTCATGGAGACCAACCGCGACAGCCTGATCAATCGCAGTGAGGTGCGACTCAGCCATATCCTGATCGCGCTGCCGGAGAACCCGACCGACGAGCAGGTCGAGCAGGCCAGGAGCGAGGCGCGCGATCTCGCGCGGCGGCTCCGAGCAGGCGAGGATTTCGCCGCGCTGGCCCGCACCCGCTCCGATGGCGGCCGTGCGCAGGAGGGCGGTGACCTCGGTTGGTTCCCGATCGGCGAGGTGCCGACGCTGGCCGCGCAGCCGGCCCAGCGCCTCGGTCGCGGCGAGCTGACCGACCCGATCCGCAGCCCGAGCGGTTTTCACATCATCAAGGTCAGCGACATCAAGGGCGACGCGCCGGAACCGGTCACCCAGACGCATGCCCGGCACATCCTGATCCGGACCAGCGAGGTGGTCTCGGACGAGGATGCAAAGCGCCGTCTCGAGCAGCTGCGGCTTCGGATCGTCGGCGGCGACGACTTTGCGACCCTCGCGCGCTCGCATTCGGACGATACCGGCTCGGCGTTGAACGGCGGCGATCTGGGTTGGGTGAACCCGGGCGACACGGTACCGGACTTCGAGGACGAGATGGATTCGCTGGCACCGGGGGAAATCAGCCAGCCATTCGAGAGCCCGTTCGGCTGGCATATCGTCCAGGTCATCGAGCGCCGTGATCAAGACACGGCCGACGAGCTGCTGCGCCTGCGCGCCAAGGACGCGTTGCGGCTGCGCAAGGCCGAAGAGGCCAAGGAGATTTGGCTACAGCGACTGCGCGATGAGGCCTATGTGGAGATCCGCCTCGATGAGCTCGAAGGCTGAGACCAAACGCCTGGCGCTGACCCCGGGCGAGCCGGCCGGCATCGGCCCAGACCTCTGCGTCGCCCTGGCTCAGCAGCCGCAAGCGGTCGAACTGGTCGCCGTCTGCGATCCAGACCTGCTCGAGACCCGCGCTAAGGTCCTCGGACTACCGCTCGCGCTCGAGCCCTTCGACCCCGCCGAGCCACCGAGCCCGACTGCGCCGGGCGTGCTGCGAGTCGATGCCGCGGCGCGTCTCGCAACGCCGGGCATACCGGGCGAGCTGAATCCGGGCAATGCGAGCTATGTGCTCGAGACCCTGAACGCCGCCTGCGCAGGCTGCCTCAACGGCCGCTGGGAAGCGATGATCACGGCCCCGGTCCACAAAGGCGTGATCAATGACGCCGGGCTTGCCTTCAGCGGGCACACCGAATTCCTCGCCCAGCGCTGCGCTCAGCTGACGGCCTCCGACCGCGCCGAGCCGGCACCGGAGTCCCTGATCGAGCCAGTGATGGAGCCAGTGATGCTGCTGAGCGCTCCAGGTCTGCGCGTCGCGTTGGCAACCACGCACCTGCCCCTCTCGCAGGTGCCGAATGCGATCACCGCGCCTCGGCTCGAGCACATCATTCGGGTCCTGACCGCCGGGCTGCAGGAGTCCTTCGGGATACCGCGGCCGCGCATCCTGGTCTGCGGGCTCAACCCCCACGCCGGTGAAGGCGGCCATCTCGGTCACGAGGAGCAGGAGGTGATCATCCCGCTGCTCGAGCGGTTACGCGCCGAGGGTCTGAACCTCGCGGGCCCAATGCCAGCGGACACGGCCTTCGTACCCCCGCAGCTCGAGCGGGCCGATGCGGTGCTCGCGATGTACCACGATCAGGGGCTGCCGGTGCTGAAGCATCTCGGCTTCGGCCAAGCGGTCAACGTGACTCTCGGCCTACCGATCGTGCGCACCTCGGTCGATCATGGCACCGCCCTCGACCTGGCGGGCTCCGGCCGTGCCGACGCAGGCAGCCTGCGTGCGGCGATCGCGCTCGCGGCGGAGATCGTCACTAAGATGGACTAACACAATACCCTCTATGGCCTAGCAAATCAGCAGCTTGTGCAGGCTAGCCAGGCATTTTGATAGGGCCTCTAAACGCCGCCGCGCGGTCTAGCATGGTGATCGCTCCCGAGCGGGCAGCCAGGGCGAAACGCGATGGCGGCCGATTGTCGCCGACGCCCCGGGCAGGCGATGCAGTTAGCGTCCGTCGCCCGCGATGCTGGCCTGTACCTTCAACGCCAGCTCCAGAGCACGCAGCCCGGTCCGACCGTCGACCAGCGGTCGCTTGCGCTGACTAACGCAGTCGAGGAAGGCCTCGATCTCCCGATCCAATGGCCGCACAGGCTCCACCTTGATCCGTGAGCGCTGGATCTCGGGCCGCTCGGCCCCTTCACGCCGCTCGGGCGCGGCGATGTCCAATGTCTGCTCGATGAAGTCGAGCGACAGATAACCGGTCGGCTGAAACACCCGGATACGGCGTGTCTTTTTGTCCGAGACCCTGCTCGCAACGGCATTGGCCACGGTGCCGCTGCTGAATTCGAGGCGGGCACTGGCGATATCGATCCGGTCCGTCAGCACCGGCGTACCGACGGCCCGCACATCGACCAGCTCCCCCTCGACCAGGGCGAGGATGATGTCCAGGTCATGGATCATCAGGTCCGCGACCACATCGACATCGGTTGCGCGCTCGACAAACCCACCCATGCGCTGGGCTTCAATATAACGCGGCCCGTCGATCCGAGCCGCCAAGGCCATGATGCCTGCGTTGAAGCGCTCCAGATGCCCGACTTGAAGCACCAGACCCTGCTGCTCGGCGGCATTGACGATTGCCGCACCGTCGCTCGCACCGACTGCGAGCGGCTTCTCCAACAGGACGTGGATGCCTTGCTCGAGGTAGGCACAGGCGATCTCGCGATGCGCAGTCGTCGGCACGGCGATGCTGACCGCATCGACCTGTCCGATCAGTGCCAATGGATCATCCCACCCTGGGCAACCGGCCTCGTCGGCGACCGTCGCGATCCGTGCCGGATCGGTATCGCAGACCCCAACGAGCTCAGCCTGCTCGAGGCGAGAGTAGATCAGCGCATGGAACCGGCCAAGGTAGCCAACCCCAATGACACCAACCTTGAGCGGAGCCTGACTGTGATCGGGCATGCCGAGCAGGGCGCCAGGAATCAGCCGTCGACAATCGACGGAGTCGGTACCCGTTCGGCCATTGGTTGAACCTGCGCCCCGTAATAGAGACTGATCTGGTAGCCGAGGGTCAACGTCATACCGACGGTCAAACCCGTGAGTAGAACCTTGAACAGATCGGGGCGGCGGCCGCGACGCTTCGGTGACATGTGCTCGATCAGCTCAGTTTGGCGTGTGAGTGAGGTGGCGCCCGCCGCCCGGAACAACGACCCCGATGGTCCCGGGCACTGACGGCCAACCGATTGGGCACCGCGCGAACGCTGCCTCTAGGACATTATTATCCACGAGCAAACTCGGCCTGTCTGCGGTCGGGGTCACATTCATTGCCGAATCCCCCGAGAGGATGGCGATAAGGCCGCCATCGCTTCGACGAGAAGCGCTGCCCGACCCAGCAGTCTTCACAGCCTCTCGCTGCTCGCGCGGCAGTGGCGATGATCCATGCCTGCGGCTCAAACCGCCACTTGTGTGCGCGACACCCCTCGAGGTCCAGGTCCGCTATGCTGTTGGGATGGGCTCGGCGCAGCGCTCAGGCTCGAGACCAGCCCGGCCCCGCCAGGCGAGTGATTGGCCGCAGACAATCAACTCCGCTCTTACCCGCAGCACGGGACGCCGCTCAACCGGACGCTCACACGCATGCCAACCAGCCTCGAGACCCTCCGCGCAGCCGATACCGCTCATGCCGTCGAAATCGCCGAGCGCGTCTGGTGGGTCGGCCACGTGATCCCCGATGACAACTTTCAGTGCCATGTCTACCTGATCGAGCAGGGCGATCAATCGGTCCTGCTCGATCCCGGCTCCCAACTGACCTTCAAGCATACCCTGCGCAAGATCGAGGAGGTCGTGCCCTTTGGCGCGATCCGTTGGTTCGTGTGCCACCACCAGGACCCGGATATCGCCGCATCCATGCCGCTGATCGATGCCCTCATCAGCCGTCCCGATGCCGCCCTCGTCACCCACTGGCGTGCCCATGCCTTGCTCAAACACTACGGACTGGCACTGCCCTTCTGGCTCATCGAAGAGCATGACTGGCGCCTGCCGCTCGAAGATCGGACGCTCGAGTTCATCTTCACACCCTACGCCCACTTTCCCGGCGCCTTCTGCAGCTTCGATTGGCATACGCGGGTCCTGTTCTCCAGCGATCTCTTTGGCGGTTTCACCGCAACGCCGCAGCTCGTTGCTGTCGACGAGACCTACCTGAACGCCGCGCGGCCGTTCCACGAGCACTATATACCGAGCACCGATATCCTCGATTACGCGCTCACCCAGCTCGAGCGCTTCCCGATCGCGGCCATCGCGCCCCAGCACGGCTCAATCATCCCGGCGCATCTGATCGATTTCATGATCGACAAGCTGCGGCATCTCCAATGCGGTATCTATCTGCTCGGCCAGCATGACACCGATATCCAGCGCCTCTCGGAGCTAAATCGAACGCTGCGCGAGATCACCGAGACCATGTTGCTGTATCGGGATTTCCGGGACATCGCGACGCGTCTCCTCGCCGTGATCCAGCGCAGCCTGCCAGTGGCCCATATCGATTACTACGCCCAGCTGCCGAGTGAGGAATTCCTCGCGCTCAAGGCCAAGGCACGCTTTGTCGGCATCATCGAGCCCCGGGTACCGGAGGCCTGTCATTTCTTCGGGCACACGCTGGGCGAGTGGGAACGCGCGCATCAGGACGACCCGGCCCTGCGGGATCACTGGCTTCACAAGCAAGGATTCTGCGTGCAGTCGGGGGCTGGCGGCGCTGCGGTGATCGCGATCCCGCTCGCGGTGCAGGATAGCGAGGTGGTCGATGCGATGGCGCTGATGACGTTCGACGAACAGCCTGTGATCGATGAGAACGCCGCGCAGATGATCGCGCAGATGATCGAGCCGCTGAAGGTCGCGCTCGAGCGCGAGGTCATCTACCGCTCGATCGATCTCGAGCGCGAGCGCGCCTACCAGCGCTCGATCCGCGACCCGCTGACCAAGCTATTCACCCGTTTCTACATGCAAGACGTGCTGCAGCGCCATCTTGCGCTGCAGGAGCGCAACATGGCGCCGCCGGTTGCGGCCCTGATGATCGACCTCGATTACTTCAAGCAGATCAACGACCGCTACGGTCACGGTGCCGGTGACCGTGTGCTGGAGCAGGTCGCGGAATCGATCAGCAAGACCTGCCGCAGCGCCGATGTACCGGTGCGTTTTGGGGGTGAAGAGTTCCTCGTGCTGGTGATCGGTCAGGGGCTGGACGGGGCAGTCGCGCTCGCGCAGCGCTTGCACGCGCTGATCGAGCAGCAACCAATCGATATCGGCGAGGCCGAGCCGCTGCGGGTCACGGCAAGCCTCGGCCTCGCCGAGCGGCACCCAGACGAAGCAATCGATGCGCTGATCCACCGCGCCGACACGGCCCTCTACGAGGCCAAGCGGGCCGGGCGCAATTGCTACCGCATTGCCGGACAGGGGATTGCCTAACGAGCCGGGTCGCTCGGCCGGGTCGCTCGCCTCCAGAGGCCATTCTGTCAGGGCCTTTCGGTCGTTGCGGACGGCGGGCGATGCGTAGGCGGTACGGCATGGAGACCGAGCGCGTCGCGCATATAGTGCGGGAAATCCGGATTGAGCCAGCCATCGGCCGCAAGTTTGGCCGGGTCCGGCCTGAGTCGGGCCGTGTAATCGAGCACGGCCGCCCGTTCAGCCGCAGAGAGGTCTTTGATCTCGTCAGTCATCTTGGAATCGGCATTCTTCCGCTCGCCGCTGCGGATGGCGTCGAACTGACGCATCAGATAGGCGTAGTGCTGCCCGGCGATAGCCGGTATATGTTCTTCTGCGTCACCCTCGCCCTTCGCACCATGGCAATCGGCGCAGTGCCGCTCGTACAGTTCCGCCCCGAGCTCGAGATCGGTCCCCGGCCCGAGCCCATTGTTCGGAGTCATCGGCAGTTGCGCGACATAGGCCGCTACATCGGCGATCTCCTGTGGTCCGCCAAGGATCAACGGCACCGAGAAGGGATACATCAGCGGGTTTTCGCGGTTACCGGCGCGGAAATCGGCCAGTTGCTTGATGGTGACCGTGCGCAGTTGGCCCGCAATCTGCGGATAGGTGCCGTCCGTGCTGCCCCATCCCTCGGGTAGATGGCAGACGGCGCAGGTGAGATACACCTGCCGCCCGCGCTCAACGCTCGGGGTCAGCGACAGCACCTCGTCGTACTCGCGCTCGGCGATCTCGGCAGGGGTGTCCGCCCAGAGCCCCTCCGCCCAGAGCGCCGGTGTCAGGGCAGCGCTCAGCAGTGCGGCGCTGAATCGCAGCTGGCGTCGATCCATGCTCTCCTCCGGTTATTGGCAGCCTAGATGGCCTACGCGCTTGACCCGCTTGAACGGTCATCACGCGATGGTTGCTTGCACCCAGCCCGGCCGCTGTTGTTTGTGCTGTTGTCGGCCAGGTGCGCGCGAGTATAGCGCCAGCCCCCTTCGCTTGGGAAAGCGGCATCGCAGCCGGCTTGCAATCTCACCGAGCACTGGTCTCCGGGATGACCTGAATCAGCCATCGTCGCTGCGGCACCGCCGGGGTTTTCAGCCCTCGCAATCTGTCCACAAGCAAATCCCTCAACGGCGCGCACCACCGCGGTTTTCGCACGAGTTATCCACAAATCTTGCATAGCCTGTCCAGAGCCTATGCGCAGACAAAACACAAGATATTGTGGTTGACATGACTGGCACTGGGTATATATTGCGCCCAGACAGCGATCACCCGATTCGTACGCTCAAGCATTCGCTGCCGCGCATACGCGGTGCAGCGGGCGCAGCCTCGACGCATCCCCTGTCTTGCTGCGTCGCCAGCGATCTGCGCCGTGACGACCGACCATCACCCGAGGACGAAGCCATGACTGCTGCCGACGAGACCGTTCAGAC
>JAAAOQ010000048.1 GCA_009908845.1 Gammaproteobacteria bacterium
CCGGGTGGTGTCTGCACAACGACACAGTGGCTGGCCATCGACGGGATCGGCCGCGCACTGACCGCGGGCAGCCTGCGGCTGACAACGCGCCAAAGTTTCCAGTATCACGGCATCTTGAAGCGCAATGTCGCGTCCGTAATTCGCGGTATCAATAAGGTCATGATCGACTCGATCGGCGGCTGCGGCGATGTCAACCGCAACGTGCTCTGCAATCCCAATCCGGTCGAGTCTCCGGTGCACAGAGAGGTGCATGGTTGGGCGAAGCGGATCAGCGAGCATCTGCTGCCCCGCACCCGGGCCTATCACGAGCTATGGCTCGACGGCGAGCAAGTGACGGGTACCGCCGATGCTGAGCCGCTCTACGGCGAGACCTATCTGCCGCGCAAGTTCAAGACCGCAATCGCGGTACCACCGCACAACGATGTCGACGTCTACAGTAATGACCTCGGTTTCGTCGCGATCATCGAGAACGGCGAGTTGCTCGGTTTCAATGTGCTTGCCGGCGGCGGCATGGGCATGACGCATGGGGATGCATCGACCTTTCCGCGGTTGGCCGACACGCTCGGCTTCATAGCGCCCGAGCAGACCCTTGCGATCGCTGAGGCGGTCGTCAGTCTCCAACGCGACCTGGGTGATCGACGGGATCGCCGGCACGCCCGACTCAAGTACAGCATCGAGCGGATGGGGGTCGAGGCCTTCCGCAACGAGGTCGAGCGGCGCGCCGGCTGCCGCCTTGGTCCGGCTCGAGAGGCCGTGTTCACGGATCAGGGGGACCGCTACGGTTGGGTACAGGGCAACGATGAACGTTGGCATCTGACCGTCTACATCGAGAATGGCCGCTTGGTGGATCGGCCAGGCGCATCGCCGATGCGCGGCTTGCGCGAGATCGCCCGAATCCACCAGGGCGATTTTCGCATCACGCCGAATCAGAACCTGATCATCGCTGGCGTGCCCGCCTGTCAGCAGGCGCGGATCGATGCGCTTGCGCGCGAGCATGGCCTTCTCGCCGCGCGGCACTCGCCGCTGAGGCTAAACGGCCTGTCCTGCGTCGCGTTGCCAACCTGCCCGTTGGCGATGGCCGAGGCCGAGCGCTACTACCCTGACTTCTTGAGCCAGGTCGAGCGGCTGGCCGAGAAGCACGGTATTGCCGATCAGCACATCGTGACCCGGATCACCGGCTGCCCCAACGGCTGCGCGCGCCCCTACCTGGCGGAGCTTGCGCTGGTCGGCAAGGCACCGGGTCGATACAACCTGATGCTTGGTGGAGATGGGGTCGGCACGCGCCTCAATCGGCTTTATCGCGAGAACCTCGACGAGCCAGCGTTATTGGCCGAGATCGATCGCTTGTTCGCCCGCTTTGCCGCGGGCCGGCGTCCTGGGGAAGGCTTCGGCGACTTTGTGATCCGCGATGCCGTGGTCGCGCCAGTCATCAATCCCGCGGAGGATTTCCATGCTGCAAACTGATCTGAACAAGCTATTGGCTGGCGACGCCGCGGCGCTCGAGCATGCGAATCGGCTCCTCGAGGGCAAGACGGCTCCCGAGCGGGTCCACTGGGCGCTCGAGCACCTGCCGGGGCCGCAAGTGCTCTCATCGAGCTTCGGCACGCAATCGCCGGTGATGCTGCACCTGCTGACGCGGGTCGTACCCGACATCCCGGTCGTTCTCATCGATACGGGCTACCTGTTCCCGGAGACCTACCAACTGATCGATGAGCTCTCTGACCGGTTCTCGCTCAACCTCAAGGTCTACCGTCCGGAGCTGTCTGCAGCCTGGCAAGAGGCCCGCTTCGGTCGCCTCTGGCAGCAGGGGCTCGACGGTATCGACCGATACAACCGACTCAACAAGGTCGAGCCGATGCAGCGTGCACTCCGTGAGCTCGGGGCCAAGACCTGGTTTGTTGGCTTGCGCCGTCAGCAGGCGGATACGCGGCGCGAGCTTCCCGTGCTGCGCTGGCAGGACCAATGCTTGAAGGTCCATCCGATCGTTGACTGGCGATCGCTCGACATCCATCGCTACCTACGACGCCATGACCTTCCTGAGCATCCTCTAAAGGATCAAGGCTATGTCTCGATCGGGGATACCCATACCACGATGCCGCTGCTCGTTGGTATGCGCGAGGAAGACACGCGCTTCTTCGGGATAAAGCGCGAGTGCGGCTTGCATCGGTAATCGACTACCCCGGGTCTGAACCGGCGTTCTGAGGCTAAGCCGCCGGCATCGACAGTCCCGACGAGCCACCCGAGCATCCCGAGGTGCGCATCGACACCGGCGCGCTCTCAGCCGAAGACGCAGCGGATCAGATCGTCGCGGGCGCTCTGGGCTGAGCCCGATCAGGCGGGCGCGACGCCGGCGCGCGAATTGCATACGCACTTCCGCCCGCTTGCTCAGTCTCGGCAAGCGTTTCGAAACGTCAATGCTGTTCGGTGCACCAGCCCCGGAGGAGATCGATGATGCCATCTATGCAGCCAGAGCAAGTCAAGGAATCTCTGCGACAAGTGCGGTTTCCGGGTCGCTCGCGCGACCTCGTCGCGCTCGGATTTGTCAAGAGCGTCGCCGTTGAGGATACAAGCGTCGAGGTCGAGCTGACACCCGATTCGATCAATGTCGAAAAGGTCGCGGTGATGGAGCGCGAGGTCGAGGACCTCTTGAGGCAGATCGGCTTCGAGCGCGTGCAGATCCATACCGAGCCGCCTTACGACGACGACTCGTTGCTGCTTGGCGGGGCCTCGATGAACCCGCTGCAAGTCGACATGAAGGAATACGGCTTGGAGCCCATCCCAGACCCGGGGCATGGCGGCGCGCCGCAGATGAAGGACCTGCTTGCGGCCGGCGAGCCTGCACAGGAGAAGCCAAAGCAGGCGACCGAGCCTCCGGCTGACATGCCCAGTGCCTTTGAGGCGCCAGCGGTTGATGGCCCCCAGGGCAACGCGGACCCGACCTATGACGGCGTGGTTCCGGTGTTTCAGTGGCAGGTCGATCCCGATGATCCTGACGCAGAGACGTCCAAGTTCCGATTCAGCATCGATAGTTGGAACTATGGGGTGCTCTGGCTGGTGCATCGCGAACAGAACCTGCTGTATGCCTCGATACAGGCCCGCCACTGGGTCTACTACAACGGCAAGGCGCGACCAAACCCGGCAGGTCGTACCGAAGGGGTGAATCTCGTCTACGACCGCGAGCGCCAGGGGGTGGTCGCGATCTATGGCACGGTCAAGGACTTTCGTCCGTTTGTTGATGCCTTCTATCGTGCGTACAGCGGTCAAGCCACTGATCCAGAGCACGCCGCCGCAACGCAGGAGGCGAGCAATGCCTAAGCGTTCGACTCCGAACGGGTTTTAAGAAGCCGCATCGAGACAGCCGCTTGGCTCGCGCAACCCCCTGATCTATCTGGCTACAGGGGGCATTCTGTCAAGGCTTCTAAGGAATCAGGATCGATTTTCGCGCTGCACTCGAGCGGGCCCGAAGGGCCCGCCGACCGTCTCCTTGGCGCACGTCTCTGGAAACCCGCCCCCCTCAGCAGATATTGCGCCATTATGTCAGTTAACTCTAATGCGTTAATAGGCTAATGTTCGGCTTCATATCGGTAGAGCCGATAGTAATGTCACGTAAGTTGCGTTTGCTTAGCATTGGGATCGTGTATATTCTTTGATGGAAATATCGAAGAGCTCAAGCCGCATGCTCGTGATATGCGCCGTCACCCCCGGCTAGGTGTGGCATATCCCGGCGAATGAGCCAGCACAAGGGGCGAACGATGATCACCAGGGTTCCATTAGCAAAGTGGCAATCGCTTCTAGTGGACCCTCGCAAGGTGGGTCATGAGGTCGCATCACCCTTGGCACAATAAATTGATAGACGAGAACACCACTGAGGACACCACTGATGCATGCTTCTACAGCTGGCGCGGGCGCCGAGGTTGCTTTCGACCAACCACAGCGATATCCGACCTACAATAACGGGCTTCTCATTGTCGACGACGAACCGGAGATGAGGCGGTTCCTCAAACGGGCGCTCGGCTCGCAGTTCACGCGCGTTGAGACCGCGGGCAGCGCGGACGAGGCTCGCGCTCGAGCCCAAAGCTCAAAGTTTGATCTCCTGATTGCCGATATTCGCCTCCCAGGCGCATTCGACGGCCGGGAGCTGGCTCGTGAGTTTCGCGTGCGTCATAACGATGCCATCGATGTGATCCTCATGACGGGATTCCCGGATCTCCACAGCGAGGTCGTGCTAGCCAAGAACGAGGCCGACAAGATTCTCAAGAAACCGTTCCAAATTAATGAGTTGCAAGCACTCATCAAGCGTGTCGTCGAGCGGCGACAGGACTCGATCCGCGACCAACCGACGCGTGGAGATGACGCGGGTGCGGCTGCAGCTCAGCGAATGATGAGTGAACGAGGAGCCATGCAAGGCGTCTGGGACGCGATTCGTCGAATCGCGCCCACACCGACAACCGTACTCATCACCGGTGAGACCGGTAGCGGTAAAGAGGTGGTGGCCCGTGCGCTGCACGATCTCAGCGGACGCACCGGTGCTTATGTCCCTATCAACTGCGGGGCCATCTCGGCGGAGCTGATCGAGAGTGAGCTCTTTGGGCACGTGAAAGGAGCATTCACTGGTGCGCACCAAGCACGCACCGGTTTGTTCGGGCACGCCGAGGGCGGGACGCTGTTCCTGGATGAGGTCGGCGAGATGCCCTTGGCCATGCAGGCGAAGCTGCTTCGGGTTCTCGAAGAGCGAAGATACCGCCCTGTCGGAGGTACCCACGAGATCGATGCGAGCGTTCGCGTCATTACCGCAACCAATCGCGATCTCGCTGTTGAAGTCGAGGCCGGGCGCTTTCGGAAGGATTTGTTCTACCGACTGAATGTCGTTGATATCCGAGTGCCCCCTTTGCGTGAAAGGCCTCACGATATCTTGCTCTTGGCGGACTACTTCTTGGAGATGCTCTCAAGTAACCTCGCCCAGACCAAGCCGGTGCTGACCGAGCGTGACCGGCGGTGTCTCTTAGCGTATGACTGGCCCGGAAACTGTCGCGAGCTTCGTAATGTGATTGAGCGCTCGCTGTTATTCGGTCAGTCGGTTGCGGATTTTCTGCCGCAGGGTGATGAGGCAGCCGACCACAGGGGTCTCGGCCACACTGACTCGACACTCGAGGCCCTGCAGCGGGCGCACATCCTTCAGACACTGCGTGAAACGCAAGGGAATAAATCTGAAGCCGCACGCGTCCTCGGCGTTTCTCGAAAGACGATCGAGCGTAAGGTCAAGGAGTGGTCACTCGGCCAAGAAGCAGATGCCTCAGGCTGACGACCAAACAGCCCAATGGCTCGATCAGTTAGCCGACGAGCATTCGCCACAGGAACTGCTCGAGCTGTTGCGGGAGATGCGCCAGAAACAGCTGGCACAGGAAGAGAAACTGGCCGCGGCCGGCGAGCTGATCGCGAGTGTCGCGCATGAGATCAACAATCCGTTGACGATCATGCTCGGCTACGTCGAGCTGACGCTCCAAGAGCTTGGCCCCGACGCCTGGGCTGTGCGATCGGAAGTCGCGTCGATCGTTCAGCAGATCGTTCGCATCCAGAAGGTTGTCAATAACCTGCTTCGTATTGCCGGGCCGGTTAGAGACATGGGTGTATTAGACGCTGAGGCGATGAATGGGCTTATCCGCGAGACCATCGCTGGCGTCCTCCACCAGTCGAAGGAAGGCGCAGTTGAAATCGCACTTGACCTACGCGCGGTTCAGCAAGTGCGTATCGGCCGCCAGGATCTCCAGCAGATCATTGCGAATCTGGTGGCTAACGCCTCGCATGCGGTCGACCCCTCCGACGGCCGTATCGAAATCCGTTCTAGAGATTGGCCAGGACGCGGCTTGATCATTTCTATTGCGGACAATGGTCCTGGTATTGGTGACGACCTGGCAAACAAGATCTTCGAGCCGTTCTTTACCACCAAGGAGCTTGGGACCGGCACAGGGCTTGGTCTGTCTGTTAGCACAGCGTTGATAAGACGGTATGGAGGCGCGCTGACGCTGGCTCCTCGATCGAGTTCGCGGCGCGGAGCCGAGTTTCAGATTTGGGTGCTTGCCGAGCCCGTGCTCAACGAGCAATCGAGCTGGCTCTCGCAGATGCTTTTCTCTAATTCTGAGCCCGAGTCCGGCGAGGTGCCTCACAACGGCGCTGATCAGTCTGGGGCCGGAGTCGACCGAGATTGAGACAAATTGCACCAATGCTGAGGCGCAGGCTGGGCTCTATTGTCCGATTGCTGGGCCTCGAAAACCCGCGAGCGGACCCGCGCGATCAACAATGACACGACATTGGCTATTGGTTGAGAGGGGGAGTTAGCTTGGTATGCGGATTGCTCAAGGTTTTTATCGCTCAACCTCTTTAAGTCTGGGAGTCGCTCTTGAGCCGGCAGCACAATGATCTACCTAGCAACGGCGTCCGAGGTGGCGGCGCCGCAGTGGGGAGCGGCGGCCTCACTGACCGCTTTGGTCGTCGAATCACTTATGTCCGACTATCGGTCACGGATCGTTGTGATCTCCGGTGCGTGTATTGCATGTCGGAGAACATGACCTTTCTTCCGCGTGCTCAGCTACTGACCCTAGAAGAGGTGGCCCGGGTCGGGCGGCTGTTTAGCGAGCTCGGTGTCACCAAGCTCCGCGTGACGGGTGGCGAGCCGCTCGTGCGTCCGAACGTTGTCTCGTTGTTCGAGCGGCTCGGTGAGCTTCCGGGCATTCAAGATCTGACGTTAACAACGAACGCGACCCAGCTTCCTCGCTATGCGACAGCCCTCAGAGAGGCTGGCGTTACGCGCATCAATATTAGCCTTGACTCACTAAGACCTGAGCGTTTCCGGGCGATCACGCGGGTTGGCCAAATCGAGCGCACGCTTAGTGGGTTGGACGCAGCCCTGGCAGCGGGTTTCAAAGGTATAAAGCTCAATAGCGTGATCTTAAAAAATCGAAACCACGATGAGGTTGTCGATCTCGTTCACTTCGCGATCGACCGGGGGATCGATATCAGTTTTATCGAAGAGATGCCGCTCGGCGTCATCAGTGAGCATGATCGTGCGGAGGCCTACTACTCGAGTGATGAGATAAGAGCTGACCTGGAGAAACATTTCGATCTACTGCCAACACTCGAGAAAACGGGTGGTCCATCGAGGTATATGCGGGTGGCGGGCACGCCGACACGAGTGGGTTTTATTTCCCCGCATAGTCATAATTTCTGTTCAGACTGTAATCGTGTTCGGGTGACGCCACAAGGGCGGCTTCTGCTTTGTCTTGGGCAAGAGCACTCGGTCGACCTGCGCAGGGCACTGCACGCGAACCCGACGGATGATGATCGCGTGAAACAGGTGATTCTGGCCGCAATGGATCTCAAGCCCGCTGGTCATGATTTCGATCTTGAAGCGAAGCCAGTGATCTTCCGACACATGAACGCGACTGGTGGTTGATGGGAAAGCTTCAGCCTGATTGACGAGCGCAATGCGCGGCTCTTGAGCAGTGCGTTGCGCTTCTTGGTGTCCTCGCTCCCCTTGGTGGAGGTTTATGGCCTGATTCGTTCATCGAATCGGGCCTTTTTTCTATGGAGGGAAACTGAGCGTGAATAGGCGATCCTCAAGCGCGGCGAGCGAGGTCTCGGGGGTTTGGCGAAAGCGCCGCTGTAGCTCCGGCGCGTGGCGCGACCTGTGGGACGGGTCGGCGCCGGGCAGCCGCTCGATGCGAGCGAAGAGGGTGCTACGCGACAACGGGACAGATCGGCGGGAGAGATCGGGGTCGGGATCGAACAAGGCGCCCGACATCATTTCAGGCGTGGTCGAAGTTGTCATCGAGATCGACGGTCTTCGCCATGCGCTTGGCGAAGTAGTAGATCCGCTTGAGCTTTTCGATGATGTCGATCTCGAGGGTATACGCTGGTATCCGATTCGGCTCTTCGGCCACGAGGCGTTGGGCCTGGTGGGCGGCGGCCGAGTCGGCAATGCGCGTGATCTCCTGCTTCATCGACGTGACCGTGCGCGCGGCGAGCTCATTGTTCTGCGCGACCGCTTGCACCGCACACCCGACGGCACGGTTGACCACGACATGGAAGTTGGTCAAGACCTCGCGCGTGGGTTGGCTGATGGAGACGCCTTGCTCGATACGCTCGTGGCCGAGCACGATCAGATTGGTTTCGATGACATCGCCGATGTTCTCGAGATCGTTGACGGCCTCCATCAGACGGATCAGCTCCGAGGTTTGTCGCTCGGTCAGGCTTAGACGGCTGACCTTGCCGAGATAGGCGATGATCTGGGCATGTAGGGTGTCGACATCGTCGTCCATGCGTTCAATGTCGCGCAGCGTTTCATTGCTGCCACTGAGGATGGCGGGCATGATCCGGGCCATCATGTCCTGTACCCGCTCGCCCATATGCAGGACCTCCAGCCGCACGCGATCGAGCGCCAATGAGGGTGTCGCCAAGAGCTCGTCGTCGAGATACTTGGCGCGAACCACGAATGCCTCCTCGCCAAGCGGGCGATCGCGCACCAACCATTCGGCGAGACGAGCGAACTGGCCGGCGAGGCCGATGAAGATCAAGGTGTTGGCAACATTGAAGAGCGTATGGGCATTGGCGATCTGTCGCGGCACCTCAGCGGCAAGGCGCGCGGCCCCGGTCAGATCGGTGTGCTGTGGCGAGATCAAGCGCACGAACTCGGCGAGCTGCGGGATTAGTCCAATCCAGACCAAGACGCCGGCGAAATTGAACAGGACATGCACGACCGCCGCTCGTACCGCTTCGCGAGGCTTTCCGATCGACGCGAGCAATGCCGTCGCACAGGTGCCGATATTGGCGCCGAACGCGAGCGCGATTCCGGTCGGCAGGTTCACAAAACCTTGGCTCGCCATCACGATGACGATGCCGGTGGTGGCTGCCGAGGATTGGATGAGGCCGGTGAACAGGGCTGCGACCAAGATGCCGATGAACGGGTTCTCCATGGTCTGCATGACATCCAGGAATGGCTGATAGCTGCGCAGCGGCGCCATCGCATCGCTCATCACGCTCATTCCGTAGAATACGAGGCCCAGGCCCATCAGCATGCCGCCGTAATGGCGTAAGCGCTCGCGCCTGGCGGTGAACAACGCTGAGAAGCCCACCGCGATCATGAGTAGTGCCGCCTTCGTGACCTTGAATGCGATCAATTGCGCGGTCACGGTCGAGCCGATGTTGGCGCCCATGATGACGCCAACGGATTGGGCAAGCGTCATCAAGCCCGCGCTGATAAAGCCCACGACCAAGACCGTGGTGACCGATGATGAGTTGATCACCGCCGTGACGAAGGCGCCGGTCAGCGCGCCCATGAAGCGGTTCGTCGTCAGCCGTGCCAGGATGTCTTTCATGCGCTCGCCGGCCACTGCCTTGAGCGCATCCGCCATCTGCTCCATGCCGAAGAGAAACAGCGCCAGACCGCCGAACAGGCCCATCGCCATCGTGATCCAATCGATCTGCTCGCCATGGCTCTCGGCCGCGGTGGCCGCGAGGGCTGCGCCGGCCGTTGCGAGCAGTGCCAGGGCAATCAGGCCCGGCAGCCAGATCGGGCAGGTCTGCAGACCAGGCCTTGCATTCAGGGCGATCAGCACATTCTTATCACTCTTGCTTGAGATGTGATTTGACGACGGTGACAGGCACCTGCGCCAGGTGCACGACCTGCTCGGCGACCGAGCCGATGAGCAGGTGCTTCCACCCGGTCAGGCCTTTGCTGCCCACGACGATCATGCTTGCGCCGACCTTGTCTGCGACCTCCAGGATGCGCGAGCTCGGCAAGCCGGAGACGAGCATGGATTCGAGCTGTTTGCGTTTGAAGAGGGCGCCGTGGGCCTTTGCCAGCCGCTTCAAGAACTCATCGAGCATCTCGGCAGCGCCATCCTCAATCCGCGCGAGCTGTTTCTTTTTCAGCGCTCGGCTGTAGTAGCCCGGCATGGACCCTGGGTCGTGGATGACGTGCAGCACCAGCACCACCCGCTTCAGACACCGACCCAGATCCAGTGCACAGAGGAGGGCAGCTTCGGAGGGAGCTGAAAAGTCGACAGGCACGAGAATCGGGCCCGGCATCTGTGTGTCGTTCATGACCTCTCTATGCGAGTAAGCCTCGCGTTCCAGGTGAACCACCAGGCCGTACGATGGACCTGACCGAGCAGCAAGGCGTCGATTATGTCATTTTTATGACTGTTTTGTTACAGTGGAAGCGTCTGGTCTGCCTCATCGGATTCGCGAGACCGTGCACCCTTGAAACGGCTGTTGACCGCTTCGTCGCAGCGACACCTGTTTGCGCAAATTGAGAATGCGTAGCGACTGAACGCGCACCTACTGGGTGAGGGCCGCTACGACCCCCATGGCACGCCCCATCGGCCGTTATGCCTGCATGCGCCCGCTGTAGATGAGCCGGTTATAGACCTCGCGAAGAGGCTCGGTGGGATAGGTCAACGGGAGCAGTTTCCCTTTCGGCATGGCGAGGACGCCGATCCTGTCTGGGTTGGCGCCGAATAGGACATGGTGGTTCGGGACACCGCCGGCATTGAGCCAAAGCGTGTCCTCGGTCGACAGCGGGCTGTGACCCACCACGAACGGTGTGTCAGGACTGACACCCAGCCGTTTGCGCAGCCGCTTGATATCACTGTCGCCATACCCGGATGGCGAGTTGGGCGTGCGCAATCGCTGGTTGGTCAGCTGGCGCTGCAATTTGGGCTTGTCATGGACGTGGATGAGATCGCTGTGGGATGCCTTCATCGTCGGTGCCCCGGCGTGGCAGCAGACGAAACGCGGGGAGACGGCGACGTAAGGCAGGCGATCGTAGAGGTCTTGCATCCGGTCGCGGTAACCCGCGCCGCGCTGATCATGCAGGGCCGTTTCCCACAGCAATCCTTGTGGAACGCCGCCTTTGCTGATGTCGTTGGCGAAGGCATCGTGGTTGCCGCGCAGGTAGAACACGCGTTCGGGGAACCGCAGTTTGAGTCGGAAGATCAGGTCCATGAGCAACAGGGAGTCGCCCATTTCATCTTCCTCTCCGGGGGTGTCTGGATGCACGGCGTCACCCATGATGATCAGTAGGGCGCTGCCGTCCTCGATGGCCTCGAGGAAGCCGTTCTGGGTCAGGACCACGAGCAGGTTGTCGATGCAGGCGTGCAGGTCGCCGACGAACAGTGGCGTCGGCCGGCCCGGCAAACGCAGCACACCCCCCGCCTTGTCGTCGCGGGTCTTGAGCCGGTAGGGCTCCCGCTCCAACAAGGCGACGGTGCGATCGAGCAAGTCGAACGCCGCACTCCGCTCCAACGGCGCGATGGGCGCGTCCAGGATCGTTGCCAAGCGCTCGAGCTTTTGCGCGCGCCAGCGCTTCATGCGCTCGACATCCGCTGTCTGCACAAGCGGTGCGACACAGGTTCCGCGCTTTAAGGACTTGTTCTTCAGCGCCAGCCCTTTGCCGCTCAGCTTGACGCGCAAATGCTTGTTGGCGACCAGCTTCGGCATACCGAGCAGCCCGCGCTGCATCGGGTCCTCGCGACCGAGGGTCACGGATTCTCCGGGACCCACCCGGACGAAGCCACTGATATCGCTGAAGAAGGTGAAAGGGTCGAACAGTAGATAGTCGCCGGTGTGGTGGAAGCTGCCATCGGCGGCAATCACCAACTCGGGCTCCAGCTGTAATCGATAGCCCTCTTCGCCGCCGAGCAAGAACTGCAGTGGCAGCGTTGGATGCGGCACGCGCACCTTCTTCTCTCCGAGCCGCAGCGCGTGGTCGAGATCGACCTCCTCGCACTCTTCCATGTCTTGCAAGAGCTCGTGGAAATAGCTGAGGAAGCGGTTAGGGGATTCCCGGGAGGAATGGGTCATAGCATTTACAGGTCCCCGCGGTCACTAGCGTAGCGGGTTCGTTGGAGTCGAGGCTCGAGTATCCTCTCGCCTGGCGTCGGGCGAAAGTCCGACATTGCAGACGCGCCCGGTCGGAGCAGATGGGTGGACTATGATGGACTCAGGCGATCCTGCCCACCGGCGGCGATCGTCTCGCCCACTGGCATCAATATGAGGTTCAACGCCTTGAAACAGCTCGCGAATCGACTGCGCATCGGCGAAAAGATCGTCCTCGGTTTCGGGGCTATCGGGCTGATCTTTCTGGGCGTGATCTGGTACTACCACGTCAACCTGCGTGATAGCGTCAGTGCCTACCAGGATCTAGTGCGCGTGCACGTGGCCCGGCAAGCACACGCGTTCGCCATCGAGCGGGGGCTTCTGGCGATGCGCTCAACGTCGGACCGGTTTCTGTTGACGCGTTCGCCCGAGCTCGCGGAACAGACACGGCAGCACGCCGATACATTGCGTGCGGAAACTGAATCGTTGGCACTCACTGATCCGGGCTCGGCGGAAACGGCCGCGCAGATTGGCGAGGCAGCAAAGGACTACGCGCGACGATTCGACGCGATTGTTCGAGGCTGGCGTATCCGGGGTCTCGATGAGTCCTCGGGTCTACAGGGTGCATTTCGCGATGCGGTGCACGAGCTCGAGGAACGGGTTCAACGCCAAGAGGTACCTGGCCTCGAGTCAGCGGTGCTGCAGATGCGTCGGCGTGAGAAGGATTATCTGTTGCGCGGAGACGCCGAGTATGTGGCGATGGTGGACGAAATCGGCGCGGGCATCGCCCGGCGCATCCAGGCTTCGTCATTGCCGAGTGAGGAGCAATCCGCGCTCAACAGGCTGCTCGCTCGCTATCTGCGCGATTTTCACGCCCTCGTGGAACAGAATGTCCGGATAAAGGGGCTGACAGCGGCAATGTATGCGGCGGCGGCGCGGATCACGCCATTGGTCGAGTCCAACCTCCTGAGCGCGACGGAGGCGATGCAGGAGCGCAGTGCTGAGCTGGCCGACAGTTCGGCGGAACGCGCTCAATGGAGCATCGTTGTTACGGCCATTGCCCCTGTGCTCGGCTTTCTGCTGGCGCTGCTCATCACCTCGCGTATCGTGCGTCCCGTACGGCGCATGGCTGATTTGCTCGATCGCCTGACCCGTGAGAACCCACGCGAGCGCATGGCCACCGATCCCGCCGGGCGCGATGAGGTCAACGCCATGGGAATCGCGGTCAATACCCTGTTGGATCATAAGGCGCGCTTCTTCGACTGGTGGCGTAGCTCGATGCAAGAGGCAATCGCCTGTCGCGAGCTCGGCGGTGCAAAGACTGCCCAGGAGCAAGCGCAGGCGGCGCTTGAGCTGCAGCGCGCAACGGAAACGAAGCTCGCGCAGCTTGCGACGGAGCGCGAGCGTCTCATCGCGGAGGCCGGTCGGTTAGATCAGCTCGCCGCTGATGCGGCACAGGCGCCGCTGAACCGTGCCGCAGCGACCGAGCTGCGGACCATCGCAGGAGATTTGAGGACGCTCGTGGGAATGTTGGAGGGGCGCTGAGGCGCTGCCGTGGTGCTGGCTGCTGGTCGTTCGAGCCCCAGGCGACGCAACAGGGCGACGCAACAGTCTGCAAAGCGCTCGCTGGCGAGCACCGGCGTGACCTCCTGTTCGTTTCGGTTGCGCCACGGCAGCCTCGCGCAACGCGCGGCCTGCAAGTCACCATCCAGACTGAGCGCGCGCATAAAATTTCCATAGTTCTAGATATATGCTTGAAAAAGGCTGGCCCGGCTCGTACCATCGCAAGCATGGAGACATTGGAACTTGCAGCCCGGTTGGAGGCGCTTGGCCATACCACGCGCCTGACGGTCTTCCGCATCCTGGTGCGGGCGGGTCCGAACGGCGTGCCCGTTGGAGCGGTGCAGGATCAGACCGGGCTCGCGCCTTCAACACTGTCCCACCATCTACACAAACTGATCTCAGTCGGTCTCGTCAGCCAACGCCGAGAGGGCAGGACCCTTTACTGCTGCGCTGAATATCCAGTGATGAACGAAACGCTTGACGTCCTGCGCGCAGAGTGCTGCGTCGACATGCACGGCGGCCTGTGCAGAGAGGAGGACGCGGACCGGCTGTACTCGCGGAGTCACGCATGACCCAGCTTGTTTTGGCAGCCCATCGCTATACGTCCAAGGTCGACCTGGTCTGGCTAGGTCTTGCTGTTGCGCTGATCGCCTTGTCCCTCGTGAATGCCGACCAGGCAGCCGCGAGCGTGCGCTTCACGATCGATGCCCTGATCCGCGTCAGCCCATTCCTCGCGTTATCGATCGCTGTCGCCGCCTATGCCAAGGCAAGCGGCGCGGACCAACTGATCGCGAAGGCCTTTTCTGGACACATGGCGAGCATGATCCTCATGGCGGCGTTGATCGGCGCGCTCTCGCCCTTTTGCTCCTGCGGCGTTATCCCGCTGATCGCGGCGCTGCTTGCAATGGGAGTGCCTTTGCCGCCGGTGATGGCTTTTTGGCTTGCCTCGCCACTGATGGACCCCTCGATGTTCTTCCTCACCGCCGGCACGCTCGGCACATCGTTTGCGGTCTACAAGACAGTCTCCGCCGTCGGCGTTGGCTTGCTTGGCGGCCTATTGACCTGGGTGCTCATGCGTGGTGGCGCCTTTGACCAGCCTTTGCGTCATCCCCCGAGCGGCTGCGGGTGCTCCAGCCAGGCCGTTTGTAATCCGGAGAAGATCCGGTGGCGATTCTGGGGCGACGCCGATCGCCGTGTGACCTTCCGACAGAACCTGGTCACCAACACGATGTTTCTGGGGAAATGGCTGACCCTGGCGTTCTTTCTCGAAAGCCTGATGCTCGCCTATATACCAGCAGAGGCGGTCACAGCGACCATTGGCGGCGAGGGCTGGCTAACGGTGCTGGCGGCGACCCTCGTCGGCGTCCCAGCCTATCTGAACGGTTATGCTGCACTGCCGTTGGTCGGCGGGTTGATCGAGCAAGGCATGGCCCCGGGCGCAGGGATGGCATTCCTGCTCGCGGGTGGTGTGAGCTCGATTCCGGCAGCAGTCGCGGTCTGGGCGCTTGCACGCTGGCCAGTGTTCTTGACCTACGTTGGTATCGCGTTCGTCGGCGCCTTCGCCTTCGGACTCCTGTTCACCCAGTTTTCTTGAGCCCTGCGACGCCTGCTCAGCAGTCTTGTCCGAACGGCATGTCTTATTGGCCGGCACGAGGCGGAGCCCCTGGACCCGACCGATGCGGCCGGGTGCAGTGATGGATGAAGCGAAAAAGGCTCTCCGCTTTGCGCAGGGCGGCTCAGGCTTAACGGGTATTACGCTCGATCTCGGCCAGGCACATCGCTGTCTGTGCCTGGGTCCGAGTCTCGGCCGCCCGCACGAGCCCGTAGCGATGGCCTGCATACCCGCCCGCGGCACCGCCCGCCAGCGTGGTCACGGCCTTGAAGAGGCCACAGCATACGACGTTCGCGCCGAGCGCGAACCCCAGTAGAGTACCGGCGACCGGAAATAATGCCACCATCATCTTCGCCGATTGGTCTGTATTACGGTAGTTCTCTGCGAAAACCTTCGGGTCATAGGCTGTAGACATGGATGCACCTCTTCCGCATTCAGTTGTGTCTCGTCATCGAGCCGCTGCCTCGGTCCCTTGCGTTGGCAAAGCGGTTGCTCCGGCTTGCATTCGAGTCGAGGATACAACGGGTCACACCTGATGCAAAGCAACACAGCGATGCACGCGCAGCGCCGGCGACTCGCCCGGCGGCTGAGTCCGATAGGAAAGCGTCGCAAGCCGTCGGTCTCGTCTCGTGCGGGGCCGAGAGGGCCAAACAGCGTCGGCATCTGAACCTTTCAAAGGAGGTCTGGTTGATCCACATCGTCGTCGTCGGACCGCTGGTCCTCGCCGGGGGACTGGCCGGCCTCGTGCATGAGCGGTTTCGTCGCAAACGTCTCGCCGCGCAACTCGTTGGCCAACCTAACCAGGGCGCGGTCGATGGTGACGGGATGGGAGTGGAGCCTGTCTTGCGCATTGACGATCCCGCTCCGGTGAGGTTCTCGGAACGGGCTGCCTATTTGGCGCTGGGGGTGTCGGCATCCGCGGCCTGGCTGTATCCACCGCTGGGCGTGGCTTCGCTGCCGATCCTCGGCTATGGCGCATTCTACTGGGCGCGGGGCCGGATACGATCCGAGAAACCCTGGCTGAAGGAGCCGTCGAATCTCCTGGAGGTCGCGGCCTTCTTGTTCTCCTTAGGTACAGGTCACTGGATGCTCGCCGCGTTGGTCTTGAGTGTCGACCCGGCCTTACGGAGATGGGCGTCGAAGCGAACCGGAGCTCCGAGGCTGCAAATGCGCTCGGCCTTATCGCGTCGCGGTAACTCGTTTCGCATCGCCTTGTTCCTGCTGACCAATGTCGCGGTACTGTTGCTATTGAGTCTCGTGCTGGCCGTCTTCGGGGTCGCCCCGGCGAATCTCGTGAGACTCTCGCTGCTGGCGCTGGTCTTCGGGATGGCCGGCTCGTTCCTCTCGCTGGCTTTGTCCAAATGGATCGCCAAGACGAGCGTCCGTGCCCGCGTGATCAAGGAGGCCAGTAACGATACCGAGCGATGGTTGGTCGAGACCGTCGCCAACCTCGCGCAACGCGCTGGTATCGGCACGCCCGAGGTTGCCGTCTATGACGCGGGGGATATGAATGCGTTTGCAACCGGCATGCAGCGCGACCGCGCGCTCATTGCGGTGAGCACCGGTCTCTTGGCGCGGATGTCTCCGGACGAGGTCGAAGCAGTCTTAGGGCACGAGCTTGCGCATGTGGCTAACGGCGACATGGTCACGCTGGCGTTGATCCAAGGGGTGCTCGACACCTTCATCATTTTTCTTTCCCGCGTGATGGCTGGCGCCCTGGGCGGTTTCACGCGTTCCGGCCGCGAGGAAGGTGGCTTAGGGGGCTTCGGTTATTGGGTCGTGGTCCTCGTGCTCCAGCTGACGCTGGGCCTGATTGCCCTGATGATCCTGATGTGGTTTGCACGCCAGCGCGAGTTTCGGGCGGATGCTGGTGGTGCGGAGCTGGCGGGTGTTGACAAGATGATCGGGGCCTTGGAGCGCTTGCGCATCGAGAGCGAGCAATCGCCGTTGCCGGATCGACTGGCCGCTTTCGCTATCAGTTCCAGGCCCAGCCGATTGGCCAAGCTCTTCTCCAGTCATCCCCCTCTGGAAGATCGGATAGCCGAGTTACGCGCAAACGGTGCCCGCCCGATCTCTCCAAGGGTCGCTGATAATGTGCTCCAGATGACGCCTTGATCTGACACGTACCTGACAGACAGCGCCCGATACGCGGACGTCGCTGGATTGCCGCTTTGTTGCATGGTACGGCACTGGCGGTTTGGTGGAATTGTCGTCCGTGTTGTATGAGTGCGCTTCCTTACTGTGACCGCGATCGATCAATACCCCGATCAGCGGTGCCGAGGACGCGCTTACCAGCAGCGTTGCGGTAAAGGCACTACTGAGAATGGCCCTATTCGACCCAAGCTCGTTCTCCCACTGCGGGAGCAGCGCGGGAAATTCGACTCCTTGTGGATTTCGGAGCAAGCCCAGGCGGTTAGAGAGGGTGCTACGCATTGGCGAAAACGTCGAGCAAATCTTGCGGGGAATCGGTATGATCCTACTAGGGAGGCGCTTTTTGACAGGGTGTCTCTAATGCAATCAACATATAGAGGGTGAGATCAATGGCTACCGAAACTGGCGCAGCCGCTCTAGCGGCAGAGGGTGCATCTGCCGGCCTTGGTGCTGTATCGTACGCGGGGGCTGCAATTAAAGCGTTTGTCTTGAGCAATCCTGTCTCCCTTGCTGGCGTTGCGGGGGTCGCGATCGGTGTCCTCGGCTACCACTTGCTATTCGACCGTGGTGAGGCGGGAGACGCTGAGAGCACGAATCAACAGGCGGCGAGCGATGCGGATGCCCCTGAGGCTTCGGCGGCGTAGCCGGAGCACCGATGTGTTGTCACAGGGATGTGACTCCGGCATCCACCGAGACTTCGTGGCGACCGCGCGCAGATGGGCTGGAGCAGGAAGGTGAATATGACTAGAACCCGGTTTCGCCAGCAGCTATCGGACGTCTCTGCGGACGTCGGGTCCTTCGCGTCCGATCTCCGGGGTTGGGTCCGCTCCGGACTGAGCCGCGTCACTGGCAGCGGACGCCGCGCCCTCGCTGAACGCTTTGCGATCTGGATCGAGCAAAGAGCTGATCCCAGCCTCGATCGCGACGGCGTCGAACAGCTTCGTCTCTGGGTACAGAATCTCGACCAACAAGGCCGCGAGGCGCTGACTCAGCAGGTTGCCGAGTTCTGCGAGGCCTTCGAGATCGACCTCGCATGGATCGTCGACGAGGAGTTAAAGGAATGGACGCAGCTTAACGCCATGTTAAGCACCACCGTCATCCGTTACTGCCTCGCCTGTAAAGCGGCCGTAGACGCCGACGATCAGTTGCGGCAGTTCCGTCACCGTCGGGTTTGGCGCCGAAAACTGAAGTCCACGGCCAAGAACGGCGCCTTCGCCGCATCCCGTAGCGCAAGCTGAGGCTTGCACCGTTCCCCGTTTCCTTATTGGAGTCAAATAGCGATGGCGACCACCACCGCAGAGCAGGCCCCCGACGATCAAGCACAGGAGATTGCTGACTTGGCGCGGGAGCATCGTCACGCCACCGCCGACCATCTTCTTCGCCAATATGTGCTTGGTAGCATGGCGGTTGGGCTTGTGCCGTTTCCGCTCGTCGACTTGGCGGCTCTCGCTGCGCTGCAGTTGAAAATGCTCCACAGCTTGGCGGGTGTCTATGACATCAAGTTCCAGGCAGATCTCGGACGTTCCGCGATCGCTAGCCTTTTGGGCAGCGCCGTGCCGACGAGCTTAACCCCCACGTTAGCGGCGAGCCTCGGCAAGTTCGTTCCTGGTATCGGCCAGACCCTATCCTCCGGCACCGCCGTCGTATTGAACGGCGCTGCGACTTATGCCGTCGGGAAGGTCTTCGTCCAGCACTTTGCCGCTGGTGGAACCTTCTTGACCTTCGACCCGGAAGCCGTCCGCGACTACTTTGTTACCCAACTGCACGAAGGCAAAAAGGTCTCCGCCGAGCTGCACAAGAACAAGCGCTAAACCGAGCCCTTGCAACAATCCAGTTTCCCCGCGGTACGCTTCACCTCCTTGCGGGATCTCTGCTCCCGAATGATTCCTCTTCGATAGGCGATGTCTGCTCAGAATCGCTCGAAGACCTATCGCTTGCCCACGGCAAGACCACCTGCCGGTTCAGCGGCTCTCGCTGCGATACTGCATCGATACCTGATCCCCAGAAACGCCAAAGTCGTCTGATTGCGAGAGGATGCCGACCACCGTCGTCTCCCTGCGGGCGGCGCCGGCGGCTTCTCGATGGTTGTGCTGCTTACCCAATGACCTCGGCCAGGCCTGTCATGGCCTTGTCGAGATCTTCCATGTTTGTTGCAAAGGAGATCCGCACGTGCCCCGGGGCACCGAACGCGGAGCCGGGCACAACGGCGACTCCGGCCCTTTCGATCAGCAGCTCGCTGAGCTCGATGTCCGTTGTTGCACCCAATCGTTTCATCATGTCGCGCACATCAGCAAAGAGGTAAAAGGTTCCCTGCGACGGCAGACAGCGTACCGCTTCTATCTGCTCCAATCGATGATAAACGAAATCATGCCGCTGTTTGAGGACGTCCACTGCGTGGGCGGGAAACGACTGATCTCCTTCTAAGGCCGCAAGCGCTGCGTATTGAGCGATCGATGTCGGATTCGACGTGCTCTGCGATTGGATCGCTTTCATTTTCTTGATCAGCCGTTCCGGTCCAGCGGCGAATCCGATTCGCCACCCGGTCATCGCGTAGGCCTTGGAGACACCATTGAGCACGAAAGTCCGCTCGTACAGCTCCGGACAGGCGTTGATAATGTTCGCAAACGAATCTTCTCCCCAGAGTAGATGCTCGTAGATGTCGTCACTCGCGACCATCACCTTCGGGTTTGCTCGAATGACATCGCCGAGGTCCTTAAGCTCCTGCAATGAGTAAACGGCGCCGGTCGGGTTGCAGGGGCTGTTGACGAACAATAGTCGCGTTTTATCCGTTATCGCGGCTTGCAGTCGTTCCGGCCGCAGCTTGAATCCTTCTTCGATGCCGGCACTGACGATCACCGGGGTACCCCCGGCCAGTTTGACCATCTCCGGATAGGATACCCAATAGGGCGCAGGCACGATGACCTCATCGCCCTCGTTGATCGCCGCTTGCACCAGGTTGTAGAGCGCTTGTTTGCAGCCGCACGAGACGAGTATCTGTGAGGTCTCGTACTGCAGCCCGTTCTCTCGATCCAGCTTGGCGACGATGGCCTTCTTCAGTTCCGGGATACCGTCGACCGCCGTGTATCGCGTCAGGCCTTGATCAATCGCTGCTTTCGCGGCGGCCTTGATATGTGCCGGCGTGTCGAAATCGAGCTCACCTGTTCCCATGCCGATGATCTCGTGTCCGGCTGCCCGCAACTCAGCAGTACGGGCATTGAGGGACGCCGTCGGGGATGCATCGACGTCTCGCACACGCTGCGCGAGTTGAAGCTCGGTCATATTGCTTCCTCAGGTAAAGGGTTGTGCAGCCTGCACGGGATTACTGGACGCTCGGGTGAAGCCCCTCTGACGCTTGGCCAGCTCATACCTCGGGCAGCCTGGCGCGAAGTGATGGATCATCTCAGGATGTCGAGGATCAGCTTTGCGGCGAACATGAGGGATACGACCCCGACGAGGGATTTGACGAGGCGCTCGGAAAGAACGCCGTGCATGGTCTTGTTTCCGGCATATCCGGCGATGGCCGCCGCGACGCCAATCACCAGGATGTAGGGCCAAGATCCGTATCCCCCGACAGAGTAGGAGACGAAGCCAGACATCGATGAAAACGGCACCGCAAACGCGGTCACGACGGCCACCTTCTTGGCGTTGCATCCCATCCACAACATGAGTGCCGCAATCACTCCGCCGCCGCCGACCCCCAAGAGGCCGGAGAAGACCCCTCCCGCAACCCCGATACCGACGAGTTGGCTCAGGTTCGGCCGGACGTCCTCCGTGCGTTGGAGGCCATGGGCTCGACGCCTTGGCCACAAGGCGTTGACGCCAATATAGAGCAGGAAGAGTGCGAACAGAGCCATCATCACTTCCCTGCTGATGAACAACGAGATATAGGCCCCGACGGGCGCAAAGAGCACAGAGGCGAGGATGATCGGTAATCCAAGTTTCAGGTCGATGCGACGTGCCTGGAAGTTGTCGAGCGTCGCGCCGCTCAAGCTGGTGGCATTGGCGAACAGGCCATATGCCTTTGCCTCATTGATCGGCAGGCCAAGCCAGAGATAGATCGGTACGAGGAGTCCGGCGGCGCCCAAGCCGGACAACGCCTTGAAGTAGCTCAAGCCGGCGGTAATCGCGAATATCGCGATCAGCGTTCCGATCGACGCCTCATTCATCGGTAAGCGGCAACGTTTGAGTGGCGACGAGCATTCAGAGAATGTTGGCGCATTGGGTTGCTTTGGTGGGGCCCACCATGATTGCAGCCAGCGCTATGACAGTGTTTGGACCGCACGCTCGAGTCGTTTCAAGCCGTCCTCCAACATGGAGCGAGGGCAGCCGATCGTCATGCGTGCGTATCCGGCCCCCTGACGGCCAAACCAGTATCCGGAGCTCAAGGCGATCCGGGCCTCATTGACCAGAAACGCCTCCAGTTCCTTGGCATCGAGGCCAAGCTTACGGAAATCGAGCCAAACCAGAAATGTGCCTTGTGGCGCGACGAGCTCGACCTCAGGGATTCGGTCCTCTAGGAATCCCTGGAGAAAGACGATGTTTCCCTGCAAGTACTGCAGCAGCTCATCCAGCCAGGGTGCGCCATATCGGTAGGCCGCTTCCATCGCGACGGTCGAAAAGGCGGTCGGCTTGTCGATGAAGAACCGGAAGGTAAACTGTTCGAACAGTTCCCTATGCTCAGGGTTCGGTATAACGATGGGCGACTCGGTAACCGATGCGATATTGAAGGTCTTTGCTGGGGATAGACAGGTCACGGACATCTGTGCGACTTGCTCGTCGACCACCGAGGCGTAGGGATAATAATGAAAGTCAGGGTAGGCAAAATCGCCATGGATCTCGTCGGCGATGACCAAGACCCCGTGGCGCTGGCAGATCTCGCCAACCCGTTGCAGCTCGTCCTGCTCCCAAACACGTCCGATCGGATTATGGGGGTTACACAGGATCAGGATCTTCGATTTCGGATCGGACGCCTTCGCTTCAAGGTCTTCAAGATCCATCCGGTATGTTGGGCCGTCCCGAATCAGCGGGTTGCGAACGACTTCCCGATTGGCGGCCCTGATGGCGAGACGGAACTCGAAAAAGACCGGGGGCTGAATGATGACCCCGTCGCCTTCCTCGGAATGCATGTCGATCAACATTGCGATGGCATTCATGACGCCGCGGCTGAACCGGATCTGGTCTTTGTCAATCGTCCAGCCATGACGTGCCTGATACCAGCTCGAGACTGCGTCGGTGAGGCTTGGCGGCCTGACCTCGTAGCCGTAGATTCCAGCATTCGCACGCTGTACAAGATGCTCGGTAACGACCTGCGGAGCGCGAAACTCCATGTCTGCGACCTGAAACGGGAGGAGGTCGTCGCGTCCGAAATTGCGCGCTAGACCGGTCTTGTCCCATTTCTCCGAATGGCTCGTCGAGCGATCATGTAGGACATCGAAATCTGTCATGGCATCGGTTCTCCGAAGGCGTGGTCGTTAGGATGCCTTGGCGTTCTGGCGGCCCGGAACGGTTCAGGGTATGGCTCAGGCTGCACCAGAGACATGAGAGTGCGGAGGAGCCTGAGGATGCATCGCTTGGAATACCAGAAGCCGCGCACGAGCGCCCCGACACCTCGAATCCCTTTTGGAGCTCGAGGTTAGCACGGAGCGCAATGCAGATGCTCGACCACCAGCGGCGCAAAAGGCACAAAACGACGGGGGATTTGTGAGGATGCGAAATGGCTCTATCGTCGTGCGATCAAGCCAGCAACAGACTGCGAGCGACAGATCAATCGTATGAGTATCTGTAAATATTCGAGGATTCTGATGTGAATGGGGCTCAAACATTTCACCGGCAAAAGAGCAATTCTGCCGGATCTTCCCCGATCAGCATTCTCTAATAGAGTGACATTTGCAAAAACTTGTTGTTGGCATAATTTTTGGACCACTTGACCGGGTTGTGTATAGGGCTTACTTTGCGAGCCTCACAATTTGACGATCTTTTCCGCAGCGAAACATAATGAAGCACTTTTTGCCACCGATTGAAGGTGCGGTCAAAATCGGCGGTCGAAGCCAACGAGGAGGAATGCATGAAGAGATTGAGCGCAGCAGCACTGCTGTTTTGCGTCGCCGTCACCGGTGCGGCCGCGGCGGAGCCATTCGTGTTCACGGCGATTCCGGACCAGGACGAGACACGGTTGCGGAGTCGTTTCGATACGGTGGCGGAGTACCTCCAAGAACAGCTTGGGGTCGACGTGCAGTATGTGCCCGTCAAGTCTTATGCGGCAGCGGTGACCGCCTTCCGGAACAACCAGGTCCAACTGGCCTGGTTTGGCGGACTGTCTGGGGTCAGGGCGCGCGAACTGGTGCCGGGCTCTGAGGCCATCGCCCAGGGTTACGAGGATCAATTCTTCAAGACCTACTTCATCGCACACCACAGCAATGGCTTGGAGCCCAGCGACGACTTTCCGGAGGAGATCGAGGGCAAGACCTTCACCTTCGGCTCGAAGGGCTCGACCTCCGGACGCCTGATGCCCGAGTATCACATCCGTGAGCATTTCGGTAAGGCGCCCGACGAGGTTTTCCGTCGGGTCGGTTTCAGCGGTGACCATTCCCGCACCATCGCGCTCGTGCAGACCGGCGCTTACGAGGTGGGGGCGGTCAATTTCAAGGTCTGGGAGACCGAGCTAAAGGAAGGCAACGTCGATGATTCCAAGGTCTCCGTTATCTGGAAGACGCCACCCTATCCGGACTATCAGTGGACGATTCGCGGCGACGTGGATGAGCGGTGGGGTGAGGGGTTCACCGAACGCGTTCAGGAGGCGCTGCTCGGCATCACCGACTCCGATCTGCTCGCCTCCTTTCCGCGCGAGCGCTTCGTGCCCGCCGAGAACGCGGACTATCAGCCTATCTACGACGTCGGAAAGGAGATCGGCCTGCTCGAATGAGCATCGCCTTCGAGCTGTGCAACGAGCGCCTCGGGTATAACGGATCGAAGGTGCTCGACGGTGTCACGTTGCGTATTCGCGAAGGAGAACGCGTGGCGCTGGTGGGAAAGAGCGGCGCGGGAAAATCGACGTTGTTGAAGCGGTTCTTCGAACAGCGTCGTACCGACAGCGCGATCATCCCCCAGGAGCTCGGACTCGTCAGACCCTTGAGCCTGTTCCACAACGTCTACATGGGCAGGTTGAACGCCCATGCAATCTGGTACAACCTCGCGAACCTGGTCCGTCCCATGCCGCGGGAGGTGGCTGCTGTCCAGCAGGTCGCATCGCGCTTGGGTCTCTCCGAAGACAAGCTCTTCGAGCGGGTCGGTGAGCTCTCCGGCGGCCAACAGCAGCGCACGGCGGTGGCGCGGGCGATTTACCAAGAGGCTGAGATCCTGCTGGGAGATGAGCCCGTCTCGTCGGTCGACGGGCGCCAGTCCCGGGTCGTGCTGGACAACATCAACGACGCCTATGCGACGGCCGTCTTGTCGATGCACGACGTCGGCTTAGCCATTGCCTACACCGATCGGCTGATTGGGCTCGAGGGCGGCCGGATCATCTTCGACGAGTCCACGGCCGGCATGGATGCCAGCGACCTCGATTTCCTCTACCAGAGCAGCTAGGTGTGTTATCCGAGAGCATGCTGTCACCCTGAGACCGTTCACGGTCGCTCCTTAGACTCTGGGAACGGGACCGTCAGGCGGCGCTGTTCGGTCAGGAATGCTGGATGGTGCCGGCGCGAGCGCCGACTTTACTGCCGATCGACCTAAAGGGCGCCGACGACGTGCCGTCATGTTGCGGATCAGCCTGATCTTCGCGGCGATCGCGATCGCCTGCCTAGGGTTTGCGGATCTCGAGATCACGACCGTCGATCCCTGGGGGGAGATGGCGCGGCTGTGGCTAGGGCTGCTGACACCGGATTTCTTTGCGACAGAGCAGTTGTGGGAGGCACTGCTCAATACCCTTGCCTTTGCATTGTTGGGGGTGGCGCTGGCGAACGTCTTCGGTTTCGCCTTGGCCTTGATCTTTCATCTACGCATCACGCGGATGGCCTGCGCCTTCGTGCGCTCCATACACGAGCTGTTCTGGGCCCTGCTATTCCTGCAACTATTCGGCTTGCACCCGGTCACCGGTGTGCTCGCCATCGCCATCCCGTACTCGGGGATCGTCGCGAAGGTCTATGCCGAGATCCTCGAGGAGGCCGATCCATTACCGCTCGAGGTGCTCCCGGCCGGAAGCGGTCTGGTTTCGCGCTTTTTCTATGCACGGCTCCCGGAGGCTTGGGCGCATCTGGGGACCTACAGCCTGTACCGTCTCGAGTGTGGGCTGCGCTCGAGCGCGATCCTGGGGTTCATCGGTTTGCCCACGCTCGGGTTTCATCTGGAATCGGCTTTCAGTCAAGGGCATTATTCCGAGGTCTCGGCGCTGCTGCTCCTGTTCTATCTCGTGATCGCCACCATGCCCTGGTGGATGCGCAGAACGATGATCCCGTTCTACTTGGTGGGTGCGGTCCTCGTACTCCCCGGCGGCGACGTCCAGATCTACTTCGAGAATGTCGTGCGCTTCTTTACCCAGGACATCGTGCCGCATCCGATTCGGGCCTCCACTGATCTCGATGGAACGGCGCTACAGGGGTTGGCGGATTGGGCTGGGGCGCTGATGGTTCAGCAAGCCCTGCCAGGGGTCTGGAACACCGTCCTGGTGACCATGATCGCACTGGTGGGGTCGGGCGTCGTGGCGTTGACCGTCTTTCCGTT
>JAAAOQ010000251.1 GCA_009908845.1 Gammaproteobacteria bacterium
GTCAGATGTCCAACATCGGGGCACGCCCTGTCGCACCGGCGGAACCCCGTTTGAATCGCGCCACGGCCAGGGTCCCCACGAATCCACGGGATCCTGCCCCACAGGCTCACCGAAACCGATCCACCCGCGCCCGGGCCAGTCCGAACGCCATAACCGTCCACATAAACAGGCCCATCCCTCCGGTTGCGAAGAAGATCGCCTCGCCGAAATTCACCGCGATTGCGCTGATCACCATCGCCAGCACCTCAGGCGTGCCGCCCTTGGCCGCCGCGACGATGCTCAAGATCAGGAGCCCGTAGAACAGCAGGCCACCAATGGCGCCCACCTCCTCGAGCACCGAGGTGAAGACAATCCCCTTCTCCGCCGAGGCCGAGATCGGGATGCCCATGAACCGCGTAACGTGGCGCACCCGACGTAAGCTGCTTTGCTCCGGCCTAGAGCAGAGGGCGTCAGCTTACCCTGACGCTCGGTCGAGCACTGCTTCGGCCCATTGGTTTCGGCTCTTACCCGATAGCTCAGCGGCCAGCGCGGCCTTGCGGCCAGCAGCAGGCTTTCGATTGCCGCCCATTCTGATGGTGCCTGACACCGGATCGGTGAAGACTGCGGCAAGGGTCTTGCGGTGCGTGCTGTTCATCGAAACAAGCTATCCATGCTCGCGAAAATTGCAAGCAGACTCGTCTGTCATGAGTCGGCGCGCGCCAACGCTGGGCGGAGTCTGTCGGTGAGGTCATGTGAGTATTCGCCTTCGGCCTTGAGGCGCAGGGCAAAGCCGGTGTTGTCGACGCAGTCGTCGTTTCCCTGACGGATCTCGCGGAAGGTCTGAATACCGATGGGCAGGCGGCGGCGGGCCATGGCTGGACTCGGGATCAGTCTCAATGCTCGGTCTCGACCTCAAACCCCACCACGGTGCGTCGCTCGCGGCTGAACTCGACCCCGATCAGGTGGATCGGCTCGCCGCTGGCGCGGTGGCGCTCGGCGTAGCCGCGCGCCTTGATCTGCTCGAGCGCCCGTCCTTCCGGGGCGAGCTCCACCACCTTGAACTCGAACAGATACACCTGCCCGTTGAAGCGCAGCGCCAAGTCGAGCCGCCCGGCGTTACTGCTCTCCTCGGGCGTGAGATCCAGCCCCAGGCTGGCGAAGTAGGCATAGAAGACGCTCGCGTAGTAGCCCTCGTACTGGGCGATCGGGTTGTTGCGGTACCAGTCCGTCGGGATGCTGGCGAAAAAGGCGGTGAACAGCTGCTCCAGGGCGGCGAAGTCGTTGGCCAGCAGCAGCTCATACAACCGAGCGGTCTGCTCGGGGGTGTTTGGTGAACGGGCGGTGAGCTGAGCGAGCAGGGCCCCATTGAGGCTCGCGCGCACCTCCAGATTCGGGTAGCGCAGGCGGTAGCGAACAAAGGCGCCCAGCGTTTGTACTGACTCGATGGTGAGATACCCGGTCTGAAATAACAGCGCCTCCGTGGCGATCTGGTCGACATCGAAGGTCGAGAGTAACTGCTCGCTGGTGATGAGATGCTCCAGGCTGGGCACGAAAACCTGGCGTTCCGTGAGCAGGTCGACGAGAAAGGTCGGCGTCGCGGTCTCGAACCACCAGGCGCGATATTGGCGTTTCTGAAACAGCAACAGCACATCGAACGGGTTGTAGACCGCCTCGCCGGTCCAGTTGTAGCCGTTGTACCAGGTACGGATCTGCGCGCGATCGAGCCCAGCAAGCTCTGGGGCGAAGACTTCGTCCAGATCCGCTTCGGTGTAACCGCACAGCGCCGAGTAACCGGGATCGACCGTGATGTCGTTGAGATTGTTCAGCCCCGAGAACAGGCTGACCTTGCTGAACTTGCTCACCCCGGTCAGAAAGGCGAAGCGGATGTGGGCATCCGAATCCTTGATCACCGAGTACAGGTTTCTCAGGCCGTCGCGGATCTCCCGAGCCGTATCGGGGTTGCCGAGGTTGTCGAGGATGGGCTTGTCGTACTCATCCACGAGCACGACCACGCGTTCCCCGTGAGCGGCCTCGGCGGCCTCGATTAGCTCGCTGAAGCAGCCGACAATGTCACCGGGGTCACGGCAGACCACCCCAAGGGTCTCCTGGTTCTTGCGCAGCAATGCCAGGATGCGCCGGTCGAGCTCGGCGCGGCTCTGGATCACCCCGCCGCCGAAACTGAAACGCACCACCGGAAAGCGCCTCCCCCAGTCCCACCGTTCCTGGGCCTCGAGCCCGCGGAACAGGGCCTCATTGCCGGCGAACAGCTCAGCTAGCGTATCCAGGAACAGCGACTTGCCGAAGCGCCGCGGGCGGGAGAGAAAGTAGTACTTGCCCTCTTCGTTGAGGCGCAGCGCAAAGCCGGTCTTGTCGACGTAGTAGTAGTCCTCCTCGCGAATCTCGCGGAAGGTCTGAATGCCGATCGGCAGGCGGCGGCGGGTCATGGCTGAACTCGGTATCCGTCAATGCGCGCGTTTGAGCTGTGCGAGCCAAGCGTCGCCGTCGGGGCTGAGCAGGAGCTGATCGGCAAGCTCTTCGAGCTGCTCAAGGTCGCTAATGCGGGCCAACAGGGGCCGGCTCTGCTCGGCGATCTCGGGGCCAAACCGACGTCTGACTTGCCGAATCAGGATGTGCCGAGTGGCCTCGCGACCTTGCTCCAGTCCTTGCTCCAGTCCTTGCTCCAGTCCTTGCTCCAGTCCTTGCTTCAATCCTTGCTTCAATCCTTGCTGCATCCATTGGTCGGTCCAGGTTTCAACATTCTCGGCCAACATGTCGCTGAGATCATTCATTGGGGTCACCGAAACACCCGGTAGGCGCTTGGGTAGGAACACGCGTCCAAACCAAACGGCAAAGGCGCGGCGTAAGCTACTTTGCTCCGGCCCATTGAGCCAGTCGACCAGCGCGCGCACGATGGCCATCGCCTCCTCGGCGCCGCGGCTGGCTTCAAGGCGAAACAGTGCCGCGCTGAGATTGCGTGTCGGTGCCTGCTCGGCCTTGGCCAGGCGTTGCTCATCAAGTAGGAGATAGGCTTGCCGTGGGCGGTAGTCAGCAAGCACCGCCGGTACGGGCTCGATCAGGGGCTCGAGGGTCTCGGCCGCGTTCCAGACCTGAGCACCATTGTAGAGCACGAGGGGCAGCACCGGGGGCAGTCGCCCGCTAGCGCTGAGCTGCTCGGCGCGGATCAGGTCTTGGTAGAGCAAGCCAATATAGGTCTGGATGCGGACCGCCATCCAGGTGTCGATGGTGGATTGGAATTCGAGCAGCAGGTAGACATAGAGCCAGTCATCGCCCCAGCGCAAACGCCAAATGATGTCGTCGGCGCGGTCGCGCAGATCGTCGGTGACATAACTGCCGCTACAGCGCTCGAGCGTGCTGAGATCGAGGTTGCGGACCCAGTCGCCGGGCACGAAGCCCGTCAGTAGATCGCGCACCATGGCGGCATGGGCGTAGAGCAGCTTGTAGCCGCTGTCATGAGTCGGCGCGCGCCGACGCTGGGCGGAATCTGTCGGTGAGGTCATGTGAGTATTCGCCTTCGGCCTTGAGGCGCAGGGCAAAGCCGGTCTTGTCGACGTCGTAGTAGTCCCGCTCGCGGATCTTGCGGAAGGTCTGGATGCCGATCGCAGGCGGCAGTGCGGGCGCGGGTCAGCAAGCAACGCATCAACATCATGCTTGACCGCCCCATCGTCGAGCACTTCAAGGCGCTCGCCGGAGAGCGCGGCTACCAAACGCTGATTAACGACACACTGCGTCGCATGATCGAGTCGGAACACCTGGAAGCCGATCTGCGCCGCATCATTCGTGAAGAGATTCGCGCCACCGAGAGACCGAATAACTAGTCAGACACAATACGTCAGCGGTTACCGGACCCAGCCACGACACTCACTCGTGTCCGGGAGCCACGTCACTTCCGTTTCCTGACTTGAGAATATGCGCTCTCTCTCCAAGAGCGCAGCTCGGTCGCGCGCACGTTGACATGGGCCTAGAGCAGAGGACTTCAGTGGCAATTCGCCGGCAATTAGGTAAACCGTCCCCGTAACTGGAGTTTCATCGCTGTTTACCAGAGCCGCTGAACATTAAAGCTGTCGAACAGGGTTTCATTGCTCACTAGGGTCATGCCCTCGATCTGCGCCTGAGCAATCAGCATTCGGTCGAACGGATCGCGGTGCGCGTACTCCAAAAGGCCGGCTTGGCGCGCATGCTCGACGCTGATCGCCAACGGCGTGAAGACCTGCTCGGACAGGATGTCGGGGAGTCGTGCGGCGACCTCGACGGCCTCGGGCAATTTGCCGATCCGAACCTTGGTAGCAATTTCCCAAGCCGTCGCCGCACTGACCCAAACAGGATGCGCCTCATTCCCGATCGCGGCGCGCGCGGTCGGAGACAGCTTGGTGTCTCCATCAAGCCACCACAGCAGGGCATGCGTATCGAGCAACAGGCGCATCGTTCATCTCTCCCAGGCGCTCAACTCATCCTCGGGCAACGGCTCGAAGAAGCGCTCATCAACCCGTGCCCGTCCGGCCATGGCGCCGAACCGACGCCCCACCCGAGACGGCCCGATGGCGGTGAGTCGCGCAATAGGTACGCCGCCCTCCACGATCAGGATCTCATCGCCCTGGCTGGCCTGTTCGATCAACCTGGACAACTGGGTTTCGGCCTCATGCACACTGACTTGCTGCATCTGAATGCTCCCTTTGGTGTGGGCTGAGCTGCCTTTGATGCGCCCTGGATGAGCGCACCTCGCGGGCTAGATTAGAGAGACTTGACCTCGGTGACCGGCGAAAGCTGGCGAAAGATCTGTTCGACGTTGATCTTGACCGCGTCTGAGACGAAGCCGTTGTCGCGGAAGACAACGCGCAGGGGCTCATGGCCGGCCAGTTCCTTGATCAAGGCCGATTCGCGCCACCGAGAGGCCGAATAACTAGCCAGACACAATACGTCAGCGGTTACCGGCCCCAGCCACGACACTCACTTGTGTCCGGGAGCCACGTCACTTCCGTTTCCTGACTTGAGAATATGCGCTCTCTCTCCAAGAGCGCAGTTCGGTCGCGCGCACGTTGACATGGGCCTAGAGCAGAGGACTTCAGTGGCAATTCGCCGGCAATTAGGTAAACTGTCCCCGTAACTCCCATGCGCGCATCCCCGCGCAACAGGGCGAGCTGCTTCGCCAGCTTATCAGGCTGCCAGCGATCGTCACTGTCAAGAAAAGCGACATAGGCGCCCTCCGCCGCCGCAATCCCACGATTGCGCGCCGCATTCGCCCCAGCATTGTCCTGATAGAGCCTGCGCACGACAAAATCCGGCGCCGCCTCATGTTGAGCCGCCCAGTCCGCCACCACCTGCGATGTGGCGTCCGTCGAGCCATCGTCGACCAAGATCAACTCGATCGGCCGGTGCGTTTGCGCCCAGACGCTCTCCAAGGTTCGCGGCAAGGTTTGCGCACGATTGTGCGTCGGAATCACCACCGACACCCGCTCCAACGCCTGCGCTCGCGCCACCTCAACCATCAGTCGATCTCACCATGCATCAGCGAACCCCCTCGCCTCTCACCATCGCGCGAAGGGTGCGCCCCATCCGCCTCAATCGCCCACCCCAAGAAACCGCAAAGTTCGGGTCGACACGAAACTGCCGCCACGGCCGCGGCGATGCCGCTGGTGGCGGATCAGCCATCACCTGCTCCAGCATCAGCTCAGGGTCTCGACCTCAAACCCCACCACGGTGCGTCGCTCGCGGCTGAACTCCACCCCGATCAGGTGAATCGGCTCCCCGCTGGCGCGGTAGCGCTCGGCGTAGCCGCGCGCCTTGATCTGCGCGAGCGCGCGTCCTTCCGGGGCGAGCTCCACCACCTTGAACTCGAACAGATACACCTGCCCGTTGAAGCGCAGCGCCAAGTCGAGCCGCCCGGCGTTGCTGCTCTCCTCGGGCGTGAGATCCAGCCCC
>JAAAOQ010000266.1 GCA_009908845.1 Gammaproteobacteria bacterium
ATCGCCAGGGGGCCGCTGTCGGTGAAGCGCTCAAACGCGGTGTCGGGGCGCGTGCTGGGCGGAATGCCCTCGGGGGTGACGGTGGCGATGATCGCGTCGTAGCCATAGCGCTGCTCGCGCACCGTCAAGCCGAGCCGCTTGCGCACCGCCGACTCGGCGCCGTCGGCGGCGACCAGCAAGGCCGCGGTGAGCAGGCGCGAATGGCCGGCGACGGCGACCTCGAGGCTGACGCGCTCCTTGGTGATCTGCAGGCCGACCAGGCGCCCAGGACGCAGGAGCGTGATTCGCGATGAGGCCTGCAGGTGGGCGCTGAGCGCAGCGCCCATTGCGCGCGCCGGGGCGACATGGCCGAGTGCCGGCACGCCTTCATCCTCGGCGTCGAGATGGGCGAAGCCGAAATGGCCACGATCGGAGACATGGACGTGGCGAATCGGCGCCGCCGCCGGCGCGATCTGATCCCATAGGCCCATGCCTTCAAAGATGCGCGCGCTGCCGCGCGAGAGCGCGATCACGCGCTCGTCGTAGCTCGGGTGCGTCGGGCCATCGGCCTCGGTGGCCTCGACCACGGCGATGCGCAGGCCGGTCTCGGCAAGCGCGACGGCCAGGCTCGCGCCCACCAGGCCGCCCCCGATGATGACCAGATCATAGTCGTGCATAGGCAAATCTCGCGTCGTCGTCCTCTCGCGCACAGCATCCTAGCCTGCAAGCGGCCTATTGGCCCGCGCAATGCGCTCTGTCGCGCCGCATCATGTCCTCGTCAGGGTCGCCCCGGCGAGCGACGATCATCTGTCTTCCCGGTCGCCGCGCAGACCGATCAGCAATGTTAAGGAGAGGCTGATCGATTGGCCAGCCCGACCAACAATCAGGCAGCGCTCGCCATCAATGCCTCAATCGCGTCCGGGTCCTTGGGCACATCGGCCGACAGGACCGCGTGGCCGTCCTCGGTGACCGCGACATCGTCCTCGATGCGGATGCCGATGCCGCGGTACTCGGCCGGGGCCTCGGCATCCGGCGCGATATAGAGCCCGGGTTCGACCGTAAGGACCATCCCCGGCTCGAAGCGGCGCCAGCGCCCATCGACCTTGTACTGGCCGACGTCATGGACGTCCATCCCGAGCCAGTGGCCGGTCTTGTGCATATAGAACGGCTTGTAGCGCTCGTCCTTGATCAGCTGCTTGAGATCGGCCCCGTCCGGGTCGATCAGCCCGAGGTCGACCAGCCCTTGGGTCAGGACCTTGAGCGCGGCCTTGTGCGGTTGGTTCCAATGGTTGCCAGGGCGCACCTGCGCGATCGCCGCCTGCTGCGCCGCGAGCACCAGCTCGTAGAGACGACGCTGCGGCGCGCTGAAGCGGCCGTTGGCCGGAAAGGTGCGGGTGATGTCGGAGGCATAGCCGTCCAGCTCGCAGCCGGCGTCGACCAGCACCAGATCGCCGTCGCCGAGCACATGGGCGTTCTCGATATAGTGCAGGACGCAGGCGTTGGCGCCGCCGCCGACGATCGGCGGATAGGCCTGGAAACGCGCGCCCTGCTCGGCGCAGGCAGCGATGAAGGCGGCCTCGAGCTGCTGCTCCGGCAGACCGGGCCGGGCGTGCTGCATCAGCCGCTGATGGGCCGCGGCCGAGATCGCCGCCGCGCGGCGCATCAGCTTGAGCTCGGCCTTGGATTTGATCAGGCGGCGCTCGTGAAGCAACTGATCGGAGCTGATCAGCGCCGTCGGCGCGGTGACGCCGGTGCGGGCCTTGGCGCGCACCGCACGCAGCCAGCGCATGACCTGGAGATCGAGCCCGTCGTCGACGCCGAGCGGATAGTAGACCTGGCGGCGATCGGCGAGGATCTCGGGCAGCTTCTCGTCGATCTCGGCGATCGGGAAGGCCTGATCGGCGCCGAATGCCGCGACCGCGCCCTCGACCCCGAAGCGATAGCCGTCCCAGACCTCGCGCTCCGGGTCGCGCGGACGGCAGAAGAGCACGAAGGCGCCGTCCTTGCGCTTGGGCGCGAGCACCGCCACCGCCTCCGGCTCCGGGAATCCGGTCAGCCAGCTCAGGTCGCTCGCCTGACGATAGGGATGATGCACATCGCGGTTGCGGATCACCTCGGGCGCGGCCGGTACGATCAGTACCGAGTCGGGGCCCAGCGCGCGCATCAGATCACGCCGGCGGCGCTTGAGCTCGGCCATGCTGTAGGGCGGGCGTGCCGGGGATCTCGCTTTGCGGTCCGCGCGTGCAGTCGCGTCTGGGCTCATCACTGGGCTCATCAATGGACCTCCTGGCCGGGCCCCGACTGCGTCGTTGGCGCACCAACGGCGTCTGCGCTTGCGGGGGATGCCGACTCGCGGATCGCCATCGCCGCCACCCGTAAGAATTCGGTGATCTCGGCCAATGCCTGCTCGTCCTCTTCACCCTCGTCGATCGCCGCCAGGTCCATTCGGGTGAGCTCGACCAGGTCAGAGAATGCCTCACGCGCTTCGCCGTCCAGACCCTCAGGTTCAAGTCCGCCGAGCGTCAAACCAAACAACAGCCCCCTTACCCAGTCATGCACGGCCAGCGCCCGCTCGCGCAATGGACGGTCCTCGGGCGGTAGCAGCAGATTAAAGCTGACAGACGGCGGCGCGATGGCCTCCTCGGTCCAACGCGCCAGCGTGGCGAGCTCGGCCAGCAGCGCATCGCCATCGATCGCGGTCTCGGTCTCGGTCGGCTCCGGTGCATGCGAATGATGCGCGTCGCATGCGTGGCCATGCGCTTCGGCATGGGCGTCCAAATGACCATGATCGTGTTCATGATCGAGCCCCTGGCCGCTGCCCGTCGCGCCCACCTGACCGGCGACGGTCAAGTCGATCGCCGCTGCGCCCGTCTCAACGGCGCCGTCGTCCTGCCCAAGCGAGGCCGCTTGCTGCGCACCCGGTAGCCCAGCCGACAGTCCAGCCGGCGGCTCTGCTGGCTGTGCCTGATTGAGCAGATGCTTAGACCAGCGCACAACCGCCCTGGGCGGCGTTCCCAGTTGCGTCGACCAACGGCCGACCGGATCAGGCTCATGTGCGGCCAATAGACCGCAGAGTATCGCTTGCGCCTCCGCGGCACTGGGCGCAAGCTCGACCCCAGCCAGCAGCTGGTCAAGCCTGTCATAATCGGGGACGGGATCGGACACCATCAACAATTCCTGAAATAGCAGTTGCTTCGACGGCAGACCAAACGGTCGCGCGAGGATTTCAAGCGCACAGGGCGCAGCGGTGGCGCGGCAAACGACGATCGCAGCGGAATGAGACGCGCGACCTCGTTTGACCCAACCTTGGCCGCCTTCTATAGTCGCGCAAGGCTTTTCAGCTGGGGTTTGGCATGGCCGATTTCGATATCGATCTATTAGAGCAACATGTGGATACGCTGATCCGCAAGTGCCAGCAGCTCAGCCATGAAAATGCCTCCCTGCGTGCAAGCCAAGAGCATCTGGTCGCCGAGCGCGCCGAACTGATCGAGAAGACCGAGCTCGCGCGCAGCCGACTTGAAGCCATGGTCGCACGTCTCAAGGCGATGGAGGAGCAATTGTAAATGACCGCTTCTGCTGACGACCGGGCCGTACCGGTCACGATCCGCATCCTCGATAAGGAGTACCGCATCGCCTGTGCGCCCGAGGAGCAGCATGGGCTCATCGATTCCGCGCGGCTGCTCGATGAGCGGATGCGCGAGGTCAGGCAGAACGGCCGTGTCATCGGCGCCGACCGCATCGCCGTTATGGCCGCCCTCAACCTCGTCTACGAGCTGATGCGCGAGCGCGACGCGATCAAGGAAAAGCACCATCGACTGCAGGCCATCCAGGATCGGTTGTCTGAGGCCATTGAAACGCCGCAATCAGCGGCATCCGAGCCGCCTCAAGATCCGGCCGGGCTGGACGCTGCGAACGATAAGGTATAGTCTCGGTTCCAGACATCTCCTGCGGTGTGCGGCAGTGGTCTGGGTATTTTCTTGAGCCTAATCCGTACCCAGGGAGCGCCAAGAATCGAGCCGTTGTGCATGTCCGCCTCGAGCGGAAAGCCTGAAGCACGATGCAGCGCTCCCACTTGAACCCTCTGGTTCAAGAACGAAGGCCTGCACCGGCACAGGCGGGAGATGTCTCTCCCTTGATCTGCCGCCGCTCGTGACGGCGCGCTTCAGCAGCCTCCTCAGTGTCATCGCCGTGAGCGATCCGTTTCTACGCCGCCGCCTCCGACAGGCTCGGCGCCAACTGAATCGCCGTGAGCAGCAGGAGCATGCCAGGGCTGTCGCATCCCGGTTCGTTCGCTGTGGATTCGGCCGTGCGGCTCGCCGGATCGCGCTTTATATCCCGACAGGCGGCGAGCTCGACCCTTGGCCCCTCGTTGAGCGACTCCACCGCAACCGGCGCTGGTACCTGCCCGTGCTGCGCGGCCATGCCCCCGGACGGCTTTGGTTCGTTCGCCATAGACCCGGCGAGCCATTGCGCCCAAACCGGTACGGCATCCCCGAACCCGCCCGCCGCAACCGGCAGATCCTGCCGACCCATAGCCTTGATCTTGTCCTGGTGCCCTTGGTCGGATTCGATCACGACTGTCACCGGATCGGCATGGGGGCGGGCTTCTATGATCGCAGTCTCGCGTTCTTGAGCAGCCGCCGCTATTGGCAGCGGCCGCGGCTCGTCGGCCTCGCGCACGAGTGCCAACGCGTCGACAGGATCGAGCCCAAACCCTGGGACGTGCCCTTGGACGCGGTGATCACCGAGGCATCGGTCTACCGCCGGCGATGACCCGACGATCGCATGCCAAGGAAGACCCCTGGATACCATCGGCCGCAGTCGTTCATCCGCACCGAAGATCCCTGCGATCGAGCCGCGATAGAGTCCGGGCGCCCGACGCAGCGTCAGTGCATCGACGCTCATCCGCCGCGCTCGATCCCCGCGAAGAGGCGATAGGCCGGGTTCTCGGTCTCATCCCAGAATGGGTAACCCAGACCGGTGAGGAGCTCAGTAAACTCGGGGTCGTCGGCCTCCGGCACCTGAATCCCCATCAGGACCCGTCCGTAGGCCGCGCCGTGATTACGGTAATGGAACAGACTGATGTTCCAGCGCCGCCCGAGCCCTGAGAGGAAGCTCAGCAAGGCCCCTGGACGTTCCGGAAACTCGAAACGGACCAGGCGTTCGTAGCTCACACCCGGCGCATGACCGCCGACCATGAAGCGGATATGCAGCTTCGCGGTCTCGTTGTCGCTCATATCGGTGACTGCAAAGCCCTTGTGCTCGATGCGCTCGACCATCTCCTGCCGTTCGGCGAGACCACCACCAAGCTCGACACCAACGAAGACCACGGCCGCGTGCTCATCAGCGTAGCGGTAGTTGAACTCGGTGATCTGCCGCTTGCCAAGGGCCTTGCAGAACGCGAGGAAGCTACCGGGGCGCTCCGGGATCTCGACCGCGAACAAGGCCTCACGCCGCTCGCCGAGCTCAGCGCGCTCGGCGACATGGCGCAGACGATCGAAATTGATGTTGGCGCCGCTCTCGATCGCGATCAGCGAGGTGCCCCGGACACCTGTGCGCTCGACGTACTGCTTGAGTCCGGCGACGGCAAGCGCACCGGCCGGCTCGGCAATACCGCGGGTATCGTCGAAGATATCCTTGATGGCGGCACAGATCGCGTCGGCACTGACCAGCTCGACCTCATCGACCGTTTCGCGCGCGATCCGGAAGGTCTCCTCACCGATCTGCCTGACCGCGACCCCATCGGCGAACAGCCCGACCTCGGGCAGCACCACGCGCTCATTCGCGGCGAGCGCCGCATGTAGGGTCGGGGCATCCGCCGGCTCGACCCCGATGATCTTCACCTCCGGATGGATCGACTTCACATAGGCAGAAACGCCCGCAATCAGGCCACCACCGCCGACCGGCACGAAGATCGCGTGCGGCGGGTCCGGGTGCTGGCGCAGGATCTCCATCCCGATCGTACCCTGCCCGGCGATCACATCCGGATCATCGAACGGATGCAGGAAGGTCAGGCCGCGCTCCTCCCGCAGCATTATCGCATGCTGATAGGCCTCATCGAACGAGTCCCCGTGCAGCACCGCCTTGGCGCCCCAACTGCGCACCGCGTCGACCTTGATCCCAGGGGTGGTCTTCGGCATCACGATCACCGCCGGCACGCCCAGGTGGGAGGCGCCCATCGAGACGCCCTGGGCATGGTTGCCGGCCGAGGCCGCGATCACGCCGCGCTCCAGCGCTGCGGCCGGCAGATGCCGGAGCTTGTTGTAGGCGCCGCGGAGCTTGAACGAGAACACCGGCTGTAGGTCCTCGCGCTTGAGCAGGACGCGATTCTCGAGACGACCCGACAATCCCTTCGCCATTGTCAGCGGCGACTCAAGCGCGACATCATAGACACGCGCCTTCAGGATGCGCTCGATGTAGGCATGGAGCATGGTAGGGGAAAGAGCGACAGCAGCAAACGCATCAGCATACGCCAGATCAGCTACTTGAGCCTTTGATATACTCCAATCAAACTGCAGTCATCGCGAATAGGCGCCTGCTCGAGCCGCGCCAGCGCGATCACTGATCGAATCATTCTTCAGCTGAGCCACGAGGAGACGTCATGGGCGCTGCACAGAGCCAGGACGAATTAAAGAAGCAGGCGGCCGAGGCCGCGCTCGATCATGTCCAAGGCGGAGTCGTCGGCGTCGGCACCGGCTCGACGGTCAATCACTTCATCGATTATCTGGCCACGATCAAGGGCCGCATCGACGGCGCCGTCTCGAGCTCTGAGGCATCGAGCAAGCGCCTTGAGCAGCACGGCATCCCGGTCCTCGATCTCAATAGCGTTGGCACCCTGTCGCTCTATGTCGATGGCGCCGACGAATCGAATCAGTCGCTGCAGCTGATCAAGGGCGGTGGCGGCGCCTTGACCCGAGAGAAGATCGTCGCCGCCGCGAGCGAGCGGTTCGTCTGCATCGCCGATGAGAGCAAGCTGGTCTCGGTACTGGGGCGGTTTCCACTGCCAGTCGAGGTGATCCCGATGGCGCGCAGCTATGTCGCCCGTGAGCTCGCCAAGCTCGGTGGCAACCCGGTCTGGCGCGAGGGCTTCACGACCGACAACGGCAACCTGATCCTCGACGTCCATGGGCTCGAGATCGCCGAGCCGATGGCGCTCGAGCAGGATATCAACAACATCGCCGGCGTCGTCACCGTCGGGATCTTCGCCCTTCGTCCCGCGGACGTGCTGATCCTCGGCGCCGCAAGCGGCCCGCGGACCGTGACGATCTAGCCGACGACCCAGCGTCGTCATTAGGGCCCGCTGAACCGATTCGCCGCGCCACCGCGCGCTTCAAAACGGCGCTCGACCGCGTAGCTGATCCAGCTGGGCCTGCAACGGCTCCGTCACCGGCGTCAGCTTGCGCCGCATCAGGCTGCCGAGGGTCGTCGGATCGGGCAGTAGCGGCCGGATCAGGCCATAACCGGTGCCGGATAGCACCCGCATCGCCGCGAGGTCTGGCGCCGCCGCGGGCAGCCGTTCCAGCACCCGCTGAACCGGTTCGGATGCGACCTCGCCGTCAAGGCCAGCAAACGCGCGCCCATCGGCGAGTAGCGGCTCGATCGCCAGGTTCGGATCGCCCTCGGGTCTGAGCACGTAGAAGTACTCCCGCAACAGGTCGAAACCGGCACTGACGATCTCTTGGTTCGGCGGTTTCGAGAGCACCGCCGAGAGGGTCTTGAGGAAGGTCTGCCCGCTGGCACTGGTCACCCGCACGAGCAGTCCGGCCACCGCATTCCCCGCAGCAAGCTCATCGGCAAGCGTCGCGGCAATCTCGTCAGCGTCGGCACGCGCCGGGTCCTGTTCGGGCAGATCATCCGGGCGTGCACGCAGGAAGCCGACCAAATAGGCCTGCTTGCGCGCCGACTTCTTCCAAAGCTCCACGATTCTCTCGTCGCTGAGCAGACCGGCCTGCAGTACGAGCCGAACCGACTCCATCATCTTCTCGTGCTCGGTCTCGAACGGGAGGTATTCGACCAGATAATCGGCCAGCACCGGTCCCATCTCACTGGCGACGATCGTCGGGTTCTGGAGCATGTTGCGCGCATTCTCAGCGTCTTCCATCGCCCACCAGGCCCGACGGGCAAGCTCTGGTGTCAGCCCTGGCGAGCCGACCGCGGCGACCACGGCCTCCGATTCGCCGAGCATCAGCAGCTGCTCGAGGCTCTGATCGCGCATCTGGCCCATCCGCGTCCAGCGCCGCAGATAGACTGGATAGCCACCCGGCGAGCCTAGGATGTAGCCCGAGATCAGCTCCTTGACGGCGCGCAGATAGGTCTCCGGCGAGCCGGTTGGATTCAGAGCGACCTTGGCTTCACCGCGCTCGGAGAGTCCGTAGACGATCAGCCGCGACTCATCGATGCGAATCGCCTGCGGACGATTCGCGAGCAGCACGTTCAAGCGCAGCTTGTCTTCGCTCGAGAGCTCCATCTCTTTCGCTTAGGCCCGATCGAGCGCCTGAACAGCCTGAGCGTCACCCTCAGGCATCAGCGGGCGGCTGATAGGTTGGGTCCTTGGGGTTCAGGAAGATGAAGTGCGGTTTCCCCGGCTCGATCTCGACGAAGTCCATCACGGTCTCGTCGAGCAACGGCACGTCCTCGGGCGACATCACGATATCCACGCCCTCGCTTTGGAAGCGGATGTCCTCCTCGGTCGCGGCATCGAACCCCATCCGGTAGTCGATCGCACCGTCTTCTTTCTGAGTCGCTGCCAACCGCAGCGACATCCCTTCTGTGCCCCCCTCTTTCGCTGCCCGCATGACCTGTTCTGCGGCAGCCGTCGTCAGTTTGAACATAGGTCTCTTCCTAGTCGCGTTGCTTCAATGTCGCGAATCCCGGACGCTGTTGACGAATCGGCGCGTCCAATGCACCGAGCCGGTGTCGCGCAGGTGCGCATAGCTCGCTAGCAGATTCTGCTGAATGATACCGTCATGGGCGCCATCGATGCCGGCTCCGCGCAGCACCCGATAGGCGTAGCGCCAATCCGGCGATGGGGCAATGATCGCTGAATGATGGAACTCATGGGCGCAGATCTCGGCTGGCTGCTCGGCGTCGGCCGGCCACGGAAAGGCATCTGTCTCCTGGAGGCGCATGTAACCTCTCCCCTGCGGTCTTGGATGCATTGCGACATCGGCAGCGAGCACGCCGCACATGCGGCGAGCCTCGCCCTTCCAATGCAGACGATCGCAGAGATACATCAGCCCACCACATTCTGCATAGGCCGGACCACCGTCCGCGATGAAGGCCGCAATCGCTTCCCGCATTGAGTGGTTCGCCTCCAGCTCGCGCATCCGGCATTCGGGAAAACCGCCGCCCAGGATCAAGCCATCGACCTCGGGCAGCGCCGCATCGGCGACCGGGCTGAAAGGCATCAGCTGAGCGCCCGCCTGTTCCAGCCGGACGAGATCGCCCGGGTAATAGAAGCCGAAGGCGTCATCCATCGCAAGCCCGATGCGCAACAGGGGCCGGTCCGGCTGCGGGGTTGAGGCCAGGCTAGGCATGGCCTGATCCAGGGTCGGCGAGCACGCTGCGATGGATAGGACCTGATCCAGATCCAGCGACGATGCGACCAAGCGGCGGATGGATTCGATCGTGGCCTCGACCTCGGCGGCCTCATTGCTCGGGATCAGGCCGAGGTGGCGCTCTTCGATCACGACCTCGGGCGCACGCGGAACGGCCCCCACGACCGGCAGGTCGGTGTAATACTCGACTACGCGGCGCAGGTTTGCTTCGTGTCGACTGCCTCCGACGCGGTTCAACACGACGCCGGCGATGTTGAGGGCCGGATCGAAGGCCTGATAGCCGAGCAACAGCGGAGCGATCCCGCGACCCATGCCCTGGGCGTCGATCACAAGGAGCACCGGCGCCTTGAGCAGCTTCGCCAGCTCCGCATTGGAGCCGGAACCGTCAAGGTGGATGCTGTCGAAGAGCCCGACATTGCCCTCGATCAGCCCGATCGTCGCGGCGCCGGAAAAGCGGGCGAACTCGCTGCGGATCTCGTCGATCCCCATCGTATGGAAGTCGAGGTTGAAGCAGGGACGGCCGCCTGCTGCGCGAGCGAGCCAGAGCGGATCGATGTAGTCGGGGCCTTTCTTGAAGGTTTGGACGACCTCTCCGCGCTGCAGTAACTCGCGCGTCAGGCCGATGCTGAGGGTCGTCTTACCCGACGACTTTTGCGGCGCGGAAAGGTAGAGGTGGGCCATTGCGGTTACACAGCGGCGCGGGGGTGGATGCGTCGCCGAGCAGCCAGCGCGCTGAGAGTTCCCGCGAGATCGCGGTCGGCCGAGGAGGCGCGGTCAAGCGCCGCCCGCCGACCAGCGAGATGGATCACCAGCCTTGCGCAATCAATCCAGACGAAGGCGATCAGGCATGCCGCGCGCTTGCATGCGGATCGACATCTCGATCGGCAAGCGACTCGGGCAGGAATTGCAGCACCCGAATTCCAACCGCAGTGATCAGTAGCGCAACGCCAACGCCGCCTAAGCCGAGCAGCAGCTCCGGAAAGCTCGGCGAATAGGGTGCGACCCTTCCCCCGACATCGCCCGGCGCCCCGAACTGGATCACCGAATGCCCCGGAAACATCTCTTGAGGATAGGCCTGGCTGCCGATGATGATCACGTACATCGCGGCCAGTCCTCCAGCGACCACGAGCGCGCTAGCGGTGGCGATCCAATCACGCTGCTTGTTCAATTCCGGGTGATAGATGATCCCGAGCGGGATCAGCCCACCGATCAAAACCCAGCCCACCCAGAACAGGGCCGTGTAGAGACCGCCGTTGATCAGCAGGAAGGCCTCGATGTCGCTGTTCTTCGCGCCATAGAGCTTGGTCAGGTGGTAGACGAGGGTGAAGTAGAGGACTGCGGCGACGAACAGCCCGAGCAGATTCTTCAACCGCTTGAGCATCGCCGGCCCGATCGGCCGACCATCTGCATCGAAGGCGTAGAACAGCACCAGCATGTAGATGGCCAGCCCGTAAGCGAACGACATCACGACGAACAGTGGCGCCAGGATCGCAGTGTCATAAGCCTCCCGACCGACCAGGAAGCCAAAGATCGAGCCGGTACCAGTCGTCAACGCGAGACGCCAGAGGAACGCAAAGGTGCCGACCGGTTTCTGCAAATGATTCCCCTTGCGCTCGGCCATCGTCCAGAGGTAACCGATCACGATCGCGGCAAAGCCGGAGTACAAGAAGATGTTCCACGCGAAGATCGAGCTGAAGTTGTAGGTCGTCATCGCCACCAACAGCCGATCGGGCCGCCCCAGATCCAGCACCAGGACGAGCAACCCGCCAACGAGCAAGGCCACAGCGAGCAGGCCGGATAGCCGCGCCAGCGGCTTGTAGGCGGTCTTGTCGAACACGGTGCCGATCGAGGCGACGTTGAGCGCACCGGAAGCCGCGATGATCAGAAACACAGCGAACACGTGGGGCGTGCCCCAGACGACCGAATTGGTCATGCCGGTTACCCAATGCCCCTCGTGCTCCATGTAGAGCGCCGACAGGCCGCCCACGGCGATCACACCGGCGAGCATTGCAAGCAATCCCCAATAGCGTTGAGGCTCGACCAGCCACTCGCGATAAACGATTCTCTTCATGCTGACTTCTCTAGCGTGGTGCAATGGTGTCAAGGCTTGGCGTCATCCGATGGGCGGTGGCCTCGACTCACGGTCAGATGCCAGCGTAGCGCACGCCGGTATTGAGCCCCAGGTCTTGACGGATCTGGCGATTCGGCTTCTTGGCCAACGCTTGGCGCAGCGGACCGGTCGGGTCCTTGAGGTCCCCGAAGACCAGGGCCTGATGGCCTTCGGCCGAACAGGCGTCCGCGCAAGCAGTGGAGATATCTCCGGTATCAAGCCGATGTGCGCATAGGTTGCAGCTTTCGACACATCCCTTGCCGCGCGGCGCCCGGGTCAGCTTCTGATCGACCTGCTCGTGGATGAACGAGCGCGCCTTGTATGGACAAGCCATCATGCAGTAGCGGCAGCCGATACAGGTGTGGCGGTCGACCATGACGATGCCATCGGCGCGTTTGAAGGATGCACCGGTCGGGCAGACGTCGACACAGGGCGGATGCTCACAGTGCTGGCACATCAGCGGCAGATTCGTCACCTGCCCAGTCAGGTTGTCCTGCAACTTGACCTTACGGATCCAGGTGGCACGCTGATTTTGCCACTTGAGCTCATCGTCACCGAGCGGCTGCGACTGAAGATTCAGACCATTCTCCTGATCGCAGGCGTCGACACAGGCGGTGCAGCCGTCAGCACACTTGCTGGTATCGACCAAAAGCCCCCAGCGATGGGCATCACTGACCCCGCCAGTCGGTGCCGCCGCCTCGGAATCGACGGTATGCAGCATCATACCTGGGGCGACGGCCGCCGCAGTCAAGCCGGCGGCAGCGCCAAGGAAATCTCGGCGGCCTTGGTTAGTCGGTTCGGATTCGTTTTTCATCGATTCGCTCGCCTCGCTCACTGCTTCACCGCTCAGCGCTGGTCGCGGCGAGCGGCGCTGCGCCGGTCGGATGCGCATGCACGGCAGCAACCTCGTGGTTCCAGGCCTCGCCCTTGGGCACCGTGGCGTGGCAGTCGAAGCAGTTCATCTCCACCGCGGCATAATCATGGCAGCTGCTGCAGAACTGTCCCTCCGCGTCGATCTCGAGCGGCGTGCCCTGACTGTCGTAGCCGACGTGACATGAAACGCAGCCCGAGAGGCTATGCTTGGCGCCACGAATGCCTCCATAGACCGTCTCGTCGCGTTGGTGACGAATCAGCTCGAAGTGATTGCGACGCATATATTCGGTCGGCTCGACGCAGTTCTCGACCGACGCCGCTTTCGAGCTGGGCTGCACGAAATCGCCGACCCCCTCGGCCTTGGCCATCGCGCTCAGGCCGAGCGCGACGGACAGAAACGCGAGGAGGACGCCTTTGGACAAGACTTCTGCCATCGACGTCTCCTGCTCTGCTGTAGGTTGCTTATTCACCGAGGCCCATCTTGATGTAGCCGGTCGGGCAGACATCGGCGCAGATATGGCACCCGATGCACTTGTCGTAGTCGGTATCGACGTAACGACCAGTGGTGCTCTCGGCCTTGTTGACCCGGAACACGGCATCCTGCGGGCAGAAGATCACGCAGTTGTCGCACTCGAAGCACATCCCGCAGCTCATGCAGCGCTTGGCCTCGTTGACAGCGTCCTCTTCCGAGTAGCCGATCACGCGCTCCTTGAAATGCCCAAGCACCTCTTCCGAGCTCGGTACCTCTTCCTTGCGCAGCACCCGCGGCGTGTACGGGAAGTGGCCGAGATAGAGCTCATCGTGCGGGATGACCTCGGCACCGGAGCGATCCTCATAGTTGTGGATCGCGTACTTGGCGTCGGAGGTGCCGCGCAGGTCACCGCTCTCGTTGACGTCGAAGGTCTCCGGCGCCAGCTTGGCCTCGTTGAGCTTGGCCAGTAGGTCGAAGTGATGCACGTCGACCTTGGGCCGGCGCTTGTGCTCGGCCTTATTGACGTACTCGTCGATCGACTCGACCGCGATCCAAGCCTGGCCGATGGCCGTGGTCAGCAGGTGCGGGCGGATGATGTCGCCAGCGACGAAGTGGCCCGGCTTATCCGGGACCTGATAGAACTTGTCGCTGTTCATCAGGCCGCGGCCATTATCCAAGTCCTCGAGGCCGCTGAGCTCGCCACCCTGACCGATGGCTGCAACCACCAGATCCGCATCGAGCACGCGCTCGGTGCCCTCGACCGGGGTCGGACGTCCATCCTTCATCTCGCAATCGGCCACCTTGAGACCAATCGCGCGCCCCTCGTCGTTCTTGATGACCTCGGTCGGCATGACGCCGTCGAGGATGGTGACGCCTTCGTGCAGCGCGTCATGGACCTCATGCTCGGCCGCGGTCATCTTCTCGCGGGTGAACAGCGAGGTCAGCGTCACCTCGGCACCCTCGGCGGCCGCGGTCATCGCGGTGTCGTGCGCGACATAGCCGTCGTGGATCACGGTCTCAGGCAGGTCGCTCTTACCGGACTTGGTGATGTGGCCAAGACGGCGGGCGACCGAGACGACGTCGATCGAGGTATCACCGCCGCCGACGCAGACGACCTTCTCGGCCGTGACCTTCATGCGGCCTTCGTTGAAGGCCTTCAGGAAGGCGACACCGGAGACGCAGTTTGGGGTGCCCTCCCAACCCGGCACCGGCAGCCCGCGGCCGGACTGACAGCCGATGGCCCAGAGGATGGCGTCATAGTCCTGCTCGAGCTGCTCGACCGTGACATCGACTCCAACCTTGGTGTTCATCTTCAGCTCGATATCGCCCATATCGAGGATACGGTTGATCTCGGCGTCCAGGGCATCGCGTGGCACGCGGTAGCCCGGAATCCCGTAGCGGAACATCCCGCCGAGCTCACTGTTGGCCTCGAACACCGTCGCTGCATGGCCCTTGCGCCGCAGCTGATAGGCCGCGGCCAGACCGGCTGGCCCGCCGCCGATGACCGCGATGCGCTTGCCGGTGTCGACCGGGGCCGGCTCGAACTTGTAGCCCTGAGCGGTGGCGTTATCGCCGATGAACTGCTCGACCGCGTTGATGCCGACGAAATCCTCGACCTCGTTACGGTTGCAGCCGTCCTGGCAGGGCGCCGGGCACACGCGCCCCATCATCGACGGGAAGGGGTTGGCATCGGTGGAGCGGCGGAATGCATACTCCTGCCAGGTCATCCCTTCCGGTGGCTTCTCTAGTCCGCGCACGATCTGCAGCCAGCCCCGGATATCCTCGCCGGACGGGCAGCTGCCCTGGCATGGCGGCGTCTTATGGACGTAGGTCGGGCACTTGTGTGAGGTATCCTCGTTGAAAATCAGTTCGGTCAGGTTATCCCAGACGTTGTCGCCATCCTCGAAGCGGCGCCAGGAAAGTTTGGTCATTTCGTCACTGGAAGTTGCCATCGATAACGCTCCTAAGAACAGTCGAAGTCGAGCTAGGCCCCTGAATCGATTCGTTGGCGCGGGCTACGAGGCGTACCCCAAGCTCGTGTTAGCTGCTTTCTCAATTTGCCGACCCTGTTGCCGAGACGCGCCCTACTGTCGGCTGATCGTCAGGCCGCCTCGTCAGCGGCCTCGTCTTCGTCCTCGGTCTCCTCGCCGGTCAGAACCAGCGCATTCGAGACCAACTGGTGGACGCTGACAATCTGGTCGAGGTCCATGCCGTAGTACGGCAGCACCTTGGTAAACTGGCTCTTGCAGATGGCGCAGATCGCGGCCATGTGCGTGACACCTTTCTCCTGGATCACGTTGTTCAGCGCCTCGACACGCGGCTGCGCCCCTTTGACCCGCACCTCCATCAGGTCATCGGTCAGAAGGCCACCACCACCGCCGCAGCAGAAGGTGCGGTCGCGGATGGTCTCCTCGTCCATGTCATAGAAGTGATTGCAGGTCGCGCGGATGATCGCGCGGGGGATATCGAACTGCCCGCCGGGCCGGTCGCCCATCCTTGAGGCACGGGCGACGTTGCACGAGTCGTGGTACGTCAGCACCATGTCGTCATTGCGACTCTTGTCGAGGTTGAGCTTGCCCTCCTGGATCAGCCCATAGGTGAACTCGCAGATGTGCTGCGGGATCGGGTAACGCTGATCGAGGAAATCCCAGGGGCCGGCCAGCGTGTTCAGGAAGCTGTAGGCGACGCGCCAGGCATGACCGCACTCGCCGAACACGATGCGCTTGACACCGAGCTTGATCGCGGCCTCGCGGATGCGGAGCGCGACCCGGCGCATGTTCTCGTAGGAGCCGATGAACATGCCGAAGTTGGCCGCCTCGGAGGCATGACTGCTGAGTGTCCAGCTGATGCCTGCCTCATGGAAGACCTTGCCGTAACCGATCAGCCCATCGACATGGGGCTCAGCGAAGAAGTCGGCCGAGGGCGTGACCAGCAGGATCTCGGCCCCTTCCTGGTCGAGCGGATATTTGACCTCGACGCCGGTGTCGTCGAAGACATCCTCCTCGAGCCCTTCGAGGGTATCAGCCAATGCAGGACCGGGAAGGCCGAGGTTATTCCCGATCTTGTAGACCTTGCCGATGATCTCGTTGCAGTATTTTTGCCCGACGCCGATGTGGTCCATGATCTCGCGCGCAGCCATCGAGATCTCGGCGGTGTCGATGCCGTAGGGACAGAAGACCGAGCATCGGCGACATTGGGAGCACTGATGGTAGTAGCTGTACCAGTCGCCTAGGACCTCTTCGGTCAGGTCCTCGGCCCCGACCAGTTTTGGAAACAGTCGGCCAGCGAGGGTGAAATGGCGCCGGTAGACCTTACGCATCAGGTCCTGCCGGCCGACCGGCATGTTCTTCGGATCATGGGTGCCGAGGTAATAGTGGCACTTATCGGTGCAGGAGCCGCACTTGACGCAGGAATCCAGATAGACGCGCAGCGAGCGATAACGACTCAGTAGATCGCCCATCTTGTCGAGCGCCTTCTCGTGCCAGCCGTCGACAAGCTCGCCCGGGAAGCCGAGCGGCTCCTGGAACTGTGGCTTCGACTTGAACGGGCTCGAGTGCGCCATCACGCCCGGCTCAACCTCCGGGATCTCGGGGTACTGCTGCAGTACTGGGACTTCGAAGTCGGCCTTGGCCATGATTCAACCTCGCATCGAAACGTCGCGAAACATCACCTGAGAGACAGGACCAGGTCAGTCCTGTTCCAGACGCCGAGCCCAGGGCGCGAGATGGCGCTGCTCGCGAGGATTATCGACCTGATTCCGCGACGGGCTGAAGAAGAGCCCTGGCGCATGTAGGAGCTTGCTGTACGGGAAGATGATCATCAGCACCGCAACCAAGAGTAGGTGCAGCAATAGCAGCGGGTCGGCCGGCAGCGTATAGACCTGACCGACATAAAGCCCTTGGAAGAATTGCTTGACCCGCATGACGTCGGTATGCACGACGAACCGCATCATCAGGCCGGAGAGGCCGATCGTGATCAGTAGAGCCAGGATCAGATGATCAGACAAGGCGGTGATATAGCGCACCCGGTCGACAAGGAAGCGACGCCCCCAAAGCCCGGCTAGGCCGATGACCATTGCGATACCGCCGTAGATGCCGAACGGCTGAATCAGCTGTATCGGCATCGGGACCGGCTCTAAGAAGTAGCGCAGATGCCGCAGCGTGACCAGGAACAGACCGAAGTGGAACATCCAGCCAAAGATCCAGGTCCATTTACTCCCGCGGAACAGGCTTTCGAAAAACACCACCTCGCGTGTGAGACGCAGCGCAACGCCCGTCTTCGTGGTCGGCGCTGGTGTCGTCGGGATCTTCAGCGGCGCAGGTGTACGCGCATATTGGATGACCTTATTGGCCAACCCGGCGACCAGCACGAAGACCGCGAAATAGAACAGACCGGCGTAAACATCCGACAGAAACGACATGTTTCCGCTACCTCAGTGGCGTAGGCTCAGTGGTGTCCGCTCATCAAGAGCCGGACCTCTGGTGCGCAATATCGAGAATGCGATCGGAGCCGGGCGCGGCCAGTCATGGCGTGCCCGGCGAGACCGAGCCGTAATAGGCTCGGCCCATCGGCCGGCCCTCGGGCCGACCGCACGGTCGATGCAATCAGACGCAGCCGGTCGGCTTTGGCAGGCCCGCGTAGCGGCACGCCTGCTTGGCCGGGCCATAGGGGAACAGACCGTACAGGTACTTGCTGTTGCCCTTGTCCTTGCCCATCTTCTTGCCAACAGCCTTCGTCAGCACCCGGACCGCCGGTGCGATCTGGTACTCCTCGTAGTACTCACGCAGGAAGTTGATGATGTCCCAGTGCTCGTCGGTGAGCTCGAGATCATCTTCCCTCGACATCACCTCAGCGACGCCGGGCTCCCAATCATTGATGTTGGCCAGGTAGCCTTCTTCGTCGGTCTCGAACGTCTTACCATTCACTTCGATTGGCATCTTTGCTCTCCTCGATATCAGTGAGAAACAGAAAAAACTACAACCAGGCCTGGACCTTTTCGTGCTCCGCGGCGAGATCCACGAAGCCGGCATAGTCCACGACGCTGATTCCGGGAATGACGCGTTCCTCGGACAGGCCACGAGCCTGGAGATCTGGCCCCAAGACATAGACCTTGACGGAGTCGAGCGCGCCTTTGACCTGGGCCTCGGCACTGGTCTGGGCAAGCGCGGCATAGACGCCGTCCTCCAGCAGCAGGACGGCCGAGCCGGCACCGGCGTGACCGAGACAGGCGGCCAGCGACGTCTTCTCGAACGGCGACTTATTGACGGTGTGCAGTGTGCTCATCGTTCTCCTCGTGATCGCGCGATCGTCAGAAGCTGAAGACGACGTCGGCGCCGTCCATGATAGCGGTCATCTCGGAACGAGTGACGAGGTGGATCGAATCTTTCTCGGCCCAGTCGTCATCCTCGTCCTCCCAGGTCAAATGCTGAAGGTCATCGAGCGACAAGCCGCGTTCTTCGAGCGACTCCTTCTCGACGTAGATCTTCTTGACCTCGTAATCGCCCAGCGCCGCATAGGTCGGCGAGAAGTTCTTCATTCCAACCGCTGATGTGTCCTGGTTCTTAGTCAACTGGAAGACACCGTCGTCGACAAAGGCCAGGCTGACGTCCTGATCGAAGGCCGCCCCAATCAGCACGACCTCGAGCGACTCCCAGGCATAAATGGTGCCGTAGGGCGCCTTACGGTTGAGGTAGAGAAACTGTTTAATGCTTTCAGACATGATGGATTCCCCTCGTTTGCGTTCCGGTCGGGTTGATCAGTCGCCGAAGACGACAAGCCGGTCGGATTGAATCGCCGCTTCGACCAGCTGTCCGAGGCCGGAGATGCGAAACCGGGGATCGATGTTGGTGGAATCCTTGCCGTTGCGTTGCGCCTCACCCTCGTCGACCACGCCGCGCCGCTGAGCAGCGGCGACACAGACGACCATATCGAGGTCATATTGTTCCGCAAGCTCGGCCCAGCGCTCGACGATGTTGCGGTCGTCCTGAGGCGGCGTGGTCAGCCGCGTCGAGTTGTTGACGCCATCGTGGTAGAAAAAGACACGAAACACCTCGTGCCCCTTCTCGAGGGCCGCCTTGGCGAAGAAATACGCCGAATCGGCAGCCTGGTGCTGGTAGGGTCCTTCGTTGACCTGGATTGCGAACTTCATTGCGACCTCGCTAGTGTGGGCTCCGGAATCCGTTCGTTAGAAACGGATATAGGAAGAGGCGTTGAAGCTGGCACGAGAGCCGCGCCAGGTATCGATGTGGTACTTGGTGAACGGCAGCTCCACCTCTTCGAAGAAACGCGGCCAGCCGATGCGCTCGATCCACTCGTTGATCCGCTCCCAATCCCGGGCCCCTTCCTTGTAGGCCTTCAGGATGCGCTTGACGATCGCGGTCGCCTCGGGCCAGCGTGGTGGGTTGTTCGGGATACCGGCCGCGACCAGCTTCTGAAAGGTCGGCTTACCGCGGGCGTTGGAGTGGTTGCCACCGACCCAGATCGCCAACTTGGTGTGCTCGGCGTCGTTGATCTGCATCGGCGGGCACGGCGGATAGCAGGCACCGCAGCAGATGCACTTGCGCTCGTCGACCTCGAGCGACGGCTTACCGTTGACCATCGCCGGGCGGATGGCCGCGACCGGGCAGCGGGCGACGACCGAGGGACGCTCGCAGACGTTGGCGACCAGATCGTGGTTGATCTTCGGCGGCTTGGTGTGCTGAACGTTGATCGCGATGTCACCCTGGCCGCCGCAGTTGATCTGGCAGCAGCTGGTGGTGATGTGCACCCGGTTGGGCATATTGGCGTTACGGAACTCGTCAATGAGCTCGTCCATCATCGCCTTGACCACGCCGGAGGCGTCGGTGCCGGGGATGTCGCAGTGCAGCCAGCCCTGGGTGTGCGAGATCATCGTCACCGAGTTCTGGGTGCCGCCAACGATGAAGCCGGCGTCCTCAAGCGCATTGATCAGCGGCGTGACCCGCGACTCGTCGGTCACCATGTACTCGATGTTCGAGCGCAGCGTGAAGTGGACGTAGCCGTCGGCATACTCGTCGCCGATGTCGCACAGCTTGCGCAGCGTGAAGACGTCTAGGATACGTTGGGTGCCGGCACGGACGGTCCAGATCTCGTCGCCACTGTAGGCGACATGGCGCAGCACGCCCGGGCGCGGATGATCATGCCACTTCCATTGGCCGAAGTTCTTCCGCATCACCGGATGCATGTACTGCCACGGGTCGGGACAACCAGACTCGATGGGCTCGCGCATGTCTTTGGCCATCGAAAACTCTCCAGTTAATCAGAAAACAATTAGGTGCTGATCTAAGTCGGCGCGGCTCAGGCCGGCGGGCACGCCATGAGACGCGCCCGCCGGCGCAGGGCCTAGGCCGGATGCCGGCGAGACCTTACCCTGCGGCCTTCTCGGCCTGACGCTCGAACCACTGCTCGGCCGCCTCGTCCCAACCGTCCATCCGGACGTAGGAGCTCTGGCGCGGATGGCTCAGCATGTTCGGATCAGCCTCGATGCCAATGCCATCGAGGAAGTTGGCGAGGCCGATGCGCTCGATCATCTCACCGCAGCGCTCGTGCTCGAGCCCGTTCTCGGCCCAGAAGTCGATGATGTTCTCGGCCATCTCGACCATCTCTTCGTAGTCTTCCTCGGTCTCGAGCTTCTTGAATGGCACGATCACGGTGCCCATCAGGTCACCGATCTTGAGCGTGCGCTTACCGCCGATCAGGATCGTAACACCCTTGTCGTCGCCGGGATGCAGCGCCTTCGGCATCACGTTCAGGCAGTGCATGCAGCGCACGCAGTCACGGTTGTTGACGTTCAGGGTGTCGTCGTCGTTCAGCGACAGCGCCTGAGTCGGACAACGGGTGATGACATTGTCGATGATGTACTGACGGCCCTTGGCCTTGACGTAGGCCTTCACCTCGTCCTGATCGACCTTCATGTCGTCGCGCCAGGTCCCCAGCACCGCGAAGTCGGAGCGCTCGATCGCGTTCTGACAGTCGTTGGCGCAGCCGGAGACCTTGAACTTGAACTTGTACGGCAAAGCCGGACGGTGAACGTCGTCAGTGAAGTTGTTGACGAGCGCGCGGTGGGCCTTCAGCTCGTTGGTGCAGGACATCTCGCAACGGGCCGCACCGACGCAGGACATCGCCGTTCGGACGCAGGGGCCGGCACCGCCGAGGTCCCAGCCGTAGTCGTTGATCTCGTCGAAGAAGTGCTGGGTCGCCTGGGTGTCGGCCCCGATGAACATGATGTTACCGGTCTGACCGTGGAAGGTGACCAGACCCGACCCGTGCTTCTCCCAGCTGTCGGCCAGCTGACGCAGCATCGCGGTGCTGTAGTGATTACCAGCCGGCGGCTGGACGCGCAGGGTATGAAACTCCTTGGACTGCGGGAACGCCTTGCCGACCTCGGAGAAGCGCGGAATGATGCCGCCGCCGTAGCCGTAGACCGAGACGGTGCCACCCTTCCAATACCCTTTGCGGGTCTCGTAGGAGTGCTCCAGCTGGCCGAGCAGGTCGTTGGTGACGGAGTTGATGCGCTCGTCGCCGTGCTCGTCGCGAAGGCGCTTGATGCCCGAGATGAAGCTCGGCCAGGGGCCGTCCTCAAGCTGGTCGAGCATCGGAGTTTGGTGCTTGTCGAGGGCCATGTCGCTATCTCTCCTATCGAGAAACGTCGTGGTAAGACAGAGTTCGAATTCGGATTCTCTCGCGGCGCCGTATGCCACGGGAGCGAACTATACGGCGCACCGCGCTACCCGCAAACCGCACCTTAGGGAGGGGGTAGATCAGCTCCGACTATCCCCATGGGGATAGTTGACAGCGCCACTTTTTCTTCTTCCGGATCAGTAACCTAATACGCCCAATAATAGCTGGGCCCCGGTGGGAAGAGCTTAAGCGCAGCCTTGGTCTCTGTCAACATATTCTAATATTCCAATAGCTTACCCCGACCGAACCGGTGCGCACCGAAAACCTCTTCAGCCTTCAGCGCCCCGGGAGCCCGTTCGCGTCGGCTCGGCGCCAGTCACCGCCACCAGTCAGCCGGCAATAAGCCAGGCACGGCCTGGATCGCGTCGCGGATGCGCCGGCGGGAGGTCCCTCACCCGGCGAGTTGTTTTTGCCTCGACGCGACTTCACCTGCTCGGGACGAGGGCGGATGGCCGGACACCACTGGTCACCGCCATGCAGCGGCGACACGACCGGACAAGGTACTTCTGTTAGCGAGGTTCAGACCGCATGCTCAAGCTCAGCGACGTGCTTGTCTCCCAAAAGGAGATCGAAAGCTTCGAAGAACTGGTTCCAGCGATTCAGGAAATTGCCCGCCATGGCGAGCGATTCTTCCGCATCGACGTGAAGCCACCATTCTCCGATACCCCGGAGGACTGGGAGGACCGCCTCGAGGCCGCCTTCAGCGGTCTGATCCGCTAGCCCCGAGCGACTCGACGGCGCCATGCGGCTCGAAACCCGCGCGCCGACCTTGGCTCGACCAAGTACTCGCTGCAAGCCGGCTCTCGAGACAGGAGACTCGATAACGGGCTCTCGATGAAGCGGCCGCAGCAAGAGCCCTCCGCCTCGCGCGCGAGCAGGATCGCCCGGCCCAACGGAGGTAGAGAGACGGCCGGCCCGTTTCGAACCGAGCACTTGACGCCGAGCAGCATGATCGAGCGGAAGGGTTGCAGTCGACTCGCGTCCTGACCAGCCGCATGCACCGAAGAACGCATCACCGATATTCAAAGAGGACAGCGCCGTTACCGGCGACGAGAGCAGATGCCATGAAGCCTTACGACATCACGCGGACCCATCTACAGGATAGCGCCGCCGATTCCGTCACCAATCGCGCAGCGGAAGAAGCCGCCCTGGAGTCGCATCTGCTGGCGCTCGAAGAACAGTACACGACCCTCTCACGTATTGGTGCCGACCAGGCGAAGCTCGCCGAGCTGCAGCTTCAGCAGGCGCGCACACTCGTCGGCCTGGGGCGTGGTGAGGACGCCTGGCCACTCGCTCGGACCGCTTTCGATACCTTCATCGAGGCCGATGCCTTCGAGTCCGCTGCTGACTGTTGCGACGTCCTTTTTCGCGCCGAGCAGCCGGAATCGCTCAACGCACTCGGACAGGGCATCTGGCTGGCTGTGACCTACCCGATCGACGTCGAGCTCTCGATCGAGCTGCTCTCGCACGTCGTCGATGAGACGCCCGACGATGCCGATGGGGCAGCAGTCGCAGCAACCACGGCCCTATTCCTGGCTGATGTGCGCGCCGAGGGCAGTCAGCGGGACAACCTCACCTTTTTCACCTCTCAGCTGCTGGCCGATGTCGCAAGGCGCCACAGCGAGGTTCAGTCACAACAGGCATTCGATCTCTGGCGCGAGCGATTGGAGCTGCGGGAGCCTGACAAGTTCCTGGTCCGGCTGCGCAATGTCGTCGATGTCCTGGTCCAGGACGACTGGTGGTTCGATCGCGATGCCCTTCAAGGCAAGCTCCCCGTCAACTGAGGATCGCGTTCATGTTCTGGCAAGAAGCGGAGCAGGAAAAACAGCCACAGGTTCCCGATGACGTCGTCGACGTCTTGTTCGCGTTGCAGTGCAAATCCCTGCCTGTAGACCATGCCCATGCGCTGTCCCAGGCCATCTTGCAGGCGGTGCCTTGGCTCGCCGACGAGGACGCGGCAGCGGTTCACACCATCCATGTCGCCGGCTCCCAGAACGGCTGGGAGCGCCCGGCCCATGACAGCTCTGAGCGTCTGCTGCCATCGCGACGCACCAAGCTCGGTGTCCGCGTCCCTCGCTATCGCGTCGACAGCCTTAAGACCGCCCTTGAGGGTAGGACGCTCAGGGTTGCCGATGCCGAGGTCGCCCTCGGCGCCGGAAAGGAACGCCCATTGAGCGCTGAGACCACCCTCTTCGCGCGCTACATCGTCGCCGAAGCCGATGAAGACGAGGATCGGTTCCTACGCCGGATCGCAACCGAGCTCGCCCCGCGCGGCATCAAGGTCCGTAAGGCCCTCTGTGGTAAAACGCAGCCGCTAGCGACCCCGGAGGGCACGCTGCTGACACGCAGCCTCATGCTCGCAGACCTGACATTGGAAGAATCGTTCGAACTGCAGCAGCACGGGATTGGCGAGCACCAGACGATGGGCTGCGGCATCTTCCTGCCGCACAAAGGGATCGAGGCAGTGGGCAAGGCAACAAGCTGACGCTCCCCCCAGCGGAGACCAAGGCGGCGAGCCAGCCCGGCGCGGCTCTCGGTTGCCGAGCCTGACAGCGAAGACCTGCTCGTGCATCCAGATGACGCCTCCACAAGAATTGACTAATATTCGAGGGTTTTCACATGCGAGCGCCGAGCCTGACGGGTCCCGACGGGCTCGGCGCCCATCCCTGACCAACCCGGAGCCGCTAGTGATTCGCCTAGCGGCATTGAACGACGAGAGGAGCATTCGCAATGGCGATCGAAGTAAATGGTAAGACCATCGAGACCACCGAGTCTGGCTTCTTGGTAGACCCGGCCAGCTGGGACGAAGACGTCGCCCAGGCCTTGGCCGAGATCGAGGGCATCGAGCTGACCGAGCGCCACTGGGACGTCATCCACTACCTTCGCGACGAGTACTTCAACAACAATCAGCACCAGCCAATGGAGCGCGTCCTACTCAAGGACCTCGGAAAGAAATGGGGCAGCAAGCCGAGCAGCAAGGAGGTCTACAAGCTCTTCCCGCTCGCACCGACGAAACAAGGCACCAAGATCGCCGGGCTCCCTGAGGTCCAGCGCAAAGGCGGCTATTGACAGCGGATACTGAGCCCTACCCCGAAATCACACGGCAGGCACGGTCATGCGGCGGGCCTGCCGTGGGTCGAGCCCGCTGGGTCGGCCCGGAACCACTGCCCGTGCCCTCACGCACGATAACCAGCCACCCCCGCACGGCACGGGCATTAGTGCTCGCACTTCCCGAGCTTTTCGCGCGCTCCGGGCAGCACCGAGATCAAGAAGGTCGAGATCAGCACCACCGGGGCCAGGATAATCAGTGCCAGCGCCAGCAGCAGCACGATCTGCTGGGCGTAGGCAACGGCCGGCACCACATGCGTGGCGGCCAGGAACAGCAGCACCGCAGCAACAAAGAAGACGAACGACACCACCACGCCATCACGCATGGTCCTGCAGCCAAGGATCAGCAGTTGATGAGCCATCGGACTCTCCTCCTGACGACAGTCCGTCTGCACGGCTGCCTGGGGTTAGAAACAGACGAAGGCGATCACAGCGAAGCAGAATGCAAGATCGACTCAGGCGCTCAGTGATCCGAACCTTCGGTCTTGGCGCCCGCCCTCCCACTGCTGTCAAGCCCGGCGGCGAATAGACGCTGCATCAGGTCCATCCCGGCCAAGCTCGTCTTCAAATAGGGCTGCATCAGATCAAGCGGATCATAGCCCTCCAGGCCCTGATCGATCCGGGCCTGAATATCGTCGAGCATGCGCTGCTGCAATCCCTCGAGGTCTGGCAGCCCCATCAATTGGCGCAGCTCAGCCGGAGACGCTTCGATATCGACATGGAACTTCATCGTATTCTCCAATCAGGCCGGCCAATCATTAGGAGATCCTCACAGTACTCTACCCCTCGACATCAGGACGCTGCGCTCGCCGAGCAGCCTTCTCGATAGGGTCTCCAAGCCACATCAGTGACGACTCGAGCGCGGTGGCAGCTCCCGGGGCAGCGGTTCATCAACCATCATGCCACGCCGGACACGTCGGCCGACCAATACGCAGGCCCGTTCGAAGGCCCGCTCGGCCGCCGCGGCCGCCCACTCCCAATCAAGCGGTGCCGCGTTGGAACGGACCTGCCAATGACCCACGATCAGCACGCCGCCGGCCCGCACCTCGACGGTCCAATCGTGCCAGGTCAGGTCGTT
>JAAAOQ010000024.1 GCA_009908845.1 Gammaproteobacteria bacterium
AACATTGGCAGGAGGAACTCACCATGGCCGCCGTCACCCACGAACCCGTCCAGCAAGCCATGCACCGCATCCGCCAACTCAGCGCCGACGAAGAGGCCCGCCGCCTCGCCTTCGTGCGCGAGCGGGCGCTGCACGATGAGGTCTCGTTTCTGAATGAAGCCAAGCGGGAAGGGCGTGAAGAAGGACGTGAAGAAGGGCGCGAAGAAGGCCGCCTAGAGGAAGCTCGCGACCTTCTCCGCGCGCAGCTCGGCGCCAAATTCGGTGAGTTGCCGGACGCGGTTGCACACCAGATTGCGACGGCCGACCACCCAACACTCAGGGGCTGGATCGGGAATGTACTCTTTGCCGACAGCCTCGATGCCCTCTTCAAGCATTAAGCGGAACCGCCTCCAGCCAACAGACCCAATCCTGCTACCAAGCAATGGAGCCGCGCGCTAACAACAGGTCCCAACGACGGCGCGAGCCGAGCCACGACAGCGGCTACAAGCTCCTCTATGCCCATGCCGCCATGGTGCGCGACCTGCTCCGCGGCTTTGTCCCCGGCGACTGGGTCCACAGCCTCGATCTCAGCACGCTTGAGCGCTGCAGCGGCAGCTACGTCACCGACGACCTGCGCGACCGTGCCGATGACCTCATCTGGCGCCTGCGCTGGGGCGAGGACTGGCTCTACTTCTACCTGCTGCTCGAATTCCAATCCACCATTGACGCCTGGATGGCGGTGCGCATCCAGACCTACCTCGGCCTGCTCTACCAAGACCTCATCCGCGCCGAACAGCTCAGCGCCCAGGGACGGCTGCCCCCGGTGCTGCCGATCGTGCTCTACAATGGCGCCCAAGTCTGGAGCGCCGCCGAGACCCTCGAGCCCCTGATCGAACCCGCGCCACCCGTCCTGGCCGAGTATCGTCCGCAGCAAGCCTATCTGCTGCTCGACGAACAACGCTTGGCAAAGGCCGAGCAGGCACCAACCCGCAACCTCAGCGCCGCGCTCTTTCGCCTCGAAGCCAGCCGCGGCGCCGAGGACGCTCTGGCCATCCTGCGCGCCCTGGTCGACTGGCTCAACGAGCCCGAGCAAAGCAGCCTGCGCCGCGCCTTTGCCGTCTGGTTCGGGCGGGTGTTCCTGCCCAAACGTCTCCCCGGGGTGTTGCTCACCCCCATGACTGATCTCAGCGAGGTCTATCGCATGCTAGCCGACAACGTCGAAACCTGGACCGAGCAATGGAAGCAGCAGGGTCTGGAGCAGGGGCTCGAGCAGGGGCTCGAGCAGGGCCGCGAAGCCACGCGGCACCTCTTGATTCGACAAGCCCGCCGCCGTTTCGGCCCCGAGATTGCCGAGCAGAGCCGGCCGTTGCTGGCGCGTATCAGCGAGCTCGACCAGCTCGAAGAGCTCGCCGATCAACTCCTGCTCAGCCCCGACGGTGACACCTGGCTCGCCCAGCTCAAACGCGCGTCTTGAGCCATCCCCCGGTGCAAAAAGCCATCGGCAAGCTGCGCGCGATGAGCGCTGATGAAGCTGACGAAGAAGAACGCGACTGGGCCGAGGCGCGCGACAAGGCCCTGCGTGACGAGATCACCTTGCTCGCTGTGGCGCGTGAGGAGGGCATCGAGGAAGGGCGCAAGGAAGGACACAAGCAAGGACACAAGCAAGGCCGCGAACAAGCGACGCGCGAAACCGCTCGCAACCTCATCCAACTCGGCGCCCTCAGCGACGCACAGATTGCCCAAGCAACCGGGCTAACACTGGCCCAAGTCGAAGCCGTGCATGCTGGCGAGCCGGACGCCTAACGCGCAACATCTGCCATGAACACCTGCTCGGCGATCAGGCGACAATCGCCCATGCTCGGCCGAGGTCGAGACTCTGCTCGGCGACCCCAGCCACGCCCGCTAAGGTGTTTTTGCGCCTGCTCGCCCGCAGATTTTACCCCGAGTGCGCCAAACGTGACCGCGAGCGCCTCGGAGCAGCCGAAGTCGCGATGCGCACGCTACCCGAGCCCACAGACGTCAAATATCCTTACGACCGCGACGATGAAGAGCCTTGCATGCCGACACTGAGCCTCTCAATACCTGATTCCGCTTTATCCGCTTTGCGACGCTCGCCGCTGGAGATTGGACACGAGTTGAAGCTCGCCGCCGCCATCCACTGGTATTCTCAAGGCCTAATGTCTCAGGAGCGGGCGTCCGAGCTGGCCGGTCTGAATCGGCGGGACTTCATCCATGCGCTGGCTCGCGCGGATGTCGACGTCTTCAATCTCGATCAAGATAGCCTCGCGCGCGAGCTTAACCTTGACGGATCAGGCGCCACCTCGACTCAATGAGTGCCCAAGTCCAGCCATTTGTGGTCAATACCTCGCCGCTCATTCATTTGGCGGAGGCCGACCTGCAGCAATTGCTCGCCGATGCCGCGCCGGGCATTTGGGTACCGGAACCGGTTGCTCAGGAAATTCGCGCTTACGGCAAACAAGACCCAACCGCGCGGGCGTTGGCGACCGCGCCCTGGCTGGAAGAGCGTCCCGTTCCCGCTGCTCCATCGCCTCAAATACTGGCCTGGGATCTGGGGGCAGGCGAGTCGGCAGTGCTCGAGTTGGCGCAAGCCTTTCCCGGTAGTACGGCTGTGATTGAAGACCTTGCCGGGCGTCGTTGTGCCGAGGCCCTTGGCATCCCACTGCGTGGCACCGTCGGCCTAGTGCTTGCCGCCAAGCAGGCTGGCCGGTTGTCTGCCGCTCGTTCGGTTCTCGAACGGCTCCGCGACAGTGGCATGTACCTGTCCGATGAGGTCCTTCAAAGAGCGCTCTCTCTCGTGGGAGAGTAGCACCCCTTGTATGATCAGGCCGTCAAGCCCCGCCGAATGCCTAGCGACCCGCCGCGCCGACGCGGCGATCTGATGCGCCGAAGGCCTCAACTACCCTCTCTGCCCGAGAACCGTCTCAGGCCTCTAGGTTGATGAGCCCACCGCGCGCGGCCTGGATCTCATCCAGCTGCTCGGCGATCCGCAGGACCTCCTCGGGCGGCACCTGGCGAATCAGCTCGCCGGACTCGCTGTCCACGATGCGGATCACCATCCGCTCGCCAGGCGGCTCGGTCAGCTGGAACTGCACGCCATACTCGCTCATCACCTCATTGACGCGCTGAACCGGCTCCTCGAGCTCGCTAACCCCGGGCGTCTGGCTGCTCTGGGCCTCCGCCAGCATGCTGCCGACGGTTGGGACCCCGTCCACCAGCGCCTCGATGCGCTGGCGCGGGTTCAGCTGATTGACCGGGGCGGTGTTCGGTGCCGTTTGGCTGATATCGGTAAGTGCGGTTGACATGGCATTCTGACTCCCTGAGTAACGAGGGCCGATCGTGTGACGCAGGTTTCAGGAGCGCCACAGGCTGAGGCAGGTTAGACGTGTTCTAGGGCCAGTATCGGCAGCCGGCGCGAAGACTTTAGCGCGAGGGGGCACGGCTGAGAACAGGGGCAAAGAATCAACGGATTGATGCAGATTTCGGCCTCCCGCCCTCAAGTCCGGCGCGCTTTGGCCGTTAACCTAGGCAACGGCCAACAATGGTGCCGTTGCGGCAGGCTCGCCGATCATCGGGATCGGCCCAAACCTGGCGCCCTCACCACGTACGGAAGGAGCGACCCATGTCCGTCATTAACACCAACATCACCTCGCTGATCGCCCAGCAAAACCTGAACAAGAGTCAGAACGAGCTGACCACCGCGATGGAGCGTCTCTCCTCCGGCATGCGCATCAACAGCGCCAAGGACGACGCCGCTGGCCAAGCCATCGCCAACCGCTTCACCGCGCAGATCAACGGCCTCAACCAGGCCGTGCGCAACTCCAACGACGGTATCTCCATCGCGCAGACGACGGAAGGCTCGTTGAACCAGATCAACGACAACCTGCAGACCATCCGCACGCTGACCGTGCAGGCGCAGAATGGCACCAACTCCGATTCCGACCTGCAATCCATCCAGGACGAGATCAATCAGCGCCTGGACGAGATCGACCGCATCTCCCAGGAGACCGACTTCAACGGCACGAGAGTGCTCGCCGAAGGCGCGGATGCTCTGCGCGTGCAGGTCGGCGCGAACGACGATCAGATCATCGATATCGGCCTGCGGCAGATCGATGTGTCTTCGCTTGGTTTGACCGGCTTTAATGTCGACCAATCAGGCACGCCGAACACGGCTGCAACCGAAACCAACCTATTGGCGCAAGGGTTTTCAGAAACCGCGACTCCGGGTGAGTTTACAAACGCCAACTTCAACAATTCTGCCACCGTTGCCGATGTATTTGCCAACATCACACAGGATGGTGCGACTGTTGCCAAGTCTGGCGGTGCGACTTATACCTATGACTCTGCTTCCAACAGCTTCAGCTTTGATCAAACAAACGTAGCTGTCGCTACTGCTTTCGATGCTGATCTAGGGTTGACGCCTGACGCTGGTGAGACTACGCAAATTACCGTCAGTCTGGGCGGTGTTTCCACTGAGGTGACCATTTCATCGTCGGGTACCCTCACTAACACGGAAACAGGTCAAAATCTGTATCTGACCGGCACGGCTGGGACTAAGGACCTCAGTGAGACATCGGCCGGCGGCACTCAGGCAACGATTGATGCTTTGGTCACAGAGCTTGGCGCTGCAACCACCGCTGGCTCTATCACCACGCGTGACGGAACCGTGTACAGTGCAAACACTGGTAACGCCGGCAATATCGATACTCAAAACGAGAGTATCGCGTTCGAAAGCCTGCAGAACGAAGTGGCTGACACAACTACAGCCCCCGCCGATATCACAATCGACTTGGACGGCAGTGCTGGCACGACCGCTGATGTTTACGTAGTCTCTGGCGGTACTGGTGGCGTCTTCGATGATGTCGCTGGTACGAATGAAATCTTTGCCTCAGGATTCGAAGGAAGCTTTGAGCTGAGCCAGTCATCAGGGGCCACTGTGTATCTAAACGATAATGGCTTGATCACCGATGGAGCCGCGAATCAGATCTACGTCCAGGAGAATGGCAACCTGACCATGGAGGCGAGGAGTGGTGATAATGCCACCGAGGATCCTTTGGCGACTCTCGACGCGGCCCTGGCCAATGTCGATAGTCTGCGCTCGGAGCTGGGTGCGGTGCAGAATCGATTCTCGGATGCCATCTTCAATCTGGAGACCAATGCGCTGAACCTCTCCGATGCCCGCTCGCGCATCGAGGATGCCGACTACGCCAAGGAGGTGGCCGAGATGACCCGTGCCCAGATCCTGCAGCAGGCCGGCACCAGCGTCTTGGCCCAGGCCAACCAGTTACCGCAGAACGTCCTCTCGCTGCTGGGGTAAACTGAGAAGCCTAATCGCGGGCAGGGTAGGCCAAGCCACCCTGCTCGCGTCCGCTAACTGACCAACCGGCTCCTTATGAGCCGGTTTTTTGTGTATGTGAGCGCGAGATGGCCAAAAAAACTAGCCCCCCAACCTCCACTAGACGCAAGCCACGGCTGCTCTGGGCCAATCTCTACTGTTTGCTCGACAGCTCCAGCGGGGCGAGCATGTCGGTGCGCGAGATGCTGCACTGTCTCGCCAACCAAGGCTATGAGATCCAGATCCTTGGCTGCACCATCTTCGATAACCCCAAGGGTCTCAATTTTCTGCGTGACCAATGGCCGGCCATTCGCGCCCAGCGCCTCGCTGAGGTCGAGGATGGCGTGCTGACTCATCAGCTCGTGGTCACCCGCAAGACCCAGCGCCAAGCCCTGTCCACCGTGGAGCAGGATCTCTGGCACGGGCACTATCGCTACCTCCTCGATCACTTCAAGCCGGATTTGGTTTGGTTCTACGGCGGCCAGGTGCTGGAGCTGATGATCCCCGCCGAGGCGCGCGCACGCGGGGTACCCAGCGCGTTCTA
>JAAAOQ010000047.1 GCA_009908845.1 Gammaproteobacteria bacterium
CAGTTGCCGCCGTCACCTTCGCGCACCCAGTCGAACTTCAGGTCATAGCGCGGGAACGGACCCGCACTGAACAGCAGACGGAAGCCGTCTTCCGGCTCAGGAATGCCCTTCGCCGCGAGCGCCTTGTCGATGATGGTGTCCGCTCCTTCGACGAACGGCTCCTTGTCGAGCCCGACGCGGTCATCGTCGAACACCCAAAGTCCCTGCCACTTGTAGGGGTGGATAACATTCAGAGCGTTGGTCATCTCGAAACTCTTCGTCGTTTTCGTTTGCGATGCAATCACGGGTCGAGGCAGAAGGACCCACGATCAACTCTCAACATCGCCTTGCTCCACGGAGCCCAGGACCGAGTGCTCAGCACTGCGCAGGACGGAACTGCCCTAGCCAGCCTTTGTGGCAGCTCTCCGAAACGAACAGGCAGCCTCCTGCTTCCCGTGTGTCGTACTCCGCGAAATCTTGGTCGGATAGCGGTTCCGGTCAAACGCCTCGGCCAACGCTGTGCAGGATTACCGTGATCCTAACGGACAGCCCGTCAAACGATGATGCCGGCATGAGCGAAACTGCCCATGACCACGAGCCGAGTCTACAACGACCAGCTGATCATCCGTCGCGACGACATGATGTCCCTCACCGATCTGTGCCGAGCCGTCAACGGCGACCAGAACCCCAAGCCTTCCGCCTAGATGCGGCACGACACGACCCAAGGGTTCAGCGGCGTCATTGCCGACGGGCAAACGGCCCCGGCGAATGCGCTCGAGACGATCCTTGCCGAGGCCGATCACTGGCATGCGACGGCTGAGGGTGAGCATCGGCTGACGGTGCGCTTCACCTAGCCGGGCGCTGCGGGCTTGAGGCTCGAGCTTAGGGCCCGTCCGCAAATAACCTGAACAGGTCTGGCTTGCTGGCAGCCATCACGCAAGGCCAGCTTTGCGAAAATGTTCAGGTTATTCGCGGACAAGCGCTTAGCGTCGACGGCGTTGCCGGATCGCGCCAAGCTGGCGGTGGCCGGGTCGGATGTTGAGGCCAGCGTCGAGATCCTCATCGACGCCGAGATCAAGGCGAATCTGGAGCGCGACGACGCCGCGAGGGCCGAAGCCAATGGCAGCCTAGCGGTTCATTCGGCATACCTCGCTTCGCCATGACGGACGGTCGTGGTCGAAACAGCACCCGGTTAGAGACGTTCCCACAGGGTCAGTGTAGCCGGCACTTTTTGCCGAAGCATTACGTGGCAGTCCAGTTCCGATCGGCCACAAGGGACGCTTCCTGATCGGCTTCGGGCGCGCTGCTGAACTCAATCCGGTGTCCAGACCCTTCGCCGCTGGCGGCGCCTTTCCCCCGGTGCACACATCGCGACCGTCCAGCTGAACTCACCCAGCACACTAGTGGGACGATGCGGTGCGGAAGCCCTTCTGTGGCTCGGGTTGCCAGACTTGCTGCCGAAGTTCCAGGCGAACAAGCATGAGGGCGAGACGCACATCGCCAACGCCAAGATCGTCGCGATGCTCCGTGAGCGGTTTGAAGGGGCGTGGTTCGAAGCCAAGGATGTGCTCATGAACCCTGTAGAGTCACCCAGTCCCCTGGGCGCGCCGGGGTCGAGCCAATGGGTTAACACAGGAAGATGGCTCAACGAGTTTCGCTCTCTCTTCGGCGATACGGGCATTGTCGATGCGAAACGGGTTGCCAGCCGGTTCCGTTTCTTCAGGGGGCAGAACCTTGGCGGCTTGAAGCTCGAACAGGAGATGCGCACGAGCAAGTCGAAAAAGGCCAGCCGTTGGCGTGTGGTCCTCGTCGACGCCGAAGCAGCTGGTCTCGCTGAAAACGCCAACGAGTCTAAACCCGAGACGCCGGAAGCCGCCTAACCTCGCACTCAGCACCTCGCGCGTCGTCCTTAGAGCTGCGCACGAGGTGCACTGTGCTTCGTTCTTGCAGGCGTATTCGTCACATGAGCTTCTGATCTGCAGCGCTGTGCCAGCTTCTCGTCGGGCGTTGAGAACGGTGCCTGAGATTTGTGTGAATGGTCCACGCTGAAACACGCTCGGAACGACAGTTCTGAAACGACGCCGAACTCCTCTCGCTAGGATCAGTTCGGACCCGCCACCGACGTCGCCCAGCGCAGGCACTGGTGACCGCCATCTCCTGCACGCAGGCGCCGTCGCCTCGGGCTCCTTCCTTATCCTCTATGCCGAAGATTCCGGCCGCGGCAGCACAAATTCAGACCACCCCGCGACGGCCACACCCCGCCACTGTGTTGACCGAGCATCCTGCGCCTTCTAAGCTCCTCGCTTAATCCTTAAAGACCGGCTTCGATTTCCGGTCCGTCCGACGCCGGCATCTCAAAACGAGCGAAACCACGACAATCCGTAGAATGATGCACCGCCTTGGCTCCGGTTAACGCAATGCCTTAAACCGCAGCGCACGCTCAGCCCTCACGGTTGCTAGAGTAGCGGTGACTGGACCGCCTTGTTTGGAGAAGCCGGCGCGCTGCGGGCAATCGATGCATGCAATGTGGTTGCTTGCATCCTATGATTCACCCGTCTCGAATCGGGAGAGCTCACAATGGCTGCAAACAAGAAGCTTGGGCGATCTGTCCTTCTGTTCCTTGTCGTTTGCGCTTCACCTTTTAGCGGTGCCGCTACGGAATCGCCGATCGAAGGCATCGAAGTACGTTTCTCAGGCGAGGTCGTCGAGGTGGAGGGGGTTTCGTCCATTGCGATTGGGACGGAGGTGAGTGGCCGGTACCGCTTTGATCCGGCAGCGCAGGATTTCAATCCAGCAGACAACGCGTTGGGATTGTACGAGGCTGTGCAAGACTTCGTATTGTCGGTTGGGGATGCCGAGTACAGCACCGACACAGGCACCATTGGTGTGCTTGATGACAGTATGCGGTTTGGAACGAAGGTCGATGCCTACACCCTCACCTGCGGGCCGCCGCTTGTGGGTCCTGCAGTCGACGGTCTACCGCCCTTTCAGATGGACATGAACCTTGCCGATACCACGGCGTCGCTGTTCGACGGCATCGCTCTGCCCGAGAATGTCGACGCGGCGGGATTCGACATTCGGGCACCCACCCGCGGCCTGCAGACCGGTGGGCACTTGCTGCTGCGCGATAGCGCGAGCGGCAAGATTGGTGATGTCGCATTCGTAGTTAAGACCCTTGAAGTCATTCGGACCGGCGACGACGCTAGCGTAGCTCCTGCTTCCAGGAACTGAATCAATACGCGTTCTTTGCCACAGACGATCGTAGCGGTCTGAAACCTCTATTGAGCAGAGCCACCGGTCGTCTATCGACCCTGATGCTTGCCCTTGCTCGTTCAAGACGTATTTGCGGCTGTTCGAAGTGCCTTCCATTCTTGTTGGGCTGGCCCTTCGCCTATGCACTTTTCTTGCCTTTTAAGGCTAAGTTCCTGGGGGGTTGAAGTGGACCCCAATCGTTGGACCACTGACCGGCTCTGAGAAGTAAAGTCTGGAGGCCGATTTCTCTCGGGTTTAGGGGTCCGGCATGGAGGTCCAGTGGACCGCAGCCGGGGTTTGCCGGTCAAGGGCGCTCTGCGGGCGCTGCTCGTTGTAGAAGGGCATATAGCGCTGCAGACCTTGCTCGACCTCCGCCGGAGTCTCGTAGCCGTGCAGAGAGAGGTCTTCGTACTTGATCGTGCGCCAGAGCCGCTCGACGAAGACGTTGTCGAGCGCTCGGCCGCGGCCGTCCATGCTGATGAGCACACCGGCGCGTTTGAGCCGTTGGGTCCATTCGTGGCTGGTGAACTGCGCCCCCTGGTCGGTGTTGAAGATCACGGGCGTGCCCTGGCTCAGAGCCACTTCCAACGCCTGCAGGCAGAAGTCGGTGTCGAGGGTGTTGGAGAGCGTCCAGGCGAGGATAGAGCGGCTGTACCAGTCCAGCACCGCCATCAGGTACAGAAACCCGCGTGGCATCGGGATGTAGGTGATATCGGCACACCAGACCAGGTGGCTGTGGCTCAGCCTGAGATCGCGCAGCAGAGACGGATAGACGGGGCTCTGCGGATGCGGCCGGCTGGTATGCGGGCCGGGTACCGTGGCCTGCAAGCCCATCTGCGCCATCAACCGCTGCACGCGCTTGCGGTTGACCGGATAGCCTTGGCTTTGCAGCCAGTGGGTCATCTGCCGGGAGCCGTAGAACGGCGTGCGCAGGTACTGCGCGTCGATCAGGCGCATCAGCGCCAGATTCTGCGGCGACTCCCCAACCGGGCGATAATAGTAGCGCGAGCGCGCCAGGCCGAGGAGCTCGCACTGGCGTCGGATGGATAGCTCGGTCTGCTTCAAGTCGATTAGCCATGGCGCTAACCCCTCAGCTGCGCGGACTTTTTTCTGAGAAAGTCCAGCTCGACCTTCAAGCGGCCGATCTCTTCGTAAAGCGGCGCCGTGGCCGTCTCAACCGTCGGCTCCTTGCGCGCCTTGCCAGACGCGAACAGCTCCGGCAGCTTCTCGAGCAGTTGCCGCTTCCACTGGCTGATCTGCGTCGGGTGAACCTGATACTCCTACGCAAGCTCGCTGGCCGTCTTCTGGCCCTTCGCCGCCTCAAGCGCCACACGGGCCTTGAAGTCCGCACTGAGTCGTTTACCTTTGCTTCGGGTCATGTCGATGGCTCCTCTCGTCTAGGGCGAGGATAGCCTCCGAAGCTTTACTTCTCACCTGGTCCAAAAATCGGGGTCCACTACAGGAGTCGGCCCGCGGCGGTTGCCGTCAGGCTCGGGCGGCGAGGGATCGCGGGCCCGAAACGGCAGGAGCCGCGCTGCTGGGAGCAGCGCTGCATGGCTGGCGGCGGTGTTGGCCGCGAGCCGTGTGCTTCGCCATGGAGGGCAGGCAAGCACCGGCGAGCCGGGCAGGATGCCGGGCGTTCTTCGGCAGGGAGCCGCGAGGCAGGAGCCGAGCTCGCGGAGCGCTGGCGAGCGTCAGCGAGGCCAGGGCGGAGCCACCAGGGATGGACGATGCCCGGCGCGATGCGTGCCGGGAGCACGCCGATGGCCAGGGATCGCCACCCCGTCTCAGCGAGAACGCCGAGTCCGGCTCCCGCGCGCGGCAGCATTACGCGGCGGGCATCGGCGCTGGATGGCTGGCGAGTGGTGGGTTCAGCGGCCAACCGCGCTCAGCGCACCGGATGCACGACTACCGGCAGCTCGCCCTCATCCTCGACATTGACCGGGATCGGCGGCAACCATTTGACCAATGCGGTGCGCTCGCCCTCGCGCGGACCCTTCCAGTAGGTGTGCCAGTGGGCGCGGCGGATGTGGGGCCGCGGTCGGGTGCCGGTCCCGGTCTCCTCGGAGCTGGCATCGCGTCCGGCGCGACCCTTGCGCAGCGCGGCGCCAATGCGCACGCCGACGTCCCAGGTCGAGGGCCGATCGGGCGGAAACAGCCGCCAGCCGCGTTTGGTGCGCTTGGGCTGTGGCGGCGGTGGCCGTTGGTAGTCGGCCTCCTCGCTGCAGAGGTAGAGCAGGAGAGACAGGAGCGGCGCTGCAATGGGCGCGAGCATCGAGATGACGCTTTGTTGCAGGAGTGCGGTGGTGCCAGCGTGTTTATCTGCCTCGCGTCCCATCTTGTCGAGTGCCGTCTTGAGATCCCAGGCCCCCAGGTGAATCGGGATCGGTGTCAGCGTCTCCTCGGTATCCAGCAGCAGCCGCAGTTCTTCCCGATCAGCGTTGGGATCATATTCGAGGTGAGCAAAGTAGCCGTGGAATCCTTGTTGCCGGTTCTTCTCGTCGAGCTCGATGTAGACGCACCAGGCCGGCAGGCGGCGCAGCAGCTCGCACGGCAGCTCATCGCTCAACGGGCTATCCCAGAGCGCAGTGAAGAGATCCGGATCGAAGCGGTAGATGCCCTGGGTCGGGCGCCAGGCCGCGAGCGCGCCGAGCCGCGCGACATCCCCAATCCGATCCGGCGGGACGCGGTTCGATCCGCCACCGGAGACGACCGCGTAGGCACCAGCGAGCGGGCAGAAGACCGTATCGGGCCAGCCGCCGAGCGCTTCGCGGTCTTCGCGGAACTCATCGAACCATTTCCAGGCGCCGGGGTAGCGGCGCCCCATGGCTTCGAGGTGGCGGCGGGCGCGGTGAGTCGCGGTCATGACGGCTCAGTGTCCGATGAGGGTCAGGCTGATCAGCCGCTCGTTCTCGGCGTAGTCGGGATCGATCAGGGGCGCGAGGATGCACAGCGCCTCATCGTCGGCATCGGCGTGGATGGTGGCGAGAAGCGTCTCGAACTCCTCGATGCCGAAGTCGCAACCGGCGTTGACCCAGGCCAGGACGCCGGTGGGCCGGACCGGTGGCAGGTTGGCGAAGCCCCGGGCAATCGCCGTGGGACCGTCCTCGGCCGACGGCGAGTTTACCGCCGTGGTCCAGGCACGCGAGCCCGTGGTGAGCACGGTGCGGACGTCGAGCAGGTCGACGCCGATCAGACCTTGGCGGTTGAAGGGCACGCCGGGCAGCATCGCACGGACGATGGTCCGCGTGTCCAGGCCGCATCGGCCGACACAGACCTCGATCACCGGGATGCCCAGCGCGCTGCGCCAGGACGGATCGAGCCCCTCGCCCTGGGAATCGAGGACCAGCGCCACGCTCAGGTAGACCCCATCGTCGACGAGCTGCCGTGCCCACTGCAGGGCCTCCTCGCGGGCAGCAGGCTCATCGGGATCGATCACGAGCATGACCACGGCGGTCCGCTCAAGGCGCTGCGCCAGCCAGTTGGACACTGGCTGGGACGCGGCCCGCCCGGTGCGGTAGAGGCCGGCGTCCGCGGCGATGGCACCGGCGGCATGCAGCTGATCAAGGATGCGCTCGGCGCGCGGCCCGAAGCCGATCAGCAGCGGATAGAGGCCGTCATAGGCGTCATCGTCGGGTTCGACGATCGCCGTGTCGCGGGCAGCGCCGGTCGCGGCATCCCAGGAAGCCCGCATCGCCCAGCTCCGCCTCCTGGCCTCGTGCATGGCCTGCGGCAGTTGGTCGAAGACCGGGGTCAGGGGCTGCAGCGCAGGTCGGCGGACAGTGGCGCCGGCGGAAGACCAACCGCTGCCGAACCCGAGCGCACCGGCGGCACCGAGGGATTGCAGGAAGATGCGGCGTTTCATTGGATCACCTTGTCGCGAAGCGCCAAAGCCTTGATCGCGCTCAAGCGGTCGAGTCGATTTTCCAAGGCTGCTTGAGTCTTCGGCGTCGGTCGAGCTGACAGGAATGCCAATGCTCGCAGAATCGTCGCCTCTCGTCTGCTGGTGGACTCAGGGTGTAGGCTGCATGATCAGGACACCTGGATACCACTTACCACGGCATGCCAGACGACGCAAAAGATCTGCTCGAGCGGGTCGGCCGAGCGTGGATCGGTCCCTGCTGCGCGGATTGGTGTCTGAAGCGGCCGTTGCTCTTCTAAAAGGCAGAGCGATCAGTCCGGCATCGAGAGCACAGCAGCAGCACGGCGATCACTGGCCCGATGCGCAGCAGCAGGATGGACGCCGATCAGCCGCGCAGCAGCAGACGGCAAGCGCGAAGCAGCAGCGCAGGGCGCGAGGTCGAGCGATGTCACGGCGCTGACGAGCGAAGGCGCGGGCCTTGCCCGGGCCGGGAGCCCGGTGCAAGGGCCGTGACGGGCGGGAGTCGAGCGAGGCGGCCTCGAGGTCGAGCACCGGCGTGGCGGTCGAGCATCGGAGGTGGGATCACGCCGCTGCGGATGCGGTTGGGCAGTGCGGCGGGATGTCGAACGACACGGCGGGCCGATCGCGCGGCGGCCGCGCGGTCGAGTGGGCGCGGCGGCATCGAACAGCGGTGCCGATACCGGTCGAGGCCGAGGTCGAGGGCTGCGGTGCTTTCGCGATGGCGGCTCGGTGGTCGCATCCTGACCGATCTGAAGCGGCGGTCGCAAAACCGTCATCTCATCAGGGGGCTTCGGCGCGCGCCTCGACATTGTGCACAGGGTTATCCACAGGGAACGTGGATAAATGGGGGCTTGACAGCGGGCGTTATCAGCCTCTCTGCAGCCGGGTTCTGGTTGTCGGCACAGACCGCTAAGTCATTGATTTGGTATCCGTGGCCGAGCATTGACCGTGTCAATTCAGGTGCTGGCCAGGCATTGCCTACGCGAAGGATCGCGGCGGTTGGCGGTGAACGATCACCCGAATTGTCCACAAACGTTGCCAATGGGTTGAATGGACCGACGATCGTCGGCGAGATCGTGGCGGCGCGGGTCGTGATCCTGCTGCCTTGCCCGCTTGCCGATGTTCGGTTTTCGGTGCCGATCGTCTTGACGTGCTGTTGATCGCATCGGGCGCGCTAGCCAAGCGCCGTGTCGGCAACGGATCGGCGGATCGCATTGTCGCGATGGCGATCGGATTGGGTCGTGGTCCGAACGACGGCGGGTCGTCAAGACGGATCGGATAGCCTGATCGGTATCGGGCCGTGATTGAGAGCTGATTGGGTTGCCGAGGCGGATCGGGTCGATCCATGTCGGGTTGGTTGTGGGTCGGGGTCGGTCCGGGTTGATCGTTTGTTTTTTGTTTCCTGGCTTGAATCCCCTCCCACGAGGCATCGTGCCAGCCCGGACCGCTCGGACCCGGCGCCGGCACGCGGCAGCGGGGCGCCGATCAGGCGGCGAGCTCGACGAGGTGCTGCGTCTTGAACTGCTGGCGGTGCTCAGCATTGGCCGGGTCATAGCCATTGGCGGCCATCTTCTCGATCAGCCAGTTCGGCATGCGGCCGCGGATGTAGATGTTGCTCGGATTGTCCGGGTCGGCATAGCGGGTGTAGTTGGCATTGGCCTCATTGGCAGCGGCCCGTTGCCGGCGGCGCTTGCGCCCGCTTGTGCGGCCCTGCAGCTTCTGGGCGATCTCGTCGATGTCGTGTCCGCGCTCGGTGATCAGCGCTTTGATCTCGTCGGCAAGCTCGACCTTTTCCGCTTCGTGGCGCTGCTCGAGCGCGACCTTCAGGGCTTCGCGCTCGGTACTGAGCGCCTCGAGCTTGGCTTGCAATTCATCAGCGCTGAGGTGATGCATCTCGTCCATCAGTGGCTCCGTCAGTGTGTTTGGTTTTGAGAAGTCGACCAGCTGCGGAGTCATTCACGCCGCTGGATTGGCGTCGATGATTGGACACCTGCCACGGAAATGCAAGAGATGAGTGTTTATTCCATTCAACCGGATGGACGGTATTCAATCCATTGCATCAGGAGGGCCTGTGCGCATCCGTCCCCCTGATTGGATGCGGATTGGGGATGGGAGAGAGTTGGCACGAGGAATCGCAACCGCCTTGAGCGCCGCCATATATGGTGGGACACTCACGGTCGTTCTGCGGTAATCCGTCGAGGCGGCTATTCAACAGCTCGGCAGCACGGCCCGGAGTAGGGCGGGGCTAGGCGGCGTCGACCTCGCGCAGGATGGCGGTGACCACGCCGACTAGCTGCACGGCCTGGGCCGGGACGCGCAGCGGCAGCAGCCCGGCATGGGCCGGCTGCAGGCGCACCATGGCGCCTTCGTGATAGAGGCGCTTGAGGGTGGCGGCCTCGCCGTCGATCAGCGCGACCACGACCTCGCCATTCCCGGCGCCGGCTTGCGGCGCGATCAGGATCAGGTCGCCGTGCTCGATCTGGTCCTCGGTCATCGAGTCGCCGCGAACGCGCAGCGCGAATTCGGCGCGCTGGATCAGGCGCTCGGGTACCTGCACCCAGTCGGGGTCTTCGATGGCCTCGAGCGGCTGCCCAGCGCTGACGCGGCCCATGAGCGGCAGCGCGGTCATCGGTTCGGTGCGCCGGTCGATCCATTCGGGGTCGGGACCGAGGCGGGTGGCGCGGCGGTGTTGGATCAGCAGGCTATGATCGGGCATGGGTCTTGTGCGCGCACAGTGCTCGGGTAGTCCGGTCCCAGCGTACTCTCCTCGCAGGGCAGCCCGGAACCGCCTAGAGCGGTTCGCAAGGACCGCTTCCGACCCATTGCAGCCACTGAGGCGCACCGGTTGACTGACCGCAAAGGACGCTTTGCCGTCACTGACCGACGAAGCGACGATCCGGAAGAGGTTACACAAAGCGGACGGCGCGGGGCGATCTCCCGCAGACGGTTTCACCCTCTATGGCTCCAGAAATTCCCGGTGGGTAACATGCCGTTCGCGACCCCGTGGACGCAAAGACGAGCGCTGCGCTGATTACGGATGCCGCTCCCATCAAGCAGATCCTCAACCATATCGGTGAGCCGTTACACCCCCCCGATCGCCCCGCGCGCAGACTGCCCGGCTGGGACGATGGTCTCCGGCCGGTACCTGACTGGGACCTCCTCGGCCAGCCTGAGCCACATGTCGAGTTTGACCAGCGCATCGCCTGGTAGTCCGCCTCCTCCTGCAAGCGAGGCTGCAACCGCCCCTGTGCGACGCCTGTCCGCTGGGCCCCGGGGATCGCGTTCCAGCGCCCGGTAACGCCGCATGTCTGCTCCGTCGCGAGCCCGCTGAGCGCCCAGATGGCGCGTTGCCCGATCGTCAATCCACCGATCGCTTCAACGCCCAGGTGTCGCCCCGGGCGTCGCCAGACGCCCAGCGGCCGCTGGATTGCCTATCCGTCCATGAGTAATCGCGTTCGGGAGTGCTTTGCTAGTATGGAGTCGTTGTTCAGCAAACCACATAAATTCCGAGACTTTGTAGATGACATCCGTAAATCCCACCCGCGGCGACAGCGGCTTGCGCCTAGTCGAGGCGCGCATTCGCAACTTTCGCTCCCTGCACGCGGTGGACATTCGATTCGACGAGCTGACGGTCTTGATCGGTGAGAATAACTCGGGAAAGACCAGTCTCTTGGAAGCCCTTTATGCTGCAATCGGCGCAGGTCGCAAGGTCCTCACGTCCGACGACCTATTTCTGGGCATCGGCGAGGCGAAGGTGCCGCGGGAGCGGACGATCGTTATCGATCTGCTGTTCCGCCCGGCGGATCCGTCCGGAATCCTGGACGAATTTCCCGTAGGCTCCTACTGGCTTGAGCTCTGGGGGACCGGCATCACGCAAGACGCGGACGACAAAGACTTCATGGCCATCCGCACCAAGATGGCCTGGAATACGGGTAAGGCAGAGTACGAGACCAAGCGACAATTTCTCGCCGAATGGTTGTCGGCGGCGGATCTCGACGCCGCCAATACCGAGCGTGGTGCTGTGACTACCGCGCAGCTCGAACCCATCGCTCTGTACCTGTTGGATGCGAAGCGGGACATCCAGGACGAGTTGCAAAGCCGCAGCTCCTTCTGGCACAAGCTGATCTCCGATCCGGGTCTGCCCAAAAAGACGGTTGCCAAGATCGAGCGGATTCTGTCAAAGCTCAACGCCAGCATCGTCGATGGCAGCCCGGTGCTCTCACATGTTCAAGCCCATCTCGACGATCTCTACAAGACGGTTTCGTCCGGCAGGGGAGCGGTCAACGTGACGCCGCTGGCCCGTCATCTGCGCGATCTCAGCCGGGGTATGGACATTGGCTTCTCGACCAAGGGGGCCCAGACCTTTCCGCTGGTCCGCCACGGCATGGGGACCCGCAGCCTAGCGGCGGTCCTGACCTTTCGCGCCTACAGCCAGTGGCGCCAAATGGGGGACAGCGGCGGCTCCGTACATTCCCTGTTAGCGCTGGAGGAGCCAGAGGCCCACCTCCACCCCCAGGCCCAAAGGGCATTGTTCGCCCAGATCGAGGCTATCCCCGGTCAGCGCTTTATCAGCACGCACTCCCCGTACATCGCGGCCCAGGCCAAGATTGGCCAGTTCAGGCATTTTCGCAAGGAAGGCGCCGAGACGATGGTCTCCCAAATGAGCCTTTCCGGCCTAAGTGCGGAAGACCTGCGCAAGATCGACCGCATGGTGCTCAATACTCGCGGCGAACTCCTGTTCGCCAGGGCTTTGGTGTTCTTCGAGGGCGAGACGGAGGAACAGGCCTTGCCTTTCTTCGCGAAGGCTTACTGGGGCGAGCATATACACACCCTGGGGATCTCGATGATTGGCGTTGGCGGTCGCGCCTATCTGCCCTTTGTGCGCCTCGCCGAGAGCTTTGATATCCCATGGTTCATCTTTTCCGATGGTGAGTCCCAAACCCTCGCTAGTCTGAGCACGATGCTCGGAAATCTTGGTCGCCCCTCCGACCTAAGGGACAGCGCCAACAACAACGTCGTCGTGATTCCTGGCGGCAAGGACTTCGAGGCCTACTTGATCCAACCTGACTATGAGGCCGTTTTGGTGGAAATGATTATCAAAGAGAATTCCCGAACGCCTCAGCATGAGGCGGCGCTGAGGCGTCAATGGGCAAACGAATCAAACAAGCTCGCGAAGATCGAGCAGGAACTATCGGCGAACAAGACGCGGTACGCCTTGCCGCTTGCCTTGGCCATCACGTCGATGACAGATCCGACGTCGCGTTTCCCGACATTGATCCGAGAGCTTCTCGAGACAATGTCCCTACGCTTGGGCTTGACCCAAGCGACCTGAGCACGCCATGAACCTTTCCAAAGACCAAGCCCGCGTCGTCCAGCACGGTGACGGCGCCCTGTTGGTGGTGGCCGGCCCCGGCTCCGGTAAAACACGGGTGCTGACGGAACGCGTTCGGCGGCTCGTGTGTGAGAGCGATGGGCATTTTCGCGTACTCGCTCTGACCTTCACTAATAAGGCCGCCAATGAGATGCGCGAGCGCCTGGAGGAAATTCCGGACATCCATCAACGCGCCTTCATCGGCACCCTGCACAGCTTCTGCATGGAGGTACTGACCAGCCGCGGCCAGCAGGTCGGCATCGATGAGGCGCCCAATCTGTTCGAACAGTTTCAGGATCGCAAGCAGGTGCTTCGCCAAGCGATGCTCGCCGACCCCGAGTTCAAGCAGATCTTGCTCTCGAAAGGATCGGTCCGCGATCAAGACAAGGCGCTGTGGCAGTTCCTCGACGCGATCTCGGATGCAAAGGGACAGCTGTTGCTTCCAGACGCGGTTGAAGACTCTCGTTTCGGCAGGCTCTACCTCGCTTACGATCAAGGGATGCGGGCGTCGCGCGCCATTGACTACGATGACTTGTTGCTGCTCACCTATCGCCTCTTCTTGGAGCGCCCGAAGATCGCCGGTTTCTACCGCAGGCTTTACCGCTACATCTGCATCGACGAGGCACAAGATCTCAACGAGGCACAGTACCGCCTGCTTCAGGCCTTGTGCGGCTCCTCTTACCGCAACCTGATGATGGTGGGAGACCCAAAACAGGCGATCTTCCAGTGGAATGGCGCTCATCCCAAGTACCTGGACCTGTTCGAGCGCGACTTTGAGGCACAGAGAATCGCTCTTAACCAAAACTTTCGCTCGTCAGCCGCGGTTGTGGAGATCGCCGTCCGGCTGTCCCCCGATTACGAGGTGGAAGGCGAGTACCCCATTGCCGGCGAGGTTACCCTGCTTCGCGGCCGGGATGAAGAGGACGAAGCACGCCAAGTTATCGCCTATCTGCGCGACCTACAGGCCTCGGGACACGCGGATATCGAGGGAGAGATCACGCTAGATCGGTGTGCGATCCTGGGACGCAACCGCTACGTCTTCAACCGTTTGGAACCCGCACTGTCTAGAGAGGGCTGGGCCTACTATAAACACCTCTCGACGCAACAGGAAAGCGAATCCGATCTGCTGGAAGACTTCGAAATATGTCTGCGCCTCTTGGCGAATCCCGGTGACCGCCTGCATTTGGAACAGCTATTGAATCGGTGGCGTATCGATGTCTCGGAGTCAGATCGCCCGAAACCATTAGATTGCAGCGCTTTGATGCAGCAGCTGGAGCGCTTCCCGAGTGGGAATCCTCGCCGCATTATCCTTGAAGCGGTGCAACGCTTAGATTTGAATGACAGTGAGTTCCGTCTCGGGCCGGCGCTCGATCACCTTGCGGCCTACGCCGACGATGCACTGAAGGACGATGACCGCGCGATGGTCCTGCAGGACATAACCCAATGGCGTAAGGATTGGGACCGCTTCGTGCGCCGCGCTTCGGGCCTGCAACGCAGCCTGCGGACCTTCCTCGGGCAGATCGCTCTAGGCGCTACCCAGCAGCCGCGCGAGGACGGCCTTGCGCTGCTGACGGTGCACTCGGCAAAAGGCTTGGAGTTCGATGTAGTCGTGATCATGGGCATGATGGAGGGTGTCTTCCCCGACTACCGTGCGGCCGGATCGGCGTTGGATGAAGAGCGACGTAACCTGTTCGTCGCCGCGACCCGTTCCAAGCGCCTTCTGTGCTTCTCCTATGCGGAGCAACGGATGATGCCTTGGGGTTCGTCCAAAGCGCAGATACCCTCACGCTTCCTCCAGCAACTCGGACTGACCTGACAGACGCGCGCCGTCGTCGTGAAGCACGGATTCCGCGGGAACATCGGCTTGGAAAGCGCACTCTTCGTCGACTTCGACAGCGTCTACTCTGGGCTCTGCAAGCTCGATCCGTCGGTCGCCGACCGGTTCGCCAGGACGCCTCAGCGATGGATGAACTGGCTGGTCGATTCACTGGATCTGCCCCAGCCCGCGCCAGATTAGGCGCGGCGTCGCATACTGGTCCGCCGTTGCTACCCTAACCCTCAGGTCTACCAGCGTTTCCGACCCGCGTTGAACCTCGCCGGCTTTGAGACCATCGACTGTCCGTCCCTGACCACCAGGGGATCAGCACCGATATTCACATGGTGCCAGTGGGTCCTCTTGGTGCCCAAACATTTGCGCTGGTATCTGGAACGCGAGCCGCGGGCGATGAGCGCGGTGCTGCACATCCTGCTGCGCGTCATCGAGGCCCCTCTGCGCCAGGGCAGCTGCACCGGCTCGCATCCCCGCTTCGGGGCGGTGAGCTTCGTCCACCGCTTCGGTGCCTCCCTCAACCGGCACGTCCATTACCATTGCTGCGTCATCGACGGGGTCATCGAGCCGGCCGAGGATGCCGGTGATATTCCGCAATCCGTACATTTTCGCCCCGCTGCTGCAGATCGAGTGTCCGCTTCTTGTCCCAGCGGCCTGTGGACTCTCGCAGGCGCGAGTGACAGCAATGCGCGTAGACCGGACGCTGTAGCCACTCGGCTCCACGACAGGTTATGGCCGATTGCAGACATACCGCCTGCTGGAACGGCTCAAGGTGGGCCTCAACGCAGTCATGCGCTAAAGCGGTGGCAGAATCTGCAACGGTCAGAGCGATCTAATCAGAGAAATCTCCGTGGAATAGGGTGAGCGACAACACGGGGCAATTCGGTTGCCATCAACGGTTCCGGATGCCGATGACCGTCGACCAGGCCCTGGACATGCCTGTCTATCACCGGGTTATCGAGGAGACGTTTCAAGACGCGCTGCTGGAATTGATAGAGCAAATCGCGCGCGGCGGGACAGCAACTGATTATGGGACCGTTGCTGCCGTTGGCGCGGACCACCAGCAGACCGGTCGACATTCAGGCTTTGGGCAGCGGTCCGCTGATGCGATTCGGAGCGCGCGCCATGCCGCGATTCAATTCCAGGCCAACTGGCCGCGCGTCTGCCAGTACGCATACGGGGCTTCGGCGAGCGTCTCGATCAGCGCCTCTGCCTCGTGATCCCAGGGGATAGCGGCAGCGCGCAGATTCGACTGCAGCTGCGCCTCGGTCGCCGCCCCGCTGAGCACGACCGAGGCCCAGGGGCGGGCGAGGGCCGCGGCCAGCGCGAGCGCATCGAGCGAGGCGTTGAACCTCAGTGCGAGGGTTTCAAGCTGCCGCCGCCGTTGCCGGAACGCGGTTTCCTGATTGCGCTCGGTCAGGCGACCGTTGGCCACCGCCTCCTTGAGGATGACGCCCAGCCCCTCGCGGTGCGCGGCCTCGAGCGCTGGCCCGACCGAAGGCTCGAGCAGGTTCCAGGTCGCTTGCACTGCATCGAACAGGTGCACGCCCTCGACCTGAACGGCCAATGCCTGTTCAAGCACCTGGCCTTGCTGAGGACCGCTCAGGGTCAGCCCGATCCGTATTCCTGCCGTCTTCAAGCGGGCAAGCTCTGTATGCACGGCTGAGTCATCGAGTATCCCGCTGTCCAGCGTCGCGGAGTGGATCTGGTAGAGGTCCAGATAACCGCCCAGGTTGCTCCAGGTCTCCTGCCATTGTCGCTGCAGGACTGGCAGCGAATGATCCTTGACCTCATGCTGTTCTGCGTCGATGCGCCAATCGGCGGTGTAGGTGTAGCCCCATTTCGAGGCGACGGTCACCGCATCGGCGGGAATCGAACGGGACTGCAGCCAGTCGCCGAGAAAGGCCTCGCCGCGGCCATAGGAGCGTGCCGTGTCGTAGTAGCGCACGCCGGCGCTCCACGCGGCATCGAGCACGGCGAAGGCGCGCTCGCGCATCGCCTCGATGCTGCGTCCGTTGGCGGTATCCTCGCAATGCCCCAGGTTGATGTAACCCGGGCGTCCCAGCGCGGCGAGCCCAAGGCCGAGCACGGCAGGATGCGGGTCACCGGGGGGCGGGGACATTGGTGAACGGATTGGCTGAGACATGACAGGATGGGGCGTCGCTTACTATTGCGTTGAGACAACGCACCCATCTTGCGGGGTGGTGTCTGACCATGAACGTGACCATGAGACAACACACCGATCGCGCGGGGTGGTGTCTGAACACGAACTTAAGCTCGTCAGCCTTACCGAGCAGGAACGGCGCGGCATCGGGCTGGCTGAAGTCTTCCGAGTCATTGAGGCCATGACCTTCTCCAAGAACAGCCCGCTGGCGTCGCTGATGCAAACCTTCCCGCGCCCCGGGCGGCTGGAATGGATTGGTCTGCGGCCTGCGAAGCGCGCGGCACTGGTTAGAACCGATATCGCGCGCGCCACGGCGGGCGCGGGCCTCGAGGGCGATCACTACTCCGGGCGCTCCGGCAGCCGCGGCATCACCCTGCTGCAGGCCGAGCATCTGCCGGTGATTGCCGCACTTGCCGGACTCGATGAGATAGCGCCGGACAGCCTGCGTCGCAACCTGCTGATATCCAGAATCAACCTGGCCGCGCTCAAAGGACAGCACTTTCGCATCGGCGAGGTGGTGGTGGAAGGAACCGGCTTCGCGCACCCGTGCTCCCGGATGGAGGATGTGTTGGGGCCGGGTGGTTACAATGCCATGCGCGGACATGGCGGACTCTGTGTGCGCGTGATCCAGGGCGGGCTGCTTCGCGTGGGTGATGCCGTTGTGGCTGCAGACGCTGACGCCTGACGCGTCGTTCAAGGCAGCCGTCGCCTCGCCAAGACCGACCGGAGGCCCTTGGCAACGTCGATCCAAGACCGGCTCAGCTCGAGCCTGCGTCAAGCAAGGCCAGCGTGCGCTCATCCGGTTGGCCGGCGAAATAGTGCTCCAGTAGCCGATGGAAGACCGAGCCCGCCGGCGAGACCTGCGCGAACAGTGTCGCGCAGGAGCGCAGCTTCAGATCATCCGGTGAGCCGAAGACCTCGTGCGCGCTGCGACCCTCTAGGCCGAGCGCGGTCTCGGCACAGGCGATCAGTCTCGGTCCGAGCACCGGGTGGTCCAAATAGGCCTGCGCCTCGGCGAGGGATCGGATCGCGTAGCGGCGCGCCGTCGTGCTCAGCCCGAGACCCTCGAGCTGAGGGAAGATGAACCACATCCAGTGCGAGCGCTTGCGACCGCTGCGAATCTCGCTCAGGGCCTGCGTGTACTGAGGCTCCTGCGCTTCGACAAAACGGGTCAGGTCGAACGGGTCTTCGGTGTTTGTCATCAGCCTTCGCCATGCAACGGAGCGATCGACAAGCGCATTGTCACGCTCATTACGGATATTCTGCGTCAGCCCTGTCAGGGTCCACAATCCAAGCGGAGCTCACCTCATGACGATCGATGGCATCGTTCGGGGCTACCGGGCGCCGACCGACAGGCCGAGCCAGAACGTCTGGCTTCCACGCACGCCCGATACCTCTCGCCCGAAACCGATATGCGATCAAGCTGATCAAGTATTGGTGTGATGGGCGCAAGGACCACAGCGGCTGTGGATAACTCTGTGAACTGATCGTGCAATCCGCGCTTCGATGCCTGATGCGCCAAGGGCTTAGCTGCTCACCCGTCCGATTGGGCAATCTCGGATCAGCATCCGCGCATCAACCACTTAGCAGAACAACCTCCCTTCGTTTCCGGGAACAACGAAGCGCAGTCCTGTCAAGCGTTGGTTATCCACCGTGGCTGTGGATAACCCTGTGCATAGCGGCCGCCGCGTTCGGGCTGAGGTCGCGCGATTATTGCCGTTTCAAGACATCGATGTCCGAACGGTCAATCGCTGACCACAAGGGCAAAAACTCGAGCAGATCAGTCGGACGAGGCGAGGCGGATGACGATGGTGCGGTCTGACAGTCCCGGATCGGCGACGCTGGCAGCGATGATCTGGCATGCGGACGCGACCTATCGCGCCTCGCTGAATGCTTCGTACTCAGGACGAGTCCACCGTGCTGATGCAGCTATGGCGTGCCTCTGCGTGGACGCCGCCTCGGGCGGCAAGCGCCCGAAGGCGGGCGATGGCCGGCGGTGCCGAGTCGCTTGTTCGTCGGCATAGGCATACCGGAGCAGCTTGTGGTCATCGAAGCGTTGGCTCCCAGTCATTCAAGTCTGCGGCAGCGCCGCAACACCGATTTCCGCCTCAGGATGGTGCGCCAAGATCAGCTGTTTCCAGTGTTTCAACTCTTCTTTAGGCACGTCCACCATGAGTAGGATGCGGCCGTGGGCGATGTCGTCTTCGAAGGCCGCCAAGTCTTTGTTGTGGCTATCCTTGGAAATGAGGCTTAATGCGAGTGCACCGACCCCTGCGCCGCCTGCGGTCACGGCCGCTACCAATGCCTCTCCTCCCGCCACGACACCAGCGGGCGGAAATGCCAGAACGAGCATTCCGCCCAATAGGCCGGCGGTTCCGCCTAGAGCAAGCCCACGTTCGAATCCGTGCACGATGTCGGTCCTCTGCGTCAGACCAGCCTTCGGCAGGTCGTCGAGAGGTACGGTTAGACTGGCAACCACATGCAGGTGCCGGTTTGGGATGCCAGCCCCCCGCAGCTCGGCAACAAGGTTCTTGCACGATCCCTTGTCGGGCACGACGAAATACAGACGTTTCATCACATTCACCGTCTTTAAGAACGCGCCGATACATTGAGATTAGAACGGCTATCGTCAAAGTCCAATGCGCAAGGGACTGCAATAGGTGCCAGGGCTGACGCCTGAGGTGATCGACGCCGTTCGCTGCAGCATAGACGGCGCCCTCGGTGCTCGATCGTGCTCAACGGGCGTGACCCAACATCCGCGACACAGGTCGCTAGGCTCGAGCCACCGCCAAGCGATCAGGTTCAGCCCAACGGACAGGTTCAGCCCGGCGGATGGTGAGGCCTCGCTACATGAACGGCTCGCTGAACGATCTCAGGTGATAGGTCAGCTTGATGTCTCCTGAATCGGTCCGCGACGCCCGGATGGGATAGCTGGAATTGTCGAGGATCGTCGTCACCAGCGTGGCGAGATAGGCTTCCGGCTCGATGTCTTGTCGCGCTCGTTCGAGCTGCCTGTGCACCTGCTCGAGCAGTGAGGGATCGATCTCAAGGGTGAGAGTCTGAGCTGGCGGAGATGTCTTCATCTAAATCAGAAGCGTGCACGAGTCAAGCGGCCGTTTTGATGAAGTCTCTTAGGCCGCGCCTGCTCTCGCGCAGTTCCGCGTAAGCGCTGACCGAGCCCAGCCTCCGATGTCGATCGCATTATCGGCAGCTTGTCGCAGAGTAGGCCGCTCCCGAGCGCGTGCATCACCTGAAGACCACCAAAGGCGATGAAGGCCCTTATCGGAGCCGTTACCGCTGAGTGGCCGAAGACGCGGTGAAACGATGGCTAACGAGCTCGGTCAGTAGAAGTACGTACCTGGAAACGCCCAATTCGGCATCGAGGCTGGCAATTGGACGCAACTTCCGGGTGACGGGCCTTCGGACAGGCTGAGCGCTATCGGTCGTCTTGACCCCGTCAGCATTGAGGAATCGCAAATGGAGCACGACGACTCGCTTCGATTCGCACCGAAACCGGGGCAGGCCCTTGAAATTGTTTCGTCATGCAGGAATGATTGCACCTGAACGGACACCGCCTCGATCAGGCGGTGTCCAGAAACCGTCTCCCTGACGAATCAATCAGCAATCTTCCGGAAGTAGTCGATCCATGGAACAATACGAACAACTCAGTGCCGACGAATTGAAGGCCCACCTCGAAAACCTGGACGCCGAGAAGCAGGCCCTTGCCCGCGCACTCGAAGCGCGTCAGCAACAAGAGAAGCGTGAGCTTGCCGATCAGATCAAGGGCATGATCACCGAGCGCGGCTATGATGCCGAGGAGATCACCGGACTCGTGCTCGGGCGAAAGCGCCGCAATGGCAAAGCGGCCGATACCAGTGCCGGCTATGCCCGGTATGCGGACCCGGACAATCCGAACAACACCTATCTACGCGGTCGGCTGCCGAACTGGCTGGTCGAGAAGATGAGCGCCAACGGCTACGACCCACGCTCGGCCGAGCACCGCGCCCAGTTCAAGGAGCAGCACCTGGTGAAGATCGCGGCCTGATCGGCCCCTCCGCGCACCGCGATCATTGCCGTTTCGAGACATGGACGTCCGATCGGACAATCGCTGAGCACAGAGGCGAGGGGCACAGCGGGCAATTCACAGCGCCTGTGGACAACCCTGTTGATCGGTTGCAGATGGCCGCCGCAAGTGACCGGCTGGACAGTCGCTTACGTTCGGTCACGTCACCTTGGTCAATCACTAACCGCCATCCACAATCAACAACTGAGCGGCTCGAGCCCTATCGTCAGCGATTAACGCCCGCTCGAGCTGCTGTCAAGCCCAGTTCCCGCGACATCGCCGCCCCGGCCTCCGTGGTCTGGCGTCTGCTGATCGACCCCCGCGAATGCGCATCCCGCACCATCGCGAAGGGGCCGACGAGGCACGCACCGTCACCGGTGCCGATGCTACCGCTGCGCAGGCTCCTGCCCGCGGAACAATGACCTGACAGCCTCAATCGTCGTCGTCGTCATCATCCTCGTCATCGTCCATTTCACCGCAGGCGGTCAGTGCCCCAGCGGCGGCGAGCACAAGCGTGATCTGGGAGACCCGTGCCAAGAATCCGCGGCGATCCATGTCAACGTCCTTCGTGTGCTCGTCGGGGTGCGCTTGATTGGATATGGCCATGATTGCTCTCTCAATGGGTTTGGGCTGGAGAAGGGTTGAGCATATCACCGTGCAGCCTGCAGGTCTGGTCGGAGCCGGAGGCCGCTCCCGCATAGGGCAAACTACGCCAAGCGAGGCTTGAGCACGCCCAACTCGGCGTCAGAAGGCCTGCAGAAGCTGGGCCATGGGCATGTTACGGTGAATCACGCGAAATTGATCGTCCGGGGTGGCACCGTGCCATGAACGTTAGGCTGACGAGCTCGGAGCCGACCTCGATGTAAGATGCGCTAGCCGCGGTCGTCTTGCTGGCCGGTGATCCGAACTCGCGATAGGTCGGCGACAGCTATCCGTTGCCGCGACCGAGACTGTTTCCGCCTTTGACCGCAGCGCAACCTGAGACTGACCCATGGCAATGAGCAGGTGGCAGAACGTGGACAGTGCCTTCACCGCTACGCCGGATGAGGCGGCTTTCTGGACCGGCAGGACCTTCGACGATTTCCTGTTCCGGCCGCAGAAGACCGATTCACAGACCCGCCGCACGATCAGCGTCAAATCGTTGCTGACGGCGGACATTGCGTTGGATTTGCCGATCGTTTCATCGAACATGGACAGCGTCACCGGCGCCGACATGGCGCGGGCCATGGCGATGCATGGGGGCATTGGGGTCGTGCATCGCGGCATGAGCATTGAGCGCCAGGCGTCCGAGGTCGCCGTGGTGAAGCGCAGCCAGAGCGCTGTGATCGACAGTCCCCTGTGCCTGCCGATGGGCACCACGATCCGTCAAGCCAGGCGTTTCGCGCGGCAGCACGGCATCACCGGCATCCTGATCGAGACGGCCAGCGGCTCCAACGTGCTGGCCGGTTTGCTCTCGAACCGCGACACGCCGGTGCACGATGCTGACGAGGATAGAACGGTCGACGATTTCATGACACCGCTGTCTCGCTTGGTGACTGGCGCACCGGACATCTCCACCGACGAGGCCGAACGGCTGATGTTCGAACACCGCATCGAGCGCCTGCCGCTCATCGATGGCGCGAATCGCATCCAGGGGCTCATCACGCGCCGCGACATCAATCTCAACCGCAAACAGCCCGGCGCCAGCAAGGATAGCGCCGGCCACCTGCGCTGCGCCGCGGCGGTCGGCGCGCGCGGTGATTACCTGGAGCGGGCCGCGGCGCTGCTGGAGGCCGGTGCCGATCTGCTGTTCGTCGACATCGCTCACGGTCACTCGGTCATCATGGAGCGGGCTGTTGCCGGGCTGCGGGGCCAGTTTGGGAGCGTGCCGCTGGTTTGCGGCAACGTTGCGACCGTCGCGGGCGCGCGCTTCATGCGCGATATCGGCGCCGATGCCATTAAGGTCGGCGTCGGGCCGGGCCGCGGCTGCCGCACGCGGCTGGAAACCGCGGCCGGTGTGCCGCAGCTTCAGGCCATCCGTGAGGCCTATCTCGCTGTCGGTGACCAGGTGCCGATCGTCGCCGACGGTGGCGTGAAAACCGACAAGGACATCTTTCTCGCCCTGATCTGCGGGGCGTCGACGGTGATGCTCGGCAGCGCGCTGTCCGGCACTGACGAGGCGCCGGGCCACGTGATACAGGACCCGGCGACCCACATGAAGAAGAAGCTTTACCGCGGCATGACCTCGCCCGAGGCCGTGATGGAAGCGCTCTACGACAGCGGCAGCAGCGAAGAGCTCGACGCGGCGCTTGAAATCCCGCCTGAAGGTCAGGAAATCCAGGTGCCTTACCGGGGCAGCGTCAGCACCATCCTTCAGCGCATCCGCGGCCACCTGCAGTCATCCGTGAGCTACGGCGGTGAAACCACGCTGGCCGCGGTGCGGGAGAAGGTGCTGCCTGACCCGACCGCGTTCCTGGTGCCGCTGAGCGCGGCCGCGCGCATCGAATCCTACGAGCGCTGAGCGCTCGCCAGCGGCTGACCGCCTCCAGGTCCGAGGTGCAGTCGGCCAGATGGCCGCGATCCGCGGCGATCAGCCAGCCGTCGACGCCGGCCGGGATCGGCGGCAGGGCGCCGGGATGGGGCGATTCCTCGCCGGAATCGGCGATGCACCAGGGCAGCCAGGCGGTGGCGGTCGGGGCAGGGAGGCTCGGGTCGGTCATGAGCGGCGCCGCTCGTTCAGGGATGCGGATGGTCGCCTGCCAAGGCGGCGGCGCACGCCTCGCACTGGGCCAGCGCGCGCTCCAGGCGTTGCGACCAGCCGCGCCCGCGCGCCTTGAGCTGCGCGCGCGCCGTGGCGAGTTGCGTGGGCGCCTCCTCTTGCAAGACCGCCAAGAGCTGTGCCGCCTGCAGGCGATCCTTGGCGCGCTTTGCGGCCATGGCGAGCGGGCGTTCTTCCGACACCGGCAGTTTGTGCCACGCGAAGCGGGCCGGATCGGGCGCGTTGATCAGGACCAGATCGCGCTGGCTAAGCAGCAGCGCCGGCACCGGAAGAAAGCCCATCTCAAGCTGCTCCAGCGCACGCCAAGCAGATTGCCCAGCGCGTTGAAGGCATGGGCGGGCGGGGTTGCATCGACCACGATTATACGCAATCCATAAGCATATTGCGTATAACGTGCTTGCAGCGGCCGGTCGCCGGGGCGGGGGTCTTCGGCGGAAGCAAGTCTGCACCAGGGCAGCCTGAGCCTGGATATTGGGCAGATGCTCGACGTCCCCACTGTCGCTCCGAACCTGGATCGGGTGGCCGTTGCCAGTGATGGTCTCGATCGAGCCGGGCTTGCCGGTCGCTTGATCCCGCCCGGTCGCGAAGAACAGCACGAACGCCGGCTTAAGCTCTTGGATGGCCGTCAGGATCGGCTGATGTGAACCGCCGACGGTGCAAAGGAGGATGGTTTCAATTGCGAGATCGAAGACGGCCCGCCCAAGCGGTACGATCGTGATCATAGGCGATGTGAAAAACCGATCAAACCGTGCCAGCGCGCTCGTGTCACCCTCCCTCAGCGGCTTGACTCGGCACTCCATGCGGCTCAGCTCGCTAACGGTCAGCCTGGGCTCGCCCGTCTGTGCAAGCGCATTGGCAATGCGCGTCCGCCATGGCTCGACCGACTGCAGCCGGTAGATCAGCACGCAGGCGTCCCAGTACGATCGGCGCACCGGGTCACTCCCAACTTGCCCGTTCGTCGGCGATCGCGCGGTCGATCTCGTCTCGGCTGTGTCTGCTGCCAGGCATCTGATCGATGGCCTCGAAGAGGGCGCCGAGACTTTGCTCGGGCTTGGACTCGGCGCCCCTTTCGGACAACACGATCACCTCAACGGGTCCAACAGCAATCTCCTCGGGCACCTCGAGCTGAAGGCGATGATCGTCTCTCAGGACTGCAGTCAAACGTACGGCTTGCATCATTTGACATCTCGTATCGTTAAGGTCCGACGCCAGGCGGGATGATCGCCCAATGCCCGACATTACTCAGCACATCATGCACCTCGGGCCAAGCGCAACTCAGGCGGCAAGCTTGTCGGCGCTCCGTGGCGGGACTCATCTGCGGAGCTCCGCAGCAAGGCTTTCAGCAGGAACCGATACTGCCTCGGTTTGCTCCATTAAGGCAGCCCTCTCGGCCCTAGGCAGATCGCGCTCTTCCAGCACATCGACCCGGACCGGCAGGTCACTGTCCTCGAAGTCGGCACGTAACCTCGCCAGCGTCAGTGCCGGAAGCGGCTCGGCGCCCATGATGACGAGATCTAGGTCCGAATAGCGCCAGGCGCGGCCAGTGACGCGCGAGCCGAAGGCACGGACCTCGCGCTCCGGCACCTGATGGGCGAGGATGCAGCGAACGGTGTCACGCCGGGCGCAGCCGCTGGAAGATCGAGAACGAGAACAACAACACGCTCAAGACCAAGGGCTACCGCTTCGAGCACAACGATGGCCATGGCAAACAGCATCTGGCCAACTTGCTCGCGAGCCTGATCCTACTGGCGTTTCTCGTCCACACACTGCTGGAACTCGACGCTCCTCGCTACAGCCATGTGCGCGACAACCTGCCATCGCGACGCACCTTCTTCGAGCACCTGCGGGCGTTGACGTTCTAACTTCCCCTTCGTGAGCTGGGAGCAACTCTTCGACGCCATGAGCGAGGCTCTACAGCCTGCACAACCGCCACCACGTCGCCGCGCCGCCAAAGGTTAGGGGCAAATTTGGAATTGCTGCGCCGAAATGCGGCTGCCTGATAGGACCGTTGCAAAGGAAGCCTCGCTGTCAGGTGGTTCCCTCAGCAACACTCAGTAGACCGTCGTGAAGGCAACCACTTATCCCGCTCACGTCGGCCCAATGAGAGCCCTTCAAGCGGAGACCGATCGCGACGTGCCCCGGTTAACATGTCAACTGTTGTGACATTTTTCAGACCTGGACCAATGAAAACAGAGAGTTGCACCACTAATTATCGCACTTCGGAGATCAGCGGCCTCAAGCTACGGAGCTCCGGGCCGGGCTCGGCGTTGTATAGTCACTCGCCCTGGTTTCCGGACAAGCTGAGCCCATCGGTGCTGACTGTTCCGGCGCTTTCTGTCCGGCGATCAGGCGGAATGGCTGATATGTTTTGACCTGTCAACTATTGGCACCGAATTCTCGTTACGCACCTCTTCTTTCTTTTATTAAACAGTTTGTTGCAGGGCCTGTGGGT